>NZ_JBHTYI010000018.1:0-80284 GCF_043656335.1 Peribacillus sp. NPDC056705 | reverse complement strand
GGCACTTATTCAAAACGCACAAAATCAATTACCCACCGAGTTTGGCACCATTCCTTAACAAAGAAAGATTTGGGTGGTTCTGATGCTGCAAGCTTTGCGGGTTACCATGTAAACATGCTGGGGTGGCCGGGGATAGGGTATACATTTGTTATAGAGCCTAAGAATGTTATTAACACACCAAAAGGTATAAGAGCTCGGATTGTATATGCGAATGATATCGACCGCAGGACCTTCCATGTGGGGAATAGCAATCAGTTCTCTCTAGGTATCTGCGTTGCTGGAGATTATCGATATGAAACTATGGATGATGCCACACTTGCCAGTATTGCAGAACTTCACGCTGCACTTGTTAAAGATGGGATCGGGAAATATGATAAGGCCCATAATGAAATGCCAGGTTATAGTTGGAAAGCTTGTTGTCAGTATAACTACAGAGATGCTTTTGATTGGAAAGGCTCAAAGACTCCAGTCAAACCACAACCGGCTCCTGATGTTTATACCATCCAAGAAGGGGACACATTTTGGAGCATTGCACATAAAGATGGAACGGGTGGCTTGCAAGTTGAAGATTTAATTAAAGCAAATCCTGGAATAGATCCAACTAAATTAAAAATTGGTCAGAAAATCAATTTTGGAAATGCTAAAGATGTTAGTGAAAAACCTGATAATAATATCAAAGAAGACACGAAGCCTACGAGTAGTGGGGATAGTGTTATAGTTTCCATTCAAAAAACATTAAATAGCCGGTATAAAGCCGGTCTTAGTGTGAATGGGATTAAAGGTCCTAAAACTAAAACAGCGCTTATCAAAGGCCTACAAACAGAACTTAATAAGCAATTCAATAAAAAGCTTGTTGTGGACGGTAAATGGGGATCTAAGACGAAGGCGGCAATCGTCACTGTCAAAAAGGGAACAAAAGGGAATATCACATGGATTCTACAGGCGACGCTTTACATCGAAGGATATAATCCTGGAACACTTGATTCTAACTTCGGGACAAGTACTGAAAAAGCACTGAAGAAATTCCAAGAGAAAAAAGGTTTATTCGATGATGGAAAAGCAGGGAAAGAGACATTTGAAGAGTTATTTGCTGCATAACAAAAAGTATGAATAAAAAGTAAATGAATGGATACAATAATATTATAGTTTTTTTCCCTTTGCACTCCGTCAGAATAAAAGCCCCACTCTTAAATGAGATGGGGCTTATTTTTTATTAAGGAAGAATATATGTAATTCAATGGATAAAATATTATTGTGTTGCCCTAACTTAGTAACACTCCGACCTTTTAAAGTCCTTCTCTTAGTTGAGAGGGGCTTCTTTTACTTTGGCTTTGTTAAACATTAATGTTGATTTTTGAACAAATAAAAGAGACCACTTAAATTGTGGTCTTCTTTGAACCGTTAGTTGAACAAGAAATAAAGATTCATGAACAGAATGTTCCTACTTTTCACTAAAATAGCAACAGAATATTGACTTTATAAAATGTGTTGTTGTCCTATGTGTTGTCCAATCGTAAAATCTAAAAAAGAATAACATAAATTATAAGTATTCAGGAGGTGATTATATGTGTAACGATTTTCGCCGTCGTGAATTTGACAGAGAATTTGAATTTCGTCGTCGTAGGGGCCACCGCCGTGAGCACCGCCTTTTCCGTTTCAACCACTATCCTAACCGCTATTCCCATCGTTATTGGGATAATTTTTACGATGATATTTTCTATGGTTAAAGTACAAGCATGTAAATAAATACAAAAATGTCACAAAATTTCGTTTAAAGTCTGCCAGTGATGGTGGGCTTTTTACTTAAAATTCCACGAATGTACATACCTCTAGGTAATGAACCTAAACATCATCCTTATATTTACATAATCTAAAACAAATAAAGATTTGGGGGGGAATTACTAAAAATGTATAATTTAATAATAAATGAAGATATAAATGCAAATGATTTAAGAAGAATTACTGTTGGTGGTATTGGTGGTGTAGAGGGACACTTTTTTATGTGTGTCCGTTATCCGGGGTATAGTTCAACGAGTAGGTCTCTTTTTTGTTTTAAATTAGAGGCTTAACCTTCTTAACTAACTCCGTAATATCAATATCATCGTTATAAACAACTTGATCAATCCGGAAATCCTCACTAGCTGCAAAGTTATTTTTAATCTGCTGTATCCATTCATATGCCGCAATAGCAGCTGCCCAATCTGGATCCTTCTTAAAATCTGAATTAGGAACAGGGAAGCTGCCACTTTGTAAAAAATTAGTTTCTTTTGCATGTAAGTAAACCTTGATATTAATGTTCATAATTTTTCCCTCAATATTTTTGTAATTAGGAAACTTTTAAATAACGAAAGCCCCTATCAAGTAAGGGGCAATATATATTATTTCAATTTTACAATATACTTTCCGACTTGTTCAAAAGTATTTTGATCTATCGCTGTAAAAGTAACATCGTGAGTTTCATTGTCTAATTCAAATGCCGCCACATATTCAACACTTTTGCCAGGTAGTAAAGCGTTTGAACCGGCATTATCTAAATCAACCATTTTGTTGTAAGTCTCAATATCTTCTTCACTTCCGAACGCATCAAGAAGTATCCAAGTTCTTCCCGCAAGCTGTAAGCAAAATCATAACAGATAATATAACTAATATTTTTTTCATTCCTCTTCCTCCTTATATAAATCATCGACCTTCATACACAGTAATTTAGCTATTTTAAATTGTTAATTGTAGGGTGGTTTCCTGTATTTATCCAGCTAGGGATAAAACACTTATATTTCCGACTAAATATTTTTATTCCCTGTTTCTTTAGGGTTCGCTGAACAAATAAAAAAAGAGACCACTCATATAATGGTCTCATTTTGTGCTCTATGAAACTAACGCACCCGTTAGTATTATAAGGTCAGCCAGATATTTCTGGATGATCATTTTTTAATCGATATATGATAGCGGTAGCTGGGGGGTAGAACGGACGCACCTTGGGACTAACATAAATCCCCTCAAGTAAACAGTTCGCCCCCTACTTGTAGAAATACGATTGGGGCTGGTTGGGACCTAGACCTAGATCGCGTATAAAAGCGAAGCTATCATACAACAAGAAGGATTAGGGGTACCGGTTAGTTTTTAGGAGGAGATCTAAGAATGAATCCAGTAGTAGGTCTGGATATCGCAAAAGTGAAAGTCAGGTTCAAGCATACTTGGAAAAGAAAAAGCGTTACAAATATAGTTTTAAGGTGACATATACCCTCGAAGGATTAGAGAACTTTTCTTTATTTCTTCAAGACATCGAAAGTATGACTGGAGTTCGAGCTCCCATTGTTTTAGAATCCACAGGACATTCCAAACTGTCTTAACAAACACAGGCTTTTTTCCATTTTTAGCCAGATGTTCAATTGAACACATAAAGATTTATCCGTCAGTTTCCCAAATGTATACCACTTACTCCGTCTCATTTTCCTATATTTTCATATAACTTCATTTGTAAATTCGTTGAATCCACTAACATTCTTATAAGAAACAGGAAAGATGTACAAGCAATCCGTCACTTTTTTCATATTTTATATAACTGAGTGTTATTAAAATCAATCTTCTAAGCTGACACTTTTTGAATTTGAATTATATAAAGAAAGGGTGAGAAAATTGACACAGGAAAATAGGAATAAGAAGTTTTCTATCATTATACCTGCTCACAATGAAGAAAAATATATAGCGGGGTGTCTGGAATCCATCAAAGCTGCTTCAAAGCGGTATAAGGATCAGGTTGAAATTATTGTTGTGTTGAATCGGTGTACAGATCGGACGGAGGAAATCGCAAAATCCTATAATGCGATCACGATCAAAAATAAGGACAAAAATCTTTCAAAAATTAGAAATGTAGGGGCGAAAGTTGCCACTGGAGATATTCTGATTACGATAGATGCAGATACCAAAATGTCTAAAGGATTCCTATCTAGAGTGAATTTGTTATTATCGAGCGGGTTATTTATCGGTGGCGGGACATCCGGGTTATTTGACCGTATGTCTTTGGGGATTCTAACATCTGTTGCAGCCATATCCATTCCAATGCTAATTAAGTATGGTTTGATTGCAGTTGGGATTTTCTGGTGCTACAGAAAAGATTTCGTGGCCATTAACGGATTCAATGAGGAATTGCTTATGGCCGAAGACGCTGATTTTGCCCATCGGCTGATGATGTGGGGGCTGGTAAATCGAAAGCTTTTCGGCATCATCCCTTTTGGCATGCTCACATCAAGCAGAAAGTTTGATAAATTCGGGGATTGGGTTATGGTCAAAAACCCTCGCTATATATGGGCTTATCTGAAGGGAACGGACAAGAAGCGGGCGGAAGAATTGTATTATGATTATTAAGCAGGAAAGGGCTGGCGGATATTCCCCAGCCCTAAATAATAGGTCCTATAAAAAAAGGAGCAACCAGTAAAAACTGGTTAACTCTATAATACGAACGCACCCTTTAGTAAGAGTAGGGCAGCGAAAACTTAGAATCTACACTCACAGCTATTTGTTAATGTAATAAAATATAATTTTCAAAAAAACCTCTAATCAATTAGAGGTTTTTTGTTTGCACCAATTTTATATTTCTATCTATTTAACGCACCTGTTAGGTAGTTTCCCTCTCCTATTATTTTCAACTATTTTGCCCCATTAATGCCATAAGAATAAAATTTTCTGGCCAGGTAAAAACCTTTCTGATTAATTAAGGTTGTTCATAAAATCTGCATCAAAGTAAAGCTCATTCATAAGCTTGTTCACAATCCCATTGAAATAAACAAACTTTCCTTTATGCATCTTAACTCCACTCTTAACCTTCATAGCAAATTCCTTAAATGCTTTAGTGCCGATTTCTATTTCCTGTTTACTTGTAAATGCTCTTTCGTTAGTAGAATAATCAACCACTTTATTACACTGTTTAATTACCTTCCAAAACTCCTGTATTGTTTCAGCCTTTTCGTAGAAAGACCCTACGAGATTACTAAATACATCTGGAACCCAATTAGCTAAAAAATTTGCTTGTTTTACAGAGTTTCCAAGAGAATTATCCACATGAGAGAATTGAGCAACGGCTTTACGTTTATTGTTTTTAATCTTTTGTTTTAAGAAAGAAGTAGTTGTTTTAATGGTCGGACACTTAGTAGGACTTTTAGTAGGTTGCTTGTCGGACAGTTCATCTTTCACAGGTTGAATGATAATAGCGTTAGCTGTTTGCATCATATCTTTTTTACGCTTCATTGGTACTTGGCGGATCATTCCGAGGTCTTCAAGTTTCTTCATTAAACGTTGAACAGTTTTATAAGATACTTCAAGCTTATCCGCAATTGTGTTCTTACACATGTAGCTCACACCAATTTGTTTGCAACTGTGACGCTTTAAAATCTCTAACAACTTAATTAATCTAGCTTGTACATCCACACGTTTCACAGACGCACGAATGGCGTCTCGGCAAACTCGTACATTCTTATTTAATTCTTCAATGTCAGTGAAAGATGATAAATTGTTATATGCTTCTTCATTTGCGATTACATCAATACGTTTCTTCATTAATATGTTGTCTCCTCTTTGGAAACAAAAAAGCAACGTTCACCATAATTGATCATGGCAAACGTTGCTCCAACCCAGCACATATTGTAAAATGTGGATAAGGGTACAGCAAGTGTTTGCCTATCGTGAGTAGGCGGACGGTATAAGTAGTGGTCCAACACTATTTATACACGCTGTGCTTTTTTGTTTTTTCCGGTAGACACAAGAGATGTTTTTAGTCGACGGAGATGTACCTCCGCCAACCCAAATCGCAGTTATTTGCCCGAGTGCAGTCAAGGTGGCGGTTCCGCTTCCGATTGCCGTTCCAAATAGTTTGGCGACAGATCCGGCTAAAGAAATGCCTGAGAAGCCCGATCCATCCAAGCCAGTGATGGCACCAATGCCCGTTAATGTGATGGCGGCTATTTCTTTCGTTAAAGGAACGGAGGCCGCTAGGGCAGCACCGAGGTCATTGACGATGCCGAGTGATGTTTTTGGTAAGTAGTCCCCGATGATCTGATTAAATCCCGAATCACCTAAATAGAAGAATGCTGCGATTGGGATCACAGGTCCGAATACCTTGAAGCCAAATTGAAAACCCTGAATCAAATAGGCGGTTGATTTTTCCAATCCTTGCTGTTTATGTGCGACAAGGGATAAAATCAGCAAAATGAAAACGGCTGTACCGCCAACCAACGCCGTGGCATCTCCGCCTTGCAACTTCAAAACCGACAATGCCACAACATCCAACAGAAAGGCAATAGGAATGAAAACGGCAAAAAACTTCTTTTGTCCCAGTGTGAGCAGATCTCACTGATTGTCTGATCTTGGATGATTCCCTCATTATCCGCCGCATTGATTCTTCCCAGCTTCATATCCCGCTTTAAAAGGATAAAGGCGGATATGGTGGTGACGACCCCCATTGTAATGACAAGAGGAATGCTCGCAGCGATGACATCACCGACTGGTATGGAAGCGGCATCCCCAGTTAGTTTAGGAGCAGCTTGAATGATGAAGTCCCCTGATAATGCGATTCCATGACCAAAAAGGTTCATCGCCATCGCCACGCCAAGAGCAGGTAAGCCAGCTCGTAAGGCAACGGGGAGCAGGACTGCCCCAAGTAAGGCAACGGCAGGTGATGGCCAGAAAAACCAAGATATGATCATCATGACGATTCCAATTACCCAAAAGGCAAGTGTAGGATTCTTAATGAATTTCGCAAATGGTGCAATCATGACATCATTAATGCCGGACCTCGTTAAAACCGTGCTCATGGCAACGATGATGGAAATGATTAAAATTGTGGACATTAATTCCGTGATTGCGAAAATGAAGCTGTTGAATATCCCGCTTATGGAGGGTGCTAAACTGCCTGTAGCCACTAAAGCCAAAAGGAATATTCCAACTATGCAGATGAGGGTAGTATCACGACGTTTTACCATAAACCCGATTATCAATGCAATAAATACAACATAAATCCAATGGAGTGCCGTTAATTCCATCTCCATGATCCGTCCCCCTCAAAATGTGCCTAGTTACAGATTATGAGGGAGGTATGGTGTGGTGAGTTGTTTCAAAAATTTTAAAGGCTTATCTTAATTTCAACTTATGATGTAAATAACCAGTTCAAGAAGCAGCAACAGGGGCGGTCCTAGTCCTGTTGATATTTAGCAGAAGATGAAGGTAGTAGAATAGTGAGGATCGAGTTTTGTGGCCCAATGACACCAAAGTTGTCTAAAATAGCTGGAAGCAAGAAAATATATAAGAAAAATGGAGAGAAATTTTCATTCCGCATAACTGAAAAGGATATTAAAAGTAAGTTTAGCTTTAAAGGAATTGACTTTTGTTTTGCGGACAATGATTTTCAAGAATTTGTGGGCTTTGATGTAGTTGATATAAAAAAGTACAATGGGGAATCTTTGAAATTCATTACAGAATGATTTTATAAAACAATAATTTCTGATAGAAAAGTCCTTCCCTTAATAATGTTCTGTTACCACTCATTATCAATAATAATAGTTTTCCACATGGGAAGTATCTGTATCTGGAATCTCTGTATTATAAATTATTCGGGTTTATCCAATAGATCCACTTTCTTAGCTAAATTGAAATTTTTATCACATTCAACTTCCATAGTTTTTACTGGTACAACTGCACTGTTGCAAGAACCTTCACTCCTTTTAGGTGAAATAGTAACTTGATGATCTGATGTCCATCTTTTTTTCAAAAGTCACTAAATCTCGCGAAAATCAAAAACTTTATTCAAATTATTTTCCTGATGAAAAATTATTTGTGAATAATTTACTTTTATATTGCTATAATGAATTTATTTATAATGTTACAAAGTACTAAAATGAATACTTTGATAACTGGAACATTGAAAGTTGTTTTTTAGTTCACCGTGTATCTTAAATCGTTTTGGGTTTCTTATGTTTTCATCATAATAAAAGGCTCTTTTCGTAAAGATTGTTTTTTAGAACAAAACTATTTGACGTTGGTTGGAGCGCAAGTGCGAGACTCCTGCGGGAGCAGCGGGACAGGTGAGACCCCACAGGCGTTTACGCCGAGGAGGCTCACCGCCCGCCCCGCGGAAAGCGAGCATCTGGAGAGGAAATCAACCACACCGCTTTACTTGGTAAATAGCAGTGAATTATGCAAAAACAGCCTAATGAAAAAAGCGCTGATATGCTCTTCAGCGCTTTTAACATGCGTCCATTTTCGAACGAAGAGGCTGAGGTTCGCCTCTTAATTTAGGACAAAGTAAATGAAATCTCGTTTTCTGTTATATAAGAACATTCATTGGCTCTTGACTGCCTATGGATTACATAACCCAATGAACAAGGTTCCAATCAATAAGCAGCCACGGCCCGCAACCGCAAAAACGGAAGCAGGAATAAAATGTATTGCGTCTGTAAACGTTCATTTATCTCCTCATAAGTAAAAAGTTATAAATTTTAGTTTTCAACATATATTTCATAAAACAAATAAAAACCAACATAAAAAAACCTTAAAGCCAATTAAATAAAAAAAAATATAGAAAAAATATTCCAAATTGTCAGAAAATGTGATATGTTATTTTACACATTAGAAAACGCTTTCATCTTTGGAATTTAAAAAAAGGGGGGTTTTTATGTCGGTAATAGTTCACTCGAAAAAGGTCAAAAGGAAAGCCTTGGTTGCAAGTTTGATTGGTAGTTCAATAGAATATTATGATTATTTGTTGTATGGTACTGTGGCTTCATTAGTTTTCAACAAACTTTTCTTCCCGAATTTTAGTCCAGCGGTAGGTTTACTGATCGCATTGGCATCTTTTGGGATACCTTACTTCTTTCGTCCGCTTGGAGGTATTATTTTTAGCCACATTGGGGACAAAATTGGGAGGAAAAAGTCATTAGTATATACCCTTGGAATCATGGGTGTGAGTACAGCCCTCATTGGTTTATTACCTGGTTACCAATCCATTGGGGTTTGGGCACCAGTTTTGCTTGTCACTTTAAGGTTGATTCAAGGAATCGCTGTGGGAGGTGAATGGGGAGGAGCAGTCCTTCTGGCAGTAGAATATACAGAGAAAGAAAAACGTGGTTTTGCAGGAAGTATCCCGATGATGGGAGCAGCTGTAGGAATGATCCTTGCCACCGCTACCATATCTCTGGTGAGCTTGTTGCCGGATGCCGCTTTTCTTTCGTGGGGGTGGCGTATACCATTCGTTGGAAGCTTGGCGCTAGTCTTAATCGGTTTATGGATACGGAATGGTTTAGAGGAAACCCCAGATTTTCAAAAGGCAAAAGATGAAGGCAAAGTGTCTAAACTTCCGATTGCCGATACACTAAAATACCATTGGAAAGAAGTACTTTTGATTACAGGTGCAAAAGCCATTGAGACCGCTCCTTTCTATATGTTTGCGACTTTTGGGGTCTCATACGCTACTAATACATTAAAGATGCCGGAAAGTCCGGTATTAAATGCCGTGACGATCGGGACACTAGTTTCTCTCTTTATGATTCCTCTTATTGGTAAATTATCTGACCGGATTGGAAGAAAAGGTATATTTGTAAGTGGGACGTTGGGGGTAATTATCTTCTCAATACCATACTTCCTTTTGCTCTCCAAGAAATCAGTGCTTTTGCTAACAGTTGCGGTAATGATCGGATATGCTCTTTGGTCTATCATTACTTCCGTTATGGGCACGTTATTCTCTGAAATGTTTAAAGCAGAGATCCGTTATACAGGAATTTCTGTAGGCTATCAACTAGGTGCGGCCCTTTTCGGAGGTACAGCACCATTAATTGCTACTTGGCTTATAGCAAAGTTTAATGGTTCGTGGCTTCCTGCTGCAATCTACCTCATGTTACTTGGTGTTTTATCACTAATTTGTGTAGTCTTACTGAAAACGATGAGCGAACGTGAAAATAGTGCATCCACAAAAAACCAACCTTATTTAGCGGACAAAATAGTTAAGAATTGAAGTATGTCTGTTTTTTGTATATGTTAGTTGATTATTTATAGATCCAAACAAATAGGAAATTAACAAAAGTAAAAAAACTTTAAAAAGGTGGAATTAAAATGAATGTTAAAGATATTACAAACAATCCTTATTTATTACTAACCCCTGGTCCATTAACTACAACTGAAACGGTTAAATTAGCAATGATGAAGGATTGGTGTACTTGGGATGATGACTATAATAATATTGTTCAAGATATCAGGAAGACGATTGTACAACTAGCAACTAATACAAAGGATAAGTACTCAGCTGTCTTGATGCAGGGAAGTGGGACTTTTAGTGTGGAATCTGTAATTGGAACCGTGATTCCAAAAAGCGGGAAATTACTGGTGCTAGCCAACGGGGCATATGGTAATAGGATAGCAAAAATATCGGGTATCCTTGGAATTAATACGGTTGTATTAGATAGTGGGGAGGTTAATCATCCAGACCTGAATGAGTTAAATAAAACATTGGGGAATGATCAAGATATAACTCATGTTGCCATTGTTCATTGTGAAACTACAACCGGTATGCTAAACCCTATTGAAAAAGTAAGTGAAATTGTCAAAAAACATAACAAGATTTTTATTGTAGACGCGATGAGCAGCTTCGGTGGCATTGAAATGGATATAGATACATTGAACATTGATTTTCTCATTAGCAGTGCAAATAAGTGTATCGAGGGCGTACCTGGTTTTGGTTTTGCCATCGTCAAAATTGAAGAGTTTGCAAAATGCAAGTCAAACGCAAGGTCTCTATCACTGGATCTTTATGATCAATGGAAAACGATGGAAAATAATAATGGTAAGTGGCGATTCACTTCACCGACCCATGTAGTTCGGGCATTTGCACAAGCATTAAAAGAATTAGCTGAAGAAGGTGGAATAAAGAGAAGAGCAGAAAGATATAGAAATAACCAAAGGATCCTTGTGGAAGGAATGAAAAAGCTTAATTTCGAACCGTTGCTTCCCGATGAATTACAGTCTCCATTTATTACGCCTTTCTATTATCCGCAAGACAAGGAATTTGAGTTTACTGAATTTTACAAAAAATTAAAAGAAAAGGGATTTGTGATCTATCCAGGAAAAGTCACCAATTTAAATACGTTTAGAATTGGTAACATCGGAAATGTACATCAAAGCGATATGGAAGCTTTATTACTTGCGATTGAGCAAAGCAGCTATTGGCAGAAACCTGCATTTAATAACTAAGTCTTTCCTTAGAATGCTTGTATCTTCCATCATTGTTTCTTATACTTTTTTTTATAGATTGGATTTATTTTTAACGGATATTGGAAATCTCGGTTAGAATAGTAATTTAATCAAACTTATGAAACAATGATGGAAATACTAATTTTGGGGTGAAAGTCTTGTCATTAGCTGGAGAAGAAAGAAAGAGAAAAATTCTAGAATTATTAGAGGTTAGCGGAAAAGTTACGGTTAAGGATCTATCGGGCATATTAAAGGTTTCAACTGAAACCATTCGGAAATACTTAGATGAATTACATCAGGAAGAAAAGCTAAAAAAAGTCTATGGTGGGGCTATTGAAAATTCATTTTTTAATGGGGAGCCTTCCACTGATGAAAGAGAGGTCATACATTCTGATGAAAAAAGAAGAATCGGAGAAATAGCAGTTAATCTTATTAATGACAACGATGTAATAGCCATTGATGATGGGAGCACACCATTGCAATTGGCAAAAAATCTGCGGAAAAAGAAAAACTTGACTATTTATACCACTTCTATTAATTCCCTCTCTGTTCTCATTGATTTAAACCATCAAAATATTTTTTCAGGAAAAATTATCATGTTAGGTGGAGAGATCAACACTTCTCATCATAGAGTATCTGGGCCTTTCACATTGCAGATGCTGGATGGACTCTACATTGACAAGTTTTTTATATCGGCAGATGGTCTTTCTATAAAAAGTGGTATAACCAGCTATGACTTTTCAAAAGGTATGGTAGCAAAGAAACTAATCGCGCAATCAGAAAAGTCGATATTATTAATTGATCATTCCAAGGTAGGAAAACGGACCCATTATAAAATGGCAGATCTTCAAGATATAAGTATGGTGATATCCGACAGACAACATCCAAGTGATTGGGAAACACCACTGAGAGAAAACAATGTAAAATGGTTGGTTGCAGACACTACAATAGATGAAAAATAATAACAAAAAAACCTCTCAGTAATATAGGCAAATTTTTTGCCTATGAAGGGGGATCAGCAAATGGAGTATTTAGTTGTATTTTACGAAGAACATTTTTTGCAAAATATAGAAATTTATTTAAGGCTAGTAATCAGTGCCCTGCTAGGAATGTTTATCGGCTGGGATAGGAGTGCAAAAAACAAACCAGCTGGATTAAAAACATTTACTTATGTTTCTGTATCTTGCACTTTAATCACTCTTGTTTCAATTTACAGTGTTGACGTTTTCAGTCATTCAAATATAAATGTTAGAATGGATCCTATGAGGCTTTCTGCACAAATTGTTTCTGGCCTGGGTTTTTTAGGGGCTGGTCTTATTTTAAAAGACGGACTTAGGGTACAAGGGTTAACATCTGCCGCTATGGTGTTTTTTGCTGGAGGTGTAGGTATTGGAATTGGTGCTGGCTTTTATGGGCTTGTATGTGCGGCTGTTTTCATTACTTTCATTTTAACAAAAATTAGTAACAACATTGAACATCGACAAGCAAAATCACAAGAAAAGAAAGGAATGCACCATAGAATACCAAGTCGTAAGGATGTACAAGAAGGATAAAATAATAATGTTAAATAGTTATATAAAATAGAAAGCCAGTTCTTGAGATTAGAGAACTTGGCTTTTTATTTATTTACCCTTTTATTTTGGTGTTCCACATAGCTGCTTGAAAAGATCTTTATCATTTAGAAATAAATAAAGGAAAAAACAAGGTGAAAATAAAAAAACAAATTAAAACAAATAAAAAACAAGTAAAAACAGGACAAAACAATATCTATATGGTAAACTTTAAGTAACTCGTAATTGAGTGAATATTTCAAAAAAAAGGGTGTTGCTAATGAAAGTGTTCTGTTTAGGCGGTGCTGGAAGAATCTGTAGAGAAGCTGTTCTTGATCTAGTCGAGTACTCCGAATTTGATGAAATTACAATTGGTGATTTCAATGAAGCATTAGGGAAAGAATTAGTTAACGAACTAAACGACCCTCGTGTGAACTTCGTGAAAGTAAATGTAATGAATCATGATGAAACAGTTGAACAGATGAGGGGCTACGATATAGTAATGGATGGCACTACCATCACATTAAATGGTATTTCTACGGCATGTATTGCAGAAGCGGGATGTCATGGAATCAATCTAAATGGATTTGGTGCAGAAGATGAATTTTCGGGAATTTTCAAAATCAACAACAGAACTGCAGTTCCAGGCTTTGGGATGACGCCAGGTGTAACTCAAATGATGGCCATGCACGCTGCCAATCAATTGGAAGAAGTTGAATCTATTAGAGTAAGCCACGGGTCTTTTAGGCCTATCGCCTTCTCAAAATCAATTACAGAAACAACTACTTATGAGTACGATCCTGACCTTCCTGGAAGAATCGTTTTTGAAAAAGGTGAGTTTGTGCAAGTTGCTCCATTTGCAAGGCCCAGAAATATCAAACTGCCTGAGCCGTATGGTGAAACCGTTCAATATATTATTCCTCATTCTGAAACACGCACATTAGCTAAAGCGCTTTCATGTAAGGGCGTACAACTAATCGAAGTCAGGGGCACTTGGCCTAAACAAAATATGCAGTTCGTTCGTTCGCTATATGACTACGGAATCATTGCAAACCCAAAAGTGGTGGTGAATGAAAAAGAAATAGGGCTTATGGATATTATTGGTGATTACTTGCTTCAGTCAAAAGCAGGCCAAGAAACTGAATTATACGGGTATTCTCTCCATGTTGAAGTAGTCGGGATAAAAGATGGTGTTAAAAAGCGTCATGTTTTATACCATACTCACCCCTCTAGTGATGGATCCGTTAAGGGATGGGAAATGCTAAGAGCTTATACTCGAAATGTAGGAATCCCAATGGCGATAGCTACTGAGATTATAGCTAAAGGCTTGGTGGAAAAAACAGGGGTGTTAATTCCAGAAGAAGCATTTGAACCGACAATGATTTTTGATGAACTAAAGAAAAGAGGCATTCATGTTCATGAACAAATTGAAGTTGTTGATGTGGGTGTAGAAGAAACTACCGTATAGAGCCAATTTTTATAAGATAGAAAAATAGAGATATAGGAACCACATCTTTTAATAATAATGACAATAAAACTCCCATTCACTTAAATAGGAGAAATACCAATGATGTTGTCGAAGAAGGAGGTTGGCGTTTTGAATAATCATTCTCCCCAAATTGAGGCGGTTATTTTTGACTGGGCAGGAACAACTGTTGATTATGGTTGCTTTGCACCACTAGAAGTGTTCAAAGAGGTATTTAGAAAAAGAGGAATAGAAGTGTTAGATGAGGAAGCACGAGCACCAATGGGCCTCTTAAAGTGGGATCATATTCGAAAAATGTGCGATATGGACCGAATCGCAGAATTATGGAAAAGTAAGTATGGTAATCTGCCTGAAGATAAAGATGTTGATGCTCTATATGCAGATTTTGAACCTATGCTGTTTTCGATACTCCCTAACTATTGTAATCCAATACCGGGTGCTATTGAATTAGTTGAACGTCTAAGAAGAAAAGGGATAAAGATTGGTTCTACCACTGGATATACAGCTGAAATGATGGAAGTTGTTGCGGCAGGAGCGAAAAAAAGGGGTTACGCTCCAGATTTGCTAGTAACGCCGGATGATGTGCCTGCTGGTCGGCCGTTTCCGTGGATGATTTATCAAAATGCCATGAATTTAGGTGTCTATCCTATGAAGCATTTTATTAAAGTAGGAGATACAGTGAGTGATATTAAAGAAGGTATTAACTCGGGTTCTTGGAGTGTAGGCATATTAAGAGGTAGCAGTGAATTAGGGTTGAAGGAAGAAGAAGTGAATGCTCTAGATCCAGAAATTTTAGCGGAAAAACTGGAAGTAGTGGCGGAAAGATTTAAAAAAGCTGGTGCTCATTATGTTATTGATAGTATCGGGGACTTAGATCAATTAATTCCAAAAATTAATTTGCGCCTAGCTAATGGCGATTAAATAAATAAGGTTCGCTCCTTCTACAAAAGGTAAAATATTCTTTCAACCAATATGAGGAGTATTCCTATAATCGGGATTCAAAGAGGCGGAGAGGTGAAAATGATTGGTGAAAAATGCCTACGCATTAGGTCTGGTCGAAACTATTGGCTTTCCCGCAATGATTGCTGCTGCAGATGCCGCTTCGAAGGCAGCTGATGTAAAAATCACTACCTATCAAGGGGCAGATGCAGGGATTGTTACTATTTATATAGTGGGTGATGTTTCTTCCGTACAATCGGCTGTTATTGTAGGAGAAGAAGCGGCTAGAAAAGTCGGAATATTCCGTTATTCGCGTGTTTTGGCGCGACCGGATGATCATGTTATCAAAATGCTCTTTCCAAAGCTTGAAGAAGAAAAAAAGGCTGTCAAAAGTGAAAAAGCAATCCAGCGAGTTGAACAGCCAGGTACCATAGCTATTGGTGAAAAAGTCGATGAAAATGTAAAAGAACTTCATAAAAAGAGCACCCAAGAGTTAAGAAAGCTTGCCAATTCTCTAAGTGGCTTCCCTCTATCTCCCCAAGAAATTACAACTGCGAAAAAAGAGGAATTAATAAAATATATAAATGCACTTCAGAATGGGAAAGGTGGGGATAAATGATGATGTTGGATAAAGATCTTGAATCGATTCAAGAAGCAAGACAGCTTCTTGAACAAGCAAAGTTAGCACAGCAAAAAATGGAAAAAATGACTCAAGACCAAGTTGATCGAATTGTTCAGAGTATGGCTCAAGCTGCTACAAAGGAAGCTGGAAGGCTTGCAGCGATGGCTGTTGATGAAACGGGGTATGGAAGGGTAGAGGATAAGCGGACAAAAAATCTATTTTCCGCAAGAGATATATTTGAATCAATGAAAGATAAAAAGACAGTAGGGATCATTTCTCGTAATGAAGAAAAACAAGTGTGGGAAGTAGCTGAACCGGTGGGCGTAATAGCGGGGATTGTCCCGTCCACTAACCCTACTTCAACAGCCATCTTTAAAGCACTGATCTCATTAAAGTCCAGAAATGCCATCGTTTTTAGTCCACATCCAGCTGCTGCAAAATGTACAAATGAAACGGTGAGAATTTTGCAAGAGGCTGCAGAGGAAGCGAATGCACCAAAAGGAATCATTTCAAGCATTACAAATCCGACACTTCCTTCGGCACATGAGTTAATTAATCATAAGTTAACCGATCTTATTTTAGCTACTGGTGGTACAGAAATGGTTAAGGCTGCTTACAGTTCAGGTAAACCTGCATATGGGGTAGGACCTGGAAATGTTCCAGTTTTTATTCATTCCAGTGCAAATGTAGAAAAAGCCGTTAAACAAATCGTGCAAAGTAAAACATTTGATTATGGGACCATCTGTGCATCTGAACAAGCGATCATTGTAGAAAAAAGTATAAAAAGAAAAGTGAAAAAAGAGTTGGAAAATGAAGGGGCATATTTCCTGGATGATTATGAAAAGAAAAAAATAGAGGAAATCATCATGGTCAACGGGAGGTTAAATCCTGGAATAGTGGGCAAATCCCCACAAACATTAGCCAATATGGCAGGGATTTTCCTTTCAGATGGGATTAAGGTATTGATTGCAGAAGAAACGAATATCGGAAAGTCTTATCCTTTTTCAGTAGAAAAGTTATCTCCAATTTTAGCTTATTATACTGTTGAGGATTGGCAGGAAGCCAGTCATGTTTGTAATGAATTGCTTAAAGTAGGCGGACTTGGGCATACGCTTGGGATTCATTCTGAAGACAAACGAATTATTGAAAAGATAGGGTTGGAACAAAAAGTATCTCGAGTTGTAGTCAATTCCGGAACAACATTTGGTGGAATTGGTGCTACGACAGGGATTACGCCATCCATGACACTTGGTTGTGGAACATATGGAAATAATGTATCGTCGGACAACATCGGTCCAGAGCATTTGTTGAATATAAAACGAATTGCTTTTGGAGTTCGTGAAATGTCCAATGAACAAGAATCAGGCAATGTTCATGCTCGAAATGAGGCAACAGGTAGTGAGAAAACAATTTCAAGATCGGAAGTTATGGATATCGTGAAAAGTGTCCTGCAAGAACTTAAAATATAACTTATAAATAGGGAGGCATAAACAATGAGTGTAGAAATGGGAGCATTAGGAATGATCGAAACAAAAGGGTTAGTAGGTGCAATAGAGGCCGCTGATGCCATGTCAAAAGCTGCAAATGTAAAACTAATTGGTAAAGTACATGCTGGTGGAGGCCTAGTAACAGTCATGGTGCGGGGGGATGTTGGAGCGGTTAAAGCATCTGTAGACGCAGGAGCCGCAGCAGCTGAAAATATAGGAGAACTGATTTCCGTTCATGTCATTCCACGTCCTCATTCAGATATTGAACTTATTCTTCCGAAGTTGGAAGGATAAACAATAACTTATGGCAATTATAACGGAATCCAAATTAAGACGGATGTTGAAAACCGGGATTCCAAATCCATATCCTATTGGGGACGATAGACTAACTCCTGCGGCGGCTGATTTCTTAAGAGACAGAAGAATTGTCATTGGAAATATGGACCCTATTAAACATTCCTCGTCGTCAAATGAAGGGGAAATGCATAATTTAATGATTCCTGTGGGTGTTTCAAATAGGCATATTCATTTATCATCACACGATGTCGAAATACTGTTTGGAAATAATTATGAACTAACTCCTATACGAGAATTGTCACAACCAGGACAATTTGCTGCAAAGGAACAAGTCACTTTACTGGGGCCAAAAGGGATGATCCAAAAAGTCCGAATCCTTGGTCCGGTAAGGGAAGATACTCAAGTAGAAATATCTAAAACGGATGGATTTCAATTGGGGATCCATCCGCCCATACGGTTATCAGGTTCAATCGATGATACGCCGGGCTTGACGCTAATTGGACCAAAAGGCTGTGTAGCTCTCCATAAAGGAGTGATTATAGCAAAGAGTCATGTGCATATGTCACCTGAGAATGCTCAACAGTTTGACGTTAAGCATGGAGATGGTTTACTTCTTCAATCAATAGGCGAGCGCTCTATAATTTTCTTGGATGTTATCGTTCGAGTAGCTCCGAGATACAAACTGGATTTCCACGTTGATCTAGATGAAGGAAATGCAGCAGGTTTGAAAACAGGTGATTATTTAAAAGTGGTTGGGAAAAATGGAGAATTCCTGTCGCAAAAAGGGAGGTGAGGAGAATCGAAATTCGTTCAATGGTAGAATCGGTTGTTCGGGAAGTTTTACAATCTATTCAAGTGCAGAAGGAAAAAGAAAATAACGGAAAAGTTTTATTTGTCTTTTGTGATAGCTCGGCACATGAGCCATTTACAGATCAGTTTATTAAATTGAAAAATGCAAATATAGCTTTTGATACTTTATTTTTAGATGGTGAAACATCATCTTGGATAGGCATGCAACAGGTTGAATCGAGCGGGGCAAGGAAGGTGATTGCCGCTGATGAATATGCTCCATCGGCAATGGAGCTCCCAAAAGAGTATGATGGGATCATTATTCCTGAAATTGATTTGGATAATGCGGCAAGGGTTGCTACTGGATTAAAAGGATCAATTAAGTCAGAAATCATTTTCTCGGCGAGCTTGTTGCAAAAATTCATATTAGTCGGCGAAGATGTACCAGGGATTAAACGATCAGATCGTAGTTGTTTAAAAGCCATCTCTTTACCAGCTCCATATCGTAAACGGTTTGAAGAGTATATGAAGCAAATGACGGAGCTTGGCATAACGTTTTCACCGCAAAAGGATTTAGCTGATGTAATCATTAATAAACTTTGTAAAGAGCTAGAAGTGAATGGCCAAAATAAACAAGAGCCATTGGAAGAAAATCACTCTAAAGGTGAACATTTGTCCTACACCAAAAAGTTACTTACGACTGAATGGTTTGAATCAAAGTCCTATAGCCCGAATGATACCATTTACCTTCAGAAGGGGACCATCATTTCTCCTTTGGCAAAGGATTTGATTAAAGCTAATAAACTAAATGTCCTGTTTGTTAAAAAGGATGTATAAGATGCTTTTAGGAAAAGTTATAGGAAGTGTTTGGACAACTCAAAAAGAAAAAGGAATGGAACATGTTAAATTATTGATTGTTCAGCCGTTAAATTCGTTGAAGGAATCAGTGGGGAATATTGTTATTGCCATGGATCGAATTGGAGCAGGTGTCGGTGAAACGGTTATTATCACACAAGGCTTACCTGCACAAAAGTTGACGAATGAAAAAAATTCCCCAATCGATGCAGCGATTATTGGCATAGTTGACTCCTTTGAAGTTAAGTAGTCAAGTCATGTTTCAATCCAGTTACTTCTAATACTTTAGGAAATAGAATAAAGCTTCCTTTGTCAAACGATGAAGGGAGCTTTTTGTTCACTAAAAGATCGGCTGTTTGGAGGGAACTTTATGGAGTTAGACTTTGAAAATCCAATCCCATTACACGCTCAATTAAAAACCATTTTGGAAGATCAGATTTTAGAAGGTTATTATAAGGATAAAATCCCAAGTGAAAGGGAACTCATGGACATGTATTCTGTCAGCAGGAGCACTGTACGGGAAGCTGTTTCCATCCTGGTTCGTGGAGGGATATTGGAAAAAAGGCATGGAAAGGGAACGTTCGTCTCCCTAAAACCTGTACAGGAATGGCTTCAGATGATAAGTTTCACGGAAACCACTAAAAGCATGAGGATTAAATTACTTGATCATGGCCGTGTATTGACCCCTGAAAATATTGCAGAGGCAAATGGTTTTGAAGATGAATCTTACCATATTAAAAGGCTGCGGTTACAGGGGGATGTCCCCATAGCAATCGAAAAGCATTATTATTCTTTGGAACTAGGAAAAGAATTGACGAAATTCAATTTAAGTACAACAGTATTGTATGATGCGCTTGAAGGGAATCTAAACATTAACTTTAATGAAGCGGAACAAATTATTACATGCGGCTTTCCATCTAAAGAAGATGCGGAACATTTAGGTTTGAACGAAATGATGTGCGTGTTGATTACAGAACGAATGATTTTTGATTCCAAGGGTAATTTGGTCGAATACTATAAAGGTTTATTCCGATCGGATATGCACTCATTTGCTATGAAGCTGAACCGAAAAAACAACTAATTTTATATGTACCAATCCCCATTTTTTGCCCCCTGGATATCAAGTTTTCATTCGTGAGTCAATTAATGCTGTTATCAGTGTAATTGATAAAATTTCCAGTCTTTTGGATATACCAGGCACAAAATATGAGCCGATCTTAGGGGAGATGTTTCATGAAATTAAATGCTTATATTCTTTATTTTCAACAATACTTCAAGTATCCTTAATTTGAATAGCAACTACTGTAAATGAGGGATATGCCGTGAAGCAAATATATAGTGATGTCATACAATTTCGGGGTACACATTATGAGTTTGGATACATGCAAGGGGAGGAATTAAGAGATTCACTAACGGTAAAAAATCGTGAAGATCAGTGGAAGATCAGGCAGCCGCGGTTTACGGTTGAGGAAGAAGAGGTCAAGAAAGCAATTATACAATTCTCTCCTGGAGTTTGGGAAGAATTACTGGGGTTGCAGGAAGCGTTGAAATGGCCAATTGACCGCGTGCTGCAAGAATTCGGTGGATACCGATTGGATTATGTTCGGTCGGGCTGCTCCATCATGACTGGCGATGATTATCTCATTCGCAATTATGATTACCACCCAAAGACATATGAAGGACGCTATGTTTTATTCCAGCCAACCGATCAAGGGTATGCAAGCATCGGCCCGAGTCAGCGAGGGACTGGCCGGATGGATGGAATGAATGAAAAAGGTGTGGTGATAGGCTATAATTTCATGAATCGCAAGAACCCTGGTGATGGTTTCATTTGCTGCATGATTGGCAGATTGATTGTTGAATCTTGTGCAAACGTACAGGAAGCGGTCGAGATGTTGAAGGAAATCCCGCATCGTCATTCCTTCACTTACGTCGTCTATGATAAAAGCGGAAGTACCTATATCGTTGAAACCTCTCCAAGAAATGTAGAGGTGCGCACGTCAAATGCCTGTACCAATCACTTTGAAATCATGAAACAAGAAAATCGTCACCATCTTATCGATTCGAAACGCCGATTGGAGATCATCCAAGATCATGAAGGGAGACTTTCATCTGCCTACGATGCTTTCAGGTTGTTTAATGATACCAATCAAGGTGTCTTCTCGGATTTATATAGCAGCTGGGCGGGAACTATTCATACTTCCGCTTATTTACCTAAGGAGATGAAAGCTTGGATTGCCTTGGGAGGGAACCAGGAGCCGACTTCAATAGATTTTGCGAAATGGCTAGAAGGGGAAAATGTTGAGCTAGAACGAATCAGAGGTGTGGTTGATACGGATATTCCCTTCGTGCATATGGATGAGGGAGCGAATTGGTTTCGGGATTGAGCGTATTGAAGTGGAATTGAACTTACTTTCTTAAAAGGCCCAATCCTTGGATTGGGCTTCTATTGTTGTTCTATTTTAAGGAAAAACTGGTACTATTTATTAGTGGGTGTCACAGTAATATAATATGATAGAGTAACAGATTTTGGATTAGAGATAAGAAGTTGAAGTTTGTTTATTTGCCGTACTTGTACAAATAAGGGGATGTGCGAATGTTTTCTACAGCTATTGGATGGTTTCGGTTTATAACAATAATTGAGGGAATCTCATATGTTTTATTGCTTGCCATTGGCATGCCCATTAAGTACATATTGGATATTGGGGAAGCAACACTCATTTTAGGCAGCATCCATGGTTTCTTATTTGTCGTGTTTGGGCTCTTATTACTTTATGTGAGCATCATATCAAAATGGTCCTTTTTAAAAATGGCGATGATTTTCATCGTTTCATTCATCCCATTTGGGAATTTTGTAATCGATCGCAGGCTATTGAAGCAAAGTTAAATGATAAAGAACCATGCCCTAATACTTTTACTTTTGAAAAATCCATAAAAAAACGTCTTTCTATTTGGCTCTTTTCGTAAAGATTGTTGTTTTTAAAACGAAACGATTTAAGGTTGATTGGAGCGCAAGTGCGAGACTCCTGCGGGAGCAGCGGGACAGGTGAGACACCACAGGCGTTTACGCCGAGGAGGCTCACCGCCCGTCCCGCGGAAAGCGAGCATCTGGAGGGGAAATCAACCACACCGCATTACTTGTTAAATCGCAACAAAGTATGCGAAAACAGCCTTCTATTTAAATGGAAGGCGTTTTTTTTATGGATTTAAGCTTGCTGTAAGGTTGGGACAAAGATGCTGTAAGAATGAGCATGTAAAGTATGAGTATCAACAATATTGAAGAGGTGAAACAAATGGAACCATTATTAAAAGTGGAAAATATAAAAAAAACATATGGTAAATCAAGCGCTGCCTACACAGCGTTGGAAAATATATCTTTTGACATTCATGAAGGGGAGTTTGTTGGGATCATGGGACCTTCTGGAGCGGGGAAATCGACGTTGCTCAATATGTTGGCAACCATTGATTCGCCGACTGAAGGGGAAATTTTCATGAATGACACGAGCATTCACGATATGAAAGGGACAGACTTAACGGATTTCAGACGTGATAATCTTGGTTTCATCTTCCAGGATTACAATTTGCTCGACTCATTGACTGTGAAGGAAAATATATTATTACCACTGGCTATTGCGAAAGTTCCAGCGAAAGAAATTACTAACTTGGTGAATCGTATTGCTAAAGTATTTGGGATTGAAGCTTTATTAGCTAAATACCCTTACCAAATCTCCGGTGGGCAAAAGCAAAGAACGGCTGCTGCAAGAGCGCTTGTGACAGAGCCTGCATTGATCCTGGCTGATGAGCCAACAGGTGCACTTGATTCAAAATCAGCAACAGGCCTTCTGGAAAGCTTAAGTGAACTAAATGAAAAAAATAATTCGACCATCATGTTGGTGACACATGATGCATATGCCGCAAGCTTCTGCCGGCGGATCATTTTCATCAAAGATGGAACGCTTTCTACAGAAATTTATCGTCGTGGCCAATCACGTAAAGCTTTCTTCCAAGAAATTATGGATGTCCTTGCAACAATTGGAGGTGAGGTAGATGACGTTATTTAGTCTGGCGAGGAAAAATATTGCCCGGAACCTCTCCCAATATTTTATATATATCGCATCCATGGTATTTAGCATTATCATCTACTTTACATTTGTAACATTAAAATATAGCGATACAGTTGCAGAACAAACGGCTTCATCACAGAAATTAGATTCATTGATGAGTGGTGCGGCAGTCATCCTGATTTTCTTCGTTGCCATTTTTATTGCCTATTCCAATTCATTCTTTATGAAAAGGCGTAAAAAAGAAGTGGCATTATATGCAATGCTTGGCGTACGTAATCGTCAGATTGGTTTTATGCTTTTCTTTGAAAACCTATTGCTAGGTTTGGTTTCATTGGTTGTGGGGATTTTACTTGGATTTCTTTGTTCAAAAGGGTTCATGACGATTTTGATCTATTTAATGGGCTATGATGTCATGGCACCATTTACATTTTCGGGATCTGCAGCTTTGAACACCTCTATCGTATTTCTTATGATTTTCTTGGTGACATCATTCCAGGGCTATCGTTTGATCTATCAATTTAAACTAATTGATCTCTTCCATGCATCGAAAAAGGGGGAAGCTGCACCGAAGCCATCGATGATTGTAGCCTTTCTGGGAATTTTCCTGATTGTCATGGGCTATTGGTTGGCGATGCAAGATATTTTTACTTCTAAAGTATGGGAAAAGGTCGGCTTTTTAATGACAGCACTCATTATTTTGACAACGGTTATTGCCGGTACGTTTTTATTGTTTCATAGCGTGACGGGCTTTGTTTTGACCTTGGTTAAGAAAAATGAAAAATGGCTATGGAAAGGCCTGCATCTGATGACGATTTCGCAACTGCTATATCGCATACGGGGGAATGCACGTACATTGACTGTAATTGCGGTGTTAAGTGCTACAACGGTAACGGCTGGCGGTGCGGTTTATGGTCTTTATTATAACGCGAATGACCAAGTCATGACCGTTGATCCGAATACCTTCATGTATCAGCAAACGGATGCAAAAAGCGATCATCAAGTCAGCACAGTATTGCCAAATACAAAGTATGATGAAAATGTCGAAGCACTATCTGTCACATTTAATACGAAAGAATTAAATAATGGATCGGCATTCGATAGCTCGGATAAAAGGGTTTACACGCTAATCGATGAAAGAACATATAACAAATTAGCAGAAGTGCAAGGCAAGGAAGCACTGCATGTGAATAATGAAAAAGCAGTCATTTTAGATATTGGATATGACAAAAGATTCTCACCTGAATACAAGGACAAGACCATCAGGACAGAAAACAACACGGCAATCACATTCCAAAGCTTTAAAACACAAACCGTTTTAAATGCCGGAACAGCAGGCATTGCAGTGGTCGTATCGAATGAGCAGTTTAAATTATTGCAAAAAGAAGGGGAAGCGCTAAAATATCGTGTCATCGGTGTTGATCAAGCTTCCACGGATTTATCGGAAAAAATTGCAACACAAGTGCCAGAAGAAGCGCTATTTTCCAGTGCCCCTCAAGATTTCCAAACAAGCATCGAAAGTGTCGGCTCATTGCTCTTTATCGGAAGTTTTCTTGGTCTGGTTTTTTTAGCAGCAACAGGCAGTATCATTTACTTTAAAGTTCTAACGGAAGCAGAGGAAGATAAAGCACAATACAATATGCTTCATAAATTGGGCGTTAACGCAAAAGAAATGCGGAAATCCATTGCATCACAAGTGCTTGTAATCTTTTTCGTTCCACTGGCAGTGGGGTTATTACACAGTGCGGTTGCTTTAAAAGCCTTCTCGGGCTTATTGATGATGAATCTAGCAAAACCTGTGATGATCTGGATGGTCGCTTATACGGTTATTTACGGTATGTATTATATCTTAACGGCAGCTTCCTACAATCGTATTATCATACAAAATAATAAAACAGAAGGATGATCGAAGTGAAGAAATTTCTTATGGTAGTTGGCATTATGTTTATACTTGGAGCCGCAGGAGTCATCGCGCTTACTAAAATCGACTTCAACCGCATGAATGCGGACAATTATTATTTGCAAATTACAGAGGATGGGGTACAACATGAAACCAAACTGGATGATGGTTCGGTGATGACGTACTATTCTTATAAACTTGACGCTAAAAATGCAGATGGTGATACGATTCCGCTTGAATTCACGGCACAAAAAAATCTTCGAAAAGATGCTTACTTAAAGATGTACGTGAAAAATGGTGATGAAGTTTCGTCATATGATGAAGTGAAATTCGAAGACATTCCAAAAAAGGCACAAACAGAATAAATAGGAAAGAAGGGCTGCCTTGAAGTTGAGGACAGCCCTTTTCTCTGCATGAAAAATACTTATAAAAGTATCGTGATCGTGGTTCCTTTATTTTCAATGCTAGTCAAATCTATTTTACCTTTATGAGCCAAGATGATGTCCCTTGCAATGGCCATTCCTAAACCGGTCCCATGTGTACTTGCAGTATTCGTACCTCGATAGTAGCGTTCAAAAACCTGTTCTAAATCTTTGGAGGGAATACCGCGGCCATTATCGGCAATGGTAATTTGGGTATGCAGTTCTGATTGTGGACCAATATCATCAATTTGTATTTTAACAACGACATTTTCCTCGTTATGTACGAGTGCGTTATAGATAAGGTTAAAAATCGCCCGTTTCAGTAATTTTTTATCCACTTTATGTGTTGCTTTGTCCACATTTGCCACGAACTCAACCTGTTGATCTCCAAATTGTGAATCATTTAAAAGCTCGATCGTCATTTCTCTTATGAACCCAACGATATCAACATCTTCAAATTGCAAAGGAAGTCGTTGGTTGCGCAAACGCATCGTTAAATTCAGATCATCCAATAAATCTTTCATATAAAAAGACTGTCTATTAATAATGGATGTAAACTCATACAATTCCTGTGGAGTTAATGCAGTGGCGTTATCTTTCATCAATTCTGTATAACCATGGATGGAAGCAAGTGGTGTCTTCATGTCATGAGAAATATTGCTAATCCATTCCTCACGCATTTGGTCTAGTTGATCACGTTCTTTCTCATACTGATCCAACTTCGCCGATAGTTCATTCATATTGTGAAATACATCTTCATAAACGCCTTTTGGAATGCTCATTTTTTTAAAGCGCCGCTCCCGAAGCTGCTGAATTCCTTCTATTAATATGTTCAGCGGACTCGTTAATTTTTTTCCAAATAAGAATCCAATGACTAATGCAATGATGATATCCACGATTAAAAATATTACTAGCAAGATGTTAAAGTTCTTAAAAACCTTTTCATAATCATAGGTTATTACATAGCGGCCAATTTTCTGTTCCTTAACTCCTACAAAATAGCTGAAATTATGGGCTTCACCGACAAAAACAGTCGTCTCTGCATCAATTTCCTTATACTTATACATTTGGACGATTTCAACGGGAGAATATACGGTTTGCAATTTTTGAGGTGTATAAAAGGCTGCAACTTGTTCACCCTCATCATTCAAAAATTGTATCCAGGCGTTATTGTTCCGCAGTTTTTCCAACCCTTCTTCATTTACGATCGGTTTGTTATCTATTAGTTCCACATATTGTGAAAATGTTCTGCTAAAGTTTTCAGCAGAAACTTCTTTCGCTTCGAAATTATGCATGGCTCGATAAATGAGAAGGGATAAAAGTAAAATGGTATTTACGATCCCTACGATTACAACAATTGTCACAACGGATCCTAAAAAGCGCCGTGTCAATTTCCACTTCATTTTGTTTCACCCTTGGTTTGTAATTTATAACCAAGCCCTTTAACGGTTATTAAAAAAGAAGGCTTTGAAGGGTCATTCTCGATTTTTTCGCGTAAACGACGAATATGTACCATTACTGTATTATCAGAGCCAAAGAAATCATCGCCCCACACATGTTCAAATAAAGTTTCCTTGCTCAAAATCTGATTCGGGTGATGCATAAAACAGCTCATCAGTCCGATTTCTTTAGCTGTGAGCTCAAGCGTTTTGCCATCCTTTTTCACTTCATTTTCATTTGCACTAAGCTCAAATGGACCAACTTGCCGTTTTTTCGGAACGGCCTTTTCCTCTGAAAAGCCCGCACGCCTCAGATGCGCCTTTACTCGATATGCCACTTCTTTCGGACTGAATGGTTTGGTAATATAATCATCCCCGCCAATCGCCAACCCTAGAAGCTTATCAATTTCCTCATCCTTTGCCGACAAAAATAAAATGGGTACATTCGACACTTCACGAATTTGCTTGCATAAATCATAGCCTTCACCATCAGGCAGCATAATATCAAGCAAAACCAGTGATGGATCGAACTCCTGAAACTTTGCCCACCCATCCGCAATCGTCCCCGCCGTAACAATATTCGGGATACCTTCTTTATGTAAAACTGTCTCCATGAGACGTGCCAAATCTTCTTCATCGTCAATAATTAAAATCCACTGATCATTCGACATTCTGCTACCTCCCAAACATCAATCATACCCTACAGTATAGAGTACCCTTAAAGAAAAAATAAGGGGAGGAAAAATATTTAACGAACTCATTCATTATTTTCACGAAACAAAGTGGAAAAAACGTAAGTGCCATTACCTGAAATTCACTGTGAATTTCAGGATTCTGATGCCTGTCTTTATTTGGTTAAGGCAGTTTCGGAAAGAAGAGCATACTTCATACTGATTTGGTAAAGGTTGTATGATAAACTGTTTAAAGTATTGTCAGGAAGATTATGCTGAGTAATATGATTAAGGAATTCGTTGCTGTTCTTTTGACCCAAACCTTTAAATATAAGTATGCAGCGAATGTGGAAGAATAAAAGGAGAAAAAATAATGGAAACAAAAAAGGTGTTACCCGTTCTTTTTTTAGTGATGTTTTTAGTCATGGTCGGATTTGGGATCATCATTCCCGTCATTCCGTTCCTTGCCGAAAAGGTTGGTGGCAGTCCTGCTGAGCTTGGTCTTTTAATGGCTGTTTATTCATTAATGCAATTATTTTTTGCCCCGATGTGGGGACGTATATCTGACCGGATAGGACGGAAGCCTGTCATGATTATCGGGATTGCTGGATTGGCCCTTTCGTTTTTCATCATGGCCTCGGCAGATTCCTTATGGATATTATTTGTAGCCAGAATCATTGGCGGGATATTGTCATCGGCAAACATGCCAACCGCCATGGCGTATGTGGCTGATATTACGACGCCGGAAGATCGGGGAAAAGGGATGGGAATAATCGGGGCCGCTACAGGGCTTGGATTCATCTTTGGACCTGCGATTGGCGGGGTATTCTCCAAATCAAGTTTGAACTTACCGTTCTACATTGCAGGAATATCATCTTTGATTACTTTATTCTTAGTGATTGCGATACTAAAGGAATCACATACGGTTGAAAAGAGGGCCCAACAGTCAATTAATAAAGAGTCCATGTGGAAAGCTTTTAAAGGACCACTTAAAACCATGTTCTTTCTGCAAATGATCGTCACCCTTTCAATGGCAGGACTTGAAACGACTTTTGCCTATTTTGCAGCCAAAAAGGCTGATATAAGTCTTGTACAATTAGGCTATATCTTTATGATCATGGGGTTTGGCAGTGCGATCGTTCAAGGTGGATTGGTGGGTAGGATGACAAAGAAATATGGGGAAGGCGCGGTTATCCGAATGGGAATCATCCTGTCGGCAATTGGTTTCATTCTCATCCTGTTCTCTTCTGGTTTTTGGACATCGGCGATCTTCCTGACTATATTCGGATTGGGTAATGGGTTCATCCGGCCGGCAATTTCGGCACTGCTGACCAAAAGTTCCATGACCGGCCATGGCAGTGTCACTGGCCTGCTATCTTCCTTCGACTCGTTCGGCAGGATTGCGGGTCCCCCGATAGGCGGTTGGTTATTTTCAATTTCGATTGAATTACCTTTTATATCCGGTGCAATCCTTTCCGTTTTTGCTTTGCTTCTTTTTCAGTTATACCATGCACGGAAACAGACTGAGCAGGTCCAAGTATCTCATTAGTTTAATGATATGCAAAACCCCCATTTCCAAAAATGGGGGGAGTCGTGAGCGGTGCTTGAATAGCACCGTTTTTTATTGAATCATATTGAGGAATTTACGTGTACGCGCTTCTTTAGGATTTGTGAAAATTTGCTCGGGTGTTCCCCGCTCCATAATTTTTCCTTCATCCATGAAAATGACTTCGTCGGCGACTTCACGGGCGAAACGCATTTCATGGGTAACCACGATCATTGTCATTCCTTCTTCTTTCGCCAGGTCTTTCATGACCTGTAGCACGTCCCCGACTAGTTCGGGGTCTAAAGCGGACGTGGGTTCATCGAATAGCATGACTTTAGGCTCCATAGCCAGGGCCCTAGCAATTCCGACTCGTTGCTGCTGTCCGCCGGACAATTGAAATGGATAAAAATCGATTTTTTCACCTAAGCCCACTTTTGTAAGCAAGGCAGCTGCCGTTTCTTTCGCTTGATGTTTGGCTATATTTTTTACAATGATGGGGCCTTCCATTACATTTTCCAATGCTGTTTTATGGGGGAAGAGGTTATAGCTTTGGAAAACCATCCCTGTCAAACTGCGAAAAGATGTAATTGAATTTTTTTTAACGGGTTTTTTGAAGTCCATTACGGTTTCATCGATTTCAATCGTCCCGTCCGTGGGTACTTCAAGGAGATTCAAACACCGAAGAAAGGTTGTTTTACCTGAACCCGAAGGACCGATCAATACAATGACTTTACCTTGCTCCACTTCCAAATCGATGCCCTTTAATACGTCAAGGTCACCAAATGATTTATGAAGATTCTTAATGTTGATCATTTTAAAATCTCCTTTAACTACTGCGGTTCTTATTTTGCTACATAACGATTAAGTCTGTCCTCTAAACTTCCTTGAATGAAAGATAGAATGGTACACAAAATCCAATATAAAGCAGCTGCTTCCATGTAAAGTAGTAGAAATTCATAGTTTTTTGCAGCGATTTCCTGGGCTTTACGGAATAATTCCGTTACAAGAATGAGTGATGCAAGCGATGTATCTTTTAAAAGGCTAATGAACGTATTGGATAATGGGGGAATGGATACCCGGGCCGCTTGCGGCAAAATGATGCGCTTTAAAGCTTGGGTATATGTCATTCCGATTGAATAGCCTGCTTCCCATTGCCCTTTTGGTATCGATAAAATGGCTGCTCGTATAATTTCCGAAGCATATGCTCCTACATTTAAAGAGAATCCTATAATAGCCGATATGAAAGGATCGATGGTTACACCTAAATTTGGAAGTCCATAGAAAATAATAAATAATTGCACAAGTAAAGGTGTCCCGCGGATGATTGACACATATACACGCGCAATTATTTGAAGAATTCTCATGGAAGATAATCTAGCCAATGCTGTGAGTACAGCTAGAATAAGGCCGAGAACGAATGTGATCAATGTTAGTGGAATCGTATATTGAATAGCTCCCTCTATCATTGGATAGAGGGAGGTTTGAGCGATGGAAACAAGCTGGTTCATACGCTCGGGGTCGGTGAAAATATTACTTAGGAGAAACATCTTCACCAAACCATTTATCCGAGATTTTCGCGTACGTGCCGTCGTCTTTCATTGCTTTAAGTGCTTTATTTACTTCTTCCACTAATTTGCCGCTGTCTTTTCTGAACATTAAACCACTGGTGACTCCGCTTTCTTCCTCATCAGCGACTTTGATAGGTGCATCCGGATGTTGCTTTTTATAATCAAGGTACGATAATTTGTCATTGATCGTGGCATCTACACGTTTAGAGCCAATAAGCTGTACGGCTTGAGAAAATCCTTCAATGCCTGTAACTTCAGCACCATGTGATTTGGCTAGATCATTGTAATTACTCGTTAAAGATTGTGCAGAGGTCTTGCCTTTCAAATCATCGAATGATTTAATATCCGAATTATCTTTGTGTACAAGCAATACAGCCCTTGATTGAATATATGGGTCAGAGAAATCATATTTCTTTTGACGGTCTTCATCGATGCCCACTTGGTTTGCGATCATATCAAAACGTTTAGCATCCAAGCCTGCAAACATGCCGTCCCATTGTGTTTCCTTGAATTCAGCTTTCACACCAAGGCGTTTTGCCACTTCTTTAGCAATTTCAACATCAAACCCCGTTAGTTTATCTGAATCATCGTGGAATGTGAAAGGAGGGTATGTACCTTCAGTTCCAACAGTTAATACGCCATCTTTTTTGACTTTATCATATAGACTTTCTTGTGATGAAGATTTATTGTCGGTATCGTTTGCCTCATTTTTGGTATTGGTACCACAAGCGGTAAGTACGACCGTGAAAGCTAACAATAGCGATAAAAGTGTAACCATTTTTTTCATTTCGGTAAACCTCCTAGTAATCTGATAGGGATTGATACTCTGTGATACTATACAAGAAAAGGAAAAAAGTCAATGAAAATAACTTACATCATTATTGTTAATGAAACTTGGTGAATTATACGGATTTTCGCGCATTGAAGTGAAATAATACTAAAAGAAAGATGTATCGTTATCCGAAAAAGGATTTTAAAGAAAGGGAAGTGATCATTAAGAATCCAAGGGACAAAAGGCCCCTCATCCACGTGATTATCAGCTAAGTGGAAAAGGGGTTTTTTTGGCCATCGAGAACTATTGCAAGATTGTTTTTAGCTTAGTGTTTATCATGATTCCTATCCTCTACGCTGACGAATATAGGGTTCGAATAGAACCAAAGGTCTTTATAGTTACGTTTGTTTATTTCCGAAAAACGCGTTTCGTTATCCTCGATTTCAGTCTTTTTATCGATCAGCGGTTCCCCGTCCATCGTTTCTCCAGAGACATTTTCCCCTAGGTTCGTGCCTCGCAAACGGAAATATTGATCCTTATTCGCTTTGACTTTGTAAGTGATGGTATGAAAACCATCGCGATCAGTTTTCCAGTTTTTACTTGTAAAGCGTTTAACCACTTTTGTCGTATCATTGGTGGCTTTATTATAAGCAGGTGTTCCAGGAACTGCTTTCCCGGTTACTTCCCCCGAAATTAGGTCCACGTGATCCACTTTGACGGGGTCCCCGTTGTTGTTCTTTTGGTTGCTCTTAAATCGGATGGTGATCTTGACCATCTGAGACCCTCCTTTACCTTAAGGTCCCCGCCCATTTCAACCGTGTTGTTCCCGTTTTCAGCTTGGAAATTAAGGGCATCGATCAAGTCACCAAAAACGGAGAAGGATTTCCCAGATCGCATGCCGTCAAGGACGGATTTTATTGATGAGCCATTTACCCATGTAAAATTCTTGGAATATTCTCCTGGCCAGTAACCGCTGGAGTATAGGCGATTTTCACTGATTTCGAAATGGGAGTCTGAATTGGAAAAATTCCAGAACTTACGACCTTACCCAAGAAGCGCATCCCATGCATCTCCTACCTTAGCAAGCATGTAATCGGATCCGCCATAGGTCCGGTTTTCCGGTGTTGTCAGATTTAAACCGCCTCTATCTGGCTCCATCTGGTTACCTGGCATACCTTCAAATCCGAATATGACATCCGGGGCGATATTGTTGAAGTCACGAAAATCAGATATGTTGTACACCCTTTTTCTTGATGGGTGGTTCAATATGGCATAACTTGTATGCTTATAATTTTTCTCAAGCCATGCCAATGCTGTTCGGGCATCCTCGGATGTCTTATTGGATGTTTGATCCTGTGCTTTCCAGACGGCTACATCCTTAGAATCAAACATCTTTTCATCCTGGTTGGTAAACAGATATTCGAACTGATTGCCGGCTTTCAGACTTTTAGGTGAGCCCGGCTGATCTCCCAAAATACCTATGCCGACATGCTCGTATGTAGGCATATCCCATTCGAAGCCTGAAAAGATGACTTTATTTTTAAACTTGCCCTCTTTTTGCAATTGTTCCATTTTCGGGGCTTGATATTGAATGATTCCTTCAGACAGCGGTATCGGTCCGCCTGGAATCAATTGTCCCTGATCATCTCTTGAAGACATCCTTAAGTGGTCGGAAATTCCCATCCAATCCATGCCATACTTATCAAATGCGTTATTTAGCAAGCTTTCAAGGCTCTGTGATCCCTCGTCATCATCTGACTGAGTGGTATGGGCATGATATTCCCCCTTCATCCATCTGCCTCCCGGATTAGTCGGATTGTCTTTTGCATCTTTTGCAGCACCCGCGACCGGTAGACCATGAAAAAGGATGGCTATGCTTAGAACCGATACTGTGAAAGCCCTGAACTTATTAATCATCTTACCGACAATCTCCATATATTGAAAGAATATTGAACAAGCTAATTTTATTGTAAAAATATTAAGAATCTTTTGGGGTGGGTATGGTTTTTGTAAATGGAAAGACCGGTTCTGGTAACAGTGGTTTGGAAATTGAAAGGGAAGAAGGAGAAGGGCTCGAAACAAAAAAGGTTGTAGAGAAAATTTTCGTTCTCTACAACCTGTAACGACTATTTTGCCGTAAATATTATTTAGCTTGTAGTAGATTGATATGATCTACAGTTTGATCTTCACCGACAATGAATTGCAGTTCATAATTTCCTGTCTTGTAAATGTAGTTGATTTCATTCGTACTGGAAATATGGCGTATTTCGTCAGCACTGCCAAGTTGTTTTCCTAAAACTTTGGGTGTGATGCTTCCTAGATTATGGTCCCGTTCTACATTTGTCCCAAAATATCGGATTTGTGAGATGGTCTTGTCATCGTTATAGGCAAATGCAAATCCCGGATGCCCCATTTCTGCATGGTAATAGTCAAAAGTTTCTGTGTTACCTGGTTCAGGGGGAGAACCAAATGTATCATATACTTCTTTTTGGGTGTTTTCATTAATTTTCAAACCCATGGCAGTATAAGGCATTTCTCCTGAAAAAGCTTTGTTGTAGATTTCATGTAAGGTGGTAAGAGCGTGTTCCTTAGCTATGGCAGAAGCGGAATCCATTGTGGATGCAGCCTCAACCGGTTCTGTTGAAAACGATGCACCTGCCCCTAATAGAGAACCGGTTAGAATAACGGAGCTAACCATTCTGGCCGCTGTTTTTTTTGATAACATCATTTCTTATCCCTCCTTATCATTACTTTTCCACAATTTCCTAGCATGAAACATTTTCTTGGTAATCGATTGGAATGTTTGAAAATGGTGTTGCATCATGAAATATCGTTGGGTTGTCTGCTAAGGAGACTATTTGAAACACGCTCCCCGGAGGTTTCATCATGTAAAAAATTTCATCATGTAAAAATATAGGACTGCTTTTCTTCCACATTTAGAGAATATATAAAAAATCATAGATTTGACTATGACAAAGCATCTTTGAATTCAGGTTATAGGTCAATAGGGGATGTTTATGCAGTCAAAAATAAAAAGGTGTTTCACCATGATGAAACACCCTTTGAAAATGATGTGGTTAATCCCAAACGTTAATTCTAGGAACTCCAGCAGTTCTTAAGTAGTCTAATAATTGACCAGTATGTACAGTCTCATGATAAGCGATTCTTAACAACATGTCTCCTAAACCCCTGATATATCCAATATCGGAGCGGTCGATTTTAATATTGGATAAGTCATCCTCGCTGAAGGACATGATTGTTTCCAAAAAGTCACGCCTGTATGGTTCGGCAAAGTTCAATTCCGCTTCAACAGAGGTAAGTGGCTGTTTTTCAAATGGTGATTCATAAACTTGTAGGCTACCTTGATTTTTAATGGATAAATGATAGTAATGCTCACTATCAAGGACATGTCTAACCATTTCTAAACAGCTCATTCCTTTATCGTCCGGTTTCCAATGAAGTGTGCTTTTAGGTATTGATGTCCATAGTTTAATGTTTCTTCTTCTGACCTCTTCCAGATTTAAGATGATTAGTTCTATCGATTTCATAATTATCTCCCCTTTTAGCAGGTATATTTCAACTATACACGAATGGATGTTGAGAATATGGGGTAATTTTGAAAATATAGAAAAAGTGTTAATCTTTGGTTATCTTTCTATTATGTAAAGAATCACTCCTGTTTAATTCAATCAGGACCAGTTTATTTTCCTGGTTTCCTTTTATATGGGAGCTCTAAAATAGAAGCAGCCTGGAGAGGGATTAAATCAAGGATCAGGGTTTTAAAAAATACAGGGGAAATGCCTATGAATTCGTGTAGAATTCCCAGGCGATTTCATTCCCTAGTTGTTCCTTTGCGTGGGGATACATGGTTCATATATCCGTAAAACCTTAGTATCCCTTGTTAGGGTTAGTATGAGACAGAGAAGTCCAGTTAAGAAGGGGGAAACAAATAATGAATGATTCGTATTAGATGTGCTCTGTATTACAAGATTCTAATAGGTGGCAGGAGACTTTTTTAAATTAAGGATTGAATTAGAATGTCATCATGATAAATTAAAACCGGTTTAAATCCAAGGGCTTTAAACTTTTGTAATGCTTCTGGGTTGTTTTTGTTCACAAAACCGGACACTACAAGAATCCCTTTTTTTCTCACATAAGTTACTAATTCGGGTAAAAGGGATTGCAGAATTCCTTTTCCTCTATATTTCTTGTCAAGTACTACATAATTAATATGAGCCACTTTATATAAGTAAAGATTATAACAAAGAAACCCCACTACTTTACCTTTATCATTACAAACTACGAGTACCTTATGTGCCTTTTGCAATATTTCATTCACTTTATTAGGCGAAACCTGAAAATTACTTACCGTAATATCCGTTAATTTCTTGATATCTTTTTTAGGTTTCCATTCTCGAAAATACATCATGATTTCTCCTTTAGCTCTATTAGATATAACAGTTATTCACCAGAAATATATAGCTTGTACATGTGGAAAAATAATAAAAATATTTGAAATAAGTAATAATGTTTTATTAAGATGGAATTCCTTTAGAATAATTCCAAATGAATTCCATCTTAATCTCAAAAAAGCAATCTCTTAACCCCTTTTAAATTTAACCTTCTTGTTAGAAGTGGGTTGTATGATGGAAGTAGGTTCCTTGATGGAAGTACCTGTATTATTGTTTAAAAAATTATTTAAGATTCTTCTCATTGCTGACCTACGGCTATTTTCACTTCCGGAACTGCCAGTTCTTCTTAGTCTTTTGTTTGACACTGAATTCATCCCCTTTGTTTTATAAATTTCCACATTACTAATTTATGTGTAATATTCCTTTTTGCTTGGACAAGTTCACCAATTGTTGCACGCGTATGTAATTTATTCGTAATACCAATTAATGTAATTAGGTGATATACTTGTGAAGTAATTCACAAAAAAGGTTGAAACTGGTTATAGCTCGGCCTATTCACTCTAAAAGAAAGCGGGTTGGTTATATGCTGAAGAAAGCGGTTTTAGCTGGCGGGACTGGTTTTGTCGGTCAATTCTTTGAAAAGCATTTCAGGAATTTGGGATATGAAGTAAGGATCATCTCCAGGCAAACCCCGTATACTGGCTGGGAAGATAAAGAAGGAGTAAGGGAAACGATCGATAATTCGGATATGTTAATCAATCTAGCAGGAAAAACGGTCAATTGCCGCTACAATGCCAAGAATAAGAAGGAAATATTGGATTCACGGACTGATACGACTGAAGTGCTGGGTAAGGCGATTGAACAATGTGAAAATCCTCCTTCATTATGGATAAATTCAAGTACGGCAACGATATACAGGCATGCTGAAGATAAAGCAATGACGGAGGGGGATGGTGTAATTGGTTCAGGCTTTTCTGTAGATGTTGCGAAAGCCTGGGAGCGCTCATTTTTCGATTTCCGATTACCCAAGACGAGACAAATTGCTTTACGGATCGCCATTGTATTGGGCGATGGGGGAGTGATGACCCCATATAGGAATTTGGTTAAATTCGGACTGGGAGGCCATCAAGGATCGGGAAATCAGAAATTCAGTTGGATACATATAGAAGATTTATTTAACATTGTCCTTTTTCTGAGAAAGAATCAGGAGTTGAGCGGGGTGTTCAATTGTTCATCGCCTCATCCAGTTACAAATCGTGAACTGATGGCTCATTTGAGAAAGCTCATGAATATTAGGATAGGATTGCCCTGTCCAACACCCATGCTTGAAATGGGGGCTTTCTTTATGGGGACCGAAACGGAATTGATATTAAAAAGCCGGTGGGTCAAACCTGAGAGGTTGGAAAAGGCGGGGTATGCATTTAAATTCCTTCATCTTGATGAGGCTCTGGAACAGATACTGATGAATTCTTAAAATATTGGAGATTGATTGCTATAATGATAGATAGAAAATCATTAAGAGAGGGGAATCGTAGAATGAATATGACTCCATCTGAAAAAGTCGGAAGATTCACAACAGGAATATTTTCAGAGTTGGCGACCCGCAAGCAGGATGCGATGAAAAGAGGGGTGGATGTTATCGATTTGAGTGTGGGAAGTCCGGATTTACCACCGCCTGATTTTGTAGTGGATACGCTTGTGAAATATGTGCAGGATCCCAATTCTTACGGGTATACGTTAAAAGGTACGCCTGAATTCAATGAGGCAGTCCGTTATTTTTATCGGATGCGTTATGGAGTGGAGCTGGAAGCAGAAAGGGAAGTCCTCCAACTGATGGGATCGCAGGATGGCCTTGCACATTTGGCAACGGCGATGATAAACCCTGGAGATTATGTGCTGGTGCCAGATCCAGGATATCCAATTTATGAAGCGAGTGTAGAGCTTGCCGGCGGAATCATTCATCCGATGCCGCTTACTGCCGCAAATGGATTCCTGCCGCAGCTCAACCTTATTCCTGATGAAATAGTGAAAAAGACCAAAATGATGATCATCAGTTATCCGGGAAATCCTGTCACCGCCCTTGCTGATGAAGCTTTCTTTTCGGAAGTCATATCGTTTGCGAAAAAGAACGAGATCATGGTGGTTCACGATTTTGCTTATTCAGAGTTGATTTTTGATGATCATCCGCAAATTAGTTTTATGTCAATTCCTGGTGCCAAGGAAGTGGGGATTGAATTTAACTCACTTTCCAAAACTTTTAATATGGCGGGCTGCCGCATCGGGTATGCGGTGGGCAATCGGGAGGCGCTGAACATACTGGGAACGTTGAAATCACACATCGATTATGGGGTTTTTTATCCAATCCAAAAAGCTGCCGAGATGGCGCTAACCTCCAATCTTTCGCTGCTATCAGAACAGGTTAAGGAATACCAGTCCCGGCGTGATGCCTTGATATCAGGTCTTGCGGAAGGGGGATGGCATGTGCCGAAAACCTCAGCTACCATGTTTATTTGGGCCCAAATTCCAGCTGGCTGGAAATCACGTGATTTTTCCTATGCATTGATTGAAAAAGCAGGGGTTACGGTCGTCCCAGGCGATGCTTTTGGGAAGCAGGGTGAAGGGTATGTCCGGATGGCCTTGGTCCAGCCTGCCGAGAGATTGAAAGAGGCTGCTGAACGGATCAAATTGTTTTTGGGGGAAAAATTGGAGTGTGAAAAATCTAGCATTTAATATATTCAGGTTTTAAGAACGCTCGATCACGGATCGGACGTTCTTTTTTTTATTCTCTCCCGCGTAATCACTTTCCTTTCCTTTATTTAAAATGATAGGCAAAAAAGTTTGCGAACGCTGCCGGAATAATGCCCCGCCGATATGCCCTGATCCTGAAAAATCCAGGGCATATGCCGCAATTCATTCTCATACCTTTTCATGCTGATATTCGAAAGATGGTGTTCCTATATCAGGTTAAATTCAATTTGATATGGAGATAAAATCCAATTTGTGGTTGCGAAATGGATATCCGCAGGCTTGCCGATTACCTGATATTTTTAAACCGGGCAAATGGTAGGAGAGTTCGAAAAAGACAAATTGGCTCAGTAGTATAAACGGTTTTGGCTGGCAGAGGACTTGCCCCGGGTATCCATTCCGGGGGAGATTGATAGAAATGGTTTGCGGACTGTGACTACCAATTTACCTATAGAGGCAGAAGATTATTTTTAAAAGGAAGAAATCAACTTGCACGCTGAGGAGGTTGTCACTTACTTGTTAAAGTGAGGAGCACTCTAGTGTTTATAAAAAACTACTCTGAAGTTTAAGAGAAGGTCCATCCTCGGATGGGCTTTTTTATGTTTATGGGAAACTAGCGTGATAGATTATGAATGGAATTTCCGAAAGTAAGATGGACAAGCCGCATAATATATAGCAAGACCGTAACCCTCTTAAATGAAGTGGGCTTAATATGATAGAGAGGGGGAAAAGCAATGATCAACTGGAAAGTGCGTCTTAAGAATCCTACGTTTATTATCACGGTACTCCTTCCTGGGCTTTTAATATTGGCGCAGATGATTGCCGCGTTCATAAACAATTTAATTACCCCTATAGGCTTTACCATTACTGATGATGCATTGAACGGGGCTTTAGGCATCATTAACTTCATAGCACTTACATTCTTCGGGGGCGGCGGTGTGGTCGATCATACAACTAAAGGTCTAAGCGACAGTGAAATTGCCCGCCAATACAAGGAACCTAAGTAATGGACACTATCCTTTCATCTATTGAAGAGTGGAATAAACCAGATAACACCGTACTAGCTACACAACGGAGTTATCTGGTTATTTGTTTTTTTTGCAGGGATGATGATTGCTGAAAATGATTGTGGTCTAAAAACCGAAATTCAACATACATTTAAAATTGTGGTTCATTTTCAGCGTGGGGAGGAAAAAGAATGAGTTATAGTTTACCAGTTTCAAAATGGCTTGCGGCCATAGTTTTAATCGGAGCATTATTGATGGCATTCATTTTCAGTCCGGCTAATGCTTCAGCCTCTATCAATTATGGTGAAGAAGTTGCCGCTTTGGCAAAGAAGCAGGTTGGGAGCAAATATAAATATGGGGGGACGACTCCAAAAGGGTTTGATGCTAGCGGTCTTACCCAGTATGTATATAAAAATGCCGCAACAGAAATGAAGATTCCGAGAACCAGTGCGGAACAGTATAAAACCGGAAAGGCCGTGAAGCAAAATGATTTAAAAGCGGGCGATTTGGTCTTCTATGCGACAGGTAAGAAAGGGCAGGTCTCTTTTGTAGGAATCTATTATGGAAATGGTACATTTGTCGGGACCACCACCAAAGGGGTCAAGGTGGTCAAAATGAGTGATAAGTATTGGAAGGAAAAATATATAGGGGCAAAACGAGTCATTAAGTAACAATCTGATGTTCATATGAAAAGGTCCAGCAAAAAGAGCATCGAAAAATCGATGCTCTTTTTGCAGGTCATATCCGGTGATTTATTCATTCAATGATGATATCGGTTAAAACAACGTTGCCATTACGAACTTTTACGACGGCCACTGAAGGATTGGCCAATGCGTCCTTCTCCATTTCCTTTGCCTTTTCTTCGGATGCGAAATAATTGTCCAGACCGTATCTGATATGAATGGTTTCAGCATTTTGCAAGTCATAGGGGATTTCCAATTCCCCTTTTAGGTAAACGCCTTTACCGGGTTTTTCTTTCGTTACGTAATCGACGACATATAGTCCATCAGTGTTTTGTTTTAAACGTACATATACCCTTTTATAATCACCCATATTTCTTGTATTGAACCTGGTTTTAATCGAGTCATCGACTTGTGATGACTTAACTGATTCAATTTCGTATTCCAAAGCCACATAGCTTCCCCTAAACAAATCAGTCGGGTCGACCGGGGCTGTTTTGATCTTGATTACATCTCCTGTCATTGTTGTCCAGACCGGAGGAAACGCCAAGATTAACAGAATCAAGACTGGGATGGAAAATACGATGAGTGGCCGGAATGATGGATTACTCATTGAGTTCCCCTCCTTTTTTTCGTTGATTTTCAAAGAAGAAACCAAAACCGATAAGCATGATTCCGCCAATGATGAATGTAAGCGATTTTGGCAGGAAGTCAAAGGAGTAGATGTAATATCTGAAAATCAGTGCACATATTATCACGATGCTGGTCAAACTGCCTTTTAGAATGAGATAAAGCAGAAAAACGAAATAAGCTAAAGGAAACCAGATTGAAAAATCAAAGGTAAGGAAGAGTGCGGTAATACCATGTAAGATATGCCCTTGTATGTGTGTGATGTTCCGTAATTTTGCTCTTACCGGAATATAGGCAAGCACGATTCCCAATATAAACAGAATGGAAAGGACAATCGTATTCGAATTTTCAAAACCCAGCTTCGGCACGAACTCCATAAGAAATAAGGCAATTGTATTGATGGCTAAAGCGTTAATGAAAAAGGCCGGATATTTAGGGTAATTGAATTTCTTTAACACAATGTATAAAGCCGGTAGAAATATAAGAATGGCAAGCGGATAAGACGTTTCATCAACGAATATACTTCCGTTAATATAAATGAAAAGCAGGAAAGATGTAAAAAGGAGAACAAAGACATCCTTCAAATAGTAACCAATGAATATCGTACCGATCGCCCATAATAAAAAGGAACCGTTGAAATTTATGCTGATGTTAAACATCTGCTCGATTAGGAAAATCCCTGCACCAAAAATCAGAATACCTGCATAATGCAGACTTCGTGACGTTTTGGGCAAGCGTGCCTGCACCTTCACGCCAGCAAAGTTCACTCCGATGAGGCCTGCAATGATAAGCAGGAATTTAACCGCTTTACTTAAATAGATCCAGTTACTGGCTACGAAGGTCAATACGCCTAAACCTAAAAGAAGTGCCCCAATGGATAATAGAATAGTGATGAAGTTCAAATTACCTTTTACTTCATAGGAACCTAACATCCTCACTTTCTCTTGCTGGGAAATGACTCCTTCCTTTTCAAGGTAATTAAATTCATGTTCAAGAAATTCGAATTGCTTTTTTGTTATTTCTTTGTTGGACAAAGTAACTCCTCCTTCCACATTTTACTATTATACATCGTATTCTCTTGCAGCTTTGATTATAATGTTAATTTCCTTTTACCCTAATTGAAATGCATGTAAGACCAAAAAATATTTATAGTACCTTGCAATGAACAGTACCATGTGGTAAATTATTTACATAAGATGTATTGTTCGGTGTTCAGTACTGTTTATTGAACTATACTAAAGGATCTTGGAAGGAGTGATGGTGCTATGAATGTACAATTTAAAAAAGGTGTCCTGGAACTATGTGTCCTGGTCTTACTGGATAAGCAGGATCGCTATGGATATGAACTTGTACAAAAGATTTCGGATCAAATTGAAATATCGGAAGGGTCGGTATATCCACTTTTACGACGTTTGACGAAGGAGGAGTATTTTACGACATATTTGCAAGAATCAACAGAAGGGCCTCCGCGCAAGTATTATAAATTAACGGAAAAAGGCCGGAGATACCTTCAAGAGCTGCTGAAGGAATGGTATGAATTTTCTAATGGGGTCAATCAATTAATCAAGGAAGGTGTGAACCAATGAACAAAGAACAATTTTTAAAACAATTGAATGCCTCTTTAACCAGACTTTCCTTAGAGGAACGGGAAGATATCCTTCAAGATTACGAAGAGTATTTCGAAATTGGAATGGAAGAAGGGAAGTCAGAGCGGGAAATCTCCAAATCCCTTGGTAATCCTAAACAGATTTCCAAGGAACTGATGGCATCCTATCATCTTGGTCAGGTCGAACAAACGACTTCTGCAGGTAATGTAATGCGGGCGGTTTGGGCAGTCATTGGTTTGGGATTCTTTAATTTAGTGATCGTTATGGGACCATTTATAGCATTGGTCGGAGTTGTCATTGCGGGATGGGCTTCGGCGATCGCGTTCATTCTTGCTCCATTTGGCGTTCTTTTTAACCTTGCCATGGGCAATTTTCAATTATTCGATCTTTTCTCCGCATTGGGACTATGCGGGATCGGCATTTTCATTGCCATGGGAATGTTTGTCGCTACGAATGCTTTAACTAAAGGATTCGTTCGCTATTTAAAATTTAACGCTTCTCTTGTGAAAGGCGGTTTGAAAAATGATTAATGTAAAAAAATTATCGATCATTGCTCTTGTATTGTTACTGGTCGGAGTAATAGGAAGCCTATTTACGTTTTCCCAAGTGACGAATAAGGAAACGACTACAGAGGAAAAAACGATTTCGGAGATTGTGACGGACATTCAGATCGACACTGACAATGCAGCTGTAGAAATTGTTCCAACGAAGGATAAGGAGACCAGGATAGAATTGGTTTCAAAAGGGATGGATGTTTCCAAGTTGGATTTCACTGCCGATGTGGAAGGGAAGAAACTTTCGGTACAATTAAAAGATCGACGTACCTTTAGCTTTGGTTTTCATATTCAATCCATACATTTAAAGGTGTATCTGCCTGATGAATCTTATAAATCCTTTGTCGTCGAATCCGATAATGGAAAATTGCAATTATCAGGATTGAAAAGTGATAATCTGTATGTGAAATCTCAAAATGGCCGGGTAGAATTAAATGATATAATAACCGAAAAAGTTGAAGTGAAATCTGCTAATGGAAAAGTAGATCTTAATAATGTGGAGGGAAAACTGGTTGGGTCATCTAATAACGGTAAAATTACATTGGACACGAAAACCTTGGATAGGGAGATCGACTTCAAAAGTAATAATGGTAAAATCATGATCAAAACGGAGAATGAACCGACAAATACAACTTTCGATGTTCATGTTGACAATGGGAGAGTGGATATCCTTGGTAAGTATGAGGGCGGCACTGTCATTGGCAAAGGTGAAAACTTAGTGAAATTGGAAACGAATAATGGGAAAATTGAGATAACGAAATAGTGAAGCATGAAAAAGCCGATCAATTGGGGTCGGCTTTTTTTAATTATGCGGCCACTTCATCTCCATGAACAGCAGGTGTTTTATAATAATGCCCATTTAGAAATGAACCATAAACAGAAGCCAATATTTGTTGGAAAAAAGTACTGGCAGGCTACAGAGGAGTAGACGGGTTTCCGATAATAGAGAAGGTGTCAGTGGTTCCTTTCTTTTTAATTTTATTACACATATGTTAATAAGTTGGGGTTTGTCCCTTTTCTAGGAAAATTATATTTATAGTTTTTCCTTTTAGTTGTTTAGAATTATAATATGAAAAGGATAATTATGTTAAAAGTAATGAGTGTAAGTCCGCCATCAAATCTTAGGAAAAGATTTTAATGAAAATGATTTCAAAGTATGGGGGCTGTAGAATGAAATTCAATAGGTTGTCATTAGATATATTTAAAAGTATGATCTTCACTCGCAAGAAAAGGGAAAAGGACTATCTGAAGAAAGGATTCGAAGAGCAAAAAAATGTTTTTAATATAGTGGAAAGTTCTAAGGATATTATCTACTGCTACGAATCAGTCCCAAGTTCCAAGTTCAGGTATCTAAGTCCGTCCATCAATACACTTCTAGGTCAAGGCGTCTTGGAAGAAGCATACAATGACCCTTCCTCGCCTTTTGAAAGGATTCATCCTGATGATTTTGATATCCTAAATGAAAAGGTATACGTTGGGATTGATTATACTAAGCCGGTCATTCAACGCTGGAGAGATATAGAGGGAAATTATTGGTGGTTCGAGGAATATGCTTCACCTATATATGAAAAAGAGCAATTGGTAGCCGTTCAAGGAATTATTCGGAATATTGATGAAAGAGTGAGATTCATACAGGATATTGAGTATCAAATGTCCCATGACCCATTAACGAATATCCATAATCGACAGTTTTTCGATAAAATATCTGCCAAATCCAATCTTGATTTTGACACTCCGGTTGCCATGATATTGTGTGATCTAGATGAGCTGAAATTTATGAATGATACGTATGGCCATAAGAAAGGGGATGAATTGATTAAAGAAGCGGCCAATCTATTGAAACGAATTTTCTCGGACATCGCTGTTGTAGCGAGAGTGGGAGGAGATGAGTTTGCCATTCTGCTGATTGATAGAAGCAAGCGGGAAGTAGAATCTCTTTGTGAATTATTAAAGGAAGGAATCCTTCTGCAAAACTCCCTGAAAAAAGGCCCTCATATCAGTATGTCATCCGGGCATGCTTACCGTTGGCATTCCAAAGGGAATATGGATAGCTTATTCATGGAAGCGGATCAAAAAATGTTTCAAAATAAACGGCGAAGGAAGGAACAGAAACTCGTTCGGGCGGGTAGATGAAGCATAGGGAATACAATCACCATTCCTCACTTGCAGAATGGTTGATACCTGGGTGTTTAATGGAACTTTGAATTAAAACGATTTCAAGTCATTCCGCTGTAAGAATGATGAATAGAAAGCCTGGCGAACTTAAATCGTTAGTTTGCATAAGAAGTAAGTGGAAGGAAACGAACATATCGGCATTTCGTTATGAAGGGGTAGCCCAGTGTCATACTGGGCTTTTATTTATATATATTTAGGTATACGAAATAAATCATTCGCTTATTTTAACCAATTTTAGTAAACTGGCAATGACTATTTTAATTAGAAGGTGAAGGGAAATGAGGAAAACCTTAGTGGATGAACGGGTTAGAGGCACTGATAAAATCTGGACACGTGATTTCATCATGATCTGTTTGGCAAATATGTGCATCTTCATGGGATTTCAAATGACGATGCCGACCCTCCCGCTGTATGTTGAGCAGCTTGGCGGTGACGATCGCCTGGTGGGGGCTGTCCTTGGAATCTTCACTTTTTCGGCATTGCTTGTTCGGCCAATTGCCGGCAGATTATTGGAGACAAAGGGAAGACGCATCGTTTTTTCTGCCGGCTTGGCCATTTTTGCATTGTCCGTGGGTTCCTTTGGGTTCATGGGGAGCATCGGCCTGTTATTCATGATGCGGATTGTACAGGGCGTCGGATGGGGATTTTCTTCAACGGCATCAGGAACGATCGCTTCCGACATAATCCCTGCGAAACGGCGTGGCGAGGGGATGGGGTATTATGGATTATCGGGAAACTTAGCACTTGCATTAGGGCCATCATTGGGTCTTTTTCTAGTTACCGTCATTCCGTTTCAAGAGTTATTTTTGATCTGCTCATTATTAGGTTTGTTTGCCATCATTGCGGCATCACTTATTCGGTATCAAAAGGTGGAAAGTGATCCTTTGGCGGCTGTCAGAGCCAAAAGGTTTGATATATATGAAAAAAGTGCCCTTCAGCCATCTTTGCTCATTTTCTTCATCTCCGTTACATTCGGTGGAATTGCAACCTTCCTTCCGCTATACACAGCGGAAAAAGGTGTAGATGGCATTCAGTGGTACTTTTTAGTATATGCAATGGCCCTCATGGTCACGAGATTATTCGCGGGGCGATTATATGACCGAAGGGGACATCGAGCCATATTCGTGCCTTCAACATTACTCATCATGACTGGGATGCTGTTGCTTGCGTGGATGCCGAGTGAAACCGTTCTTTACATTGCAGCAGTACTTTATGGATTTGGATTCGGTTCTGTCCAGCCGGCGCTTCAGGCATGGTCGATTGAAAAGACGCCACCAAATCGGAAGGCGATGGCGAATGCAACATACTTTTCATTTTTCGATCTTGGAGTGGGCATAGGTGCCATCGTGTTCGGGCAAATAGGCTTCCTCTTCGGCTATAGGAGCATCTATATCACGGCAGCCGCCTCCATTTTCATTTCAATGATCGTTTATTTGTCCATCATCAGAGGCGAGGATAAAATAAAATCAGTGGAAAGACGTTGAATGGCTTCAATAGAAGTCATTTTTTTTGATGTAGGGGGAACACCACTGTTTTTTCATTACGCCCTTAATATTCAATAAATGTAAAAACTTTGTTATTATCGAATAGAGAATATACATAAGATGATAGAAGGTCTATTTGAAGGAAGGGGAAGCTTGGGATGAATGATTCTTCAAACGAGGAAATGACAATAGAAAGAAGGAAGCGTATTTTCCAAGAAGAGCTGGGTGCTTTATGGGAAAGGCGGCTCATCCCTAAATCAGAATATATCCGGATTAGCAGGGCATATGATCGGCATTTCCAATTAGCCCTCCATAAACAAAAGCGCTTAGGACAGCAAAAAAAGATCCAAGGACATGAAACGATTATCGGTGAAAGTGCAGAGGTGAGGGGACAAGATAGCCTAATCGAGAAATCTTCATTGAAATTACGTGAATCCAGTGGAGTGAACGAAACGATAACGAAAGATGAGAAGTCCTCGTATGAAACTAATGGATCGGCTTTCGAGGAAAGTCTTGAACCTGTCAAGGAGATCACTGATAGGAAACCTGGTATTCAAAAGCAGGTCATCAAACGGGAGAAACAGGTAAAACTGGCAAAGTCGAGGAAAACACCTGAGCAAATCAGGGAACGGAATATCTCAGTCATCTTGCTCACCGGGGTCATATTGCTTCTGTTCGGCGGGTTGATTTTAGCAACTTCCTCATGGGGGGAGCTGAATGCGGTCCTGAAAGTTTTCTTTATTGGAATGGTATCCGTCATTTTTGCAGGGATGGCCTTCATCGCTTCAAAGCTGAAGATTGAACAGACCGCTTTTGCATTCCTGACACTAGCGGGTTTATTCATTCCGATTACGATTTTATCAGCTTCATATTATCGGATTTTCGGAGAGTACTTTTCACTTAATGGTGGGGGGAGGGGGCTACTGGGGTTTCTTGGGGGATTACTTTGTTTAGCGATTTATTGTAAGATCGCTGACTACTTTAAGTCGAAAATATTCATTTTCATTTCGATATTCACGTTTGGCTTAACCGGCTATTTCGGATTGGCCTTTGTGACACCGACTATTGAGTGGATGTTTTTGGCGATTGGCATTCTTAATTTAATACTATTATGGAATATTGAGCAATTGAAGAATCAACAAGCATTAACGTTATTCAAACCATTCATTTTTCAATTCATCCAGTTTAAGATCATCGTGGAAGCCTTTGTGATCCTGACGTTATTTTCAAGTAACTTGGTGTACTCGCTAACGTTGATGGTCTTTTCTGTTTTGTTTTTAATTTTTTCGGTCAAATTCCAAAAAAAATATTATGAAATGGCTTTTAGCGCCGTTTTCACGTATGGATATATCCATTTAATCTTTAACTCATTTTTAAGTGAGTATATGATCATTGCTTTTGCACTTGTACCAATCATTTTTACTATGCTATCAAAATATCTGGCAAAATCCAAAATGACTAAGCTTTCCAAGAACTTCATGTTCACCAGTTTGATTGAGAGCGGGATCGTTTTCTTATATTGTAACGCGACGGTGTACCAGGAGAACTATGCGCAAATATTCGTCGCGCTCATGATAGTATCCGCTCAGCTTGTCCATGTTTCCCTTCAATCGAAAAATTCAGGCTTCACGTACCCGGCTGTTGTTGTTTTCAACTTAGCGTTCCTGTATCTTTTCTTTGTTTTGCCAGTCTCTTTTTCTACCATTTTAAGTCTTGTTTTCGTTCTTCAGGCCATTCAATATGTTGGAGTATATTTATATAACCGTCACCCAAGGTACGGCCTGTTTAAGAAGAGTATCTTACTTATCTCCCCAATGATCATGTTAGTGATACTGACCATTAAAGTCAGTGAAATGGATTGGCTTGCAGTTAGTGCTGCACTCGCCGTGATCTCGGGACTTTTCTTCATCACATATATAAAAGTCGATTCAAAGCATATGAAGGAAAACGCCATATACGGATTTCCAATCACTTTCGTACTGGCTCTGGTTGCTTTCAATCCATATTTGTTGGAGAGTTTAGAGTGGGTCCGGTCAAATATAACGCTCAGCGTCTATTTAATGGGGGTTTCACTGATTTCCATCGGTGCAGCTTACACATTTAGAAGGGGTTATCATAAATTCTTTCCTGTTTTTGCATATAGCGCACAGATTCTTTCCTTCCTTTCCTTGATATCGATTCCATTCGATTCACTGAAGCCTTTGGAGGAAAGCGGGGTCATTGCCATTGCTACGGCAATAAACGGCTGGGCCGTCCATATACATCGGAAGCACATATTCTGGGTGCCTGTCGTGATTACAAGTGCAGGCCTATATGCCTCACTCTACGATGTTTTTGATTTTGGTTTAATGGTATTGAAGCTTGCGTTTGTGCTGCTAGGTCCTATTATCTTTTTCCTTTTAGGAGAATGGCTTGGTAAATATTCGTACAAAGGGAAATTGTACTTCCAATATACTAGTCACCTTGCCAATTTACTGGCGATTCCTGTTGGATATTTGCTCATTGTTTATACGGAAAGTTCTCCGTTCCTATATGCTGCACAACTGTTGATTTATATGTTGAGTGCTTTAAGGACACATGTGAAATGGGAAAAATACGTTTTTACGTACCTAGGGTTTTCAGCCCTTTTCCTGCAGGTCCATTTATTTTTTGCAAACGTGGGGCAAAGGGCATTCATAACACCAATATCCATGATGATTACAGCAGGGCTCATAACCATCCTGTGGTCGGTTTCCAATAAGAATTGGAAAGGAATCATGGAGTATTATCTTATTCCATTCATTCATTTAGGAATAAGCATATCCATATTGGAAACGGCCATCCGGGGTCTTCCGCTTAACAGGGAATTGGTCTGGGTAGGAGTGATGACTGTACAGTTCTTGTTTGCCTGGTATCTGCTCATGAAAAGGAATTGGCGGAACTATGTTGTCGTTCCTCTAAGCATGGCCTTCATCTTTTATAATATGTATGTAAATACATTACCTTTGGTTATGGCGATCATCGTATTGCTTGTATGCATGACTGTGATGGTGATGGTCAGCAGACACCATTTCAAAGGATTGGTCAACCAAGAGGGAACGAAGAGAGTCATTGATTATTATCGGATTTTTGGCTTGTTATATCTGTGCACCCTAAATCTTGAAGTGTTTATGAGCGGTACGGGTTCTGCAATTTTGGGGATTTTTGTTTCCCTGCTGATGCCTGGCTACTTCATCCTTATGGAAAGATTCACGATCCATAAGAAAGAAAGAAGCAATTATTTGGGAATAGCGGCCATCATCGGACTTTTCCCGTTCATCAATATTTTGGACTTTGCCCATGCACTCCCAATCATCACGAGTTTGGCCGTTCTTTTTGGCTGTATGGCAGGAATGCTATTGTTAAGCAGGCTGTATTCCAGCCGGTTACTCAAGAAAGACGGATCAGGCATCGTCATCTTTGATCCTTTCAGGATCTATGGTTTATTCTTTTTGATCGATATGAATGCGGAAGTTTTTAATGATACTAAACATCAGTTACTCCAAGTCTTTGTATCGCTTCTGTTAACCGCTTATTTCATTTTCCCGAGAAGCATGACAGCGGAAAAGCCAGAAAGGAAAATCTATTCCAATATTGCTGCACTAGTCAGTCTGTATCCCTTCCTAGTCATCGTCGGCTATGCCGACAGCCTATCGGTTGAAATGGGATTGATGATCCTTTTCGGCTGTATGTCAGGGATGTTGCTTTTAAGCCGGCGTTATTTCGATGGTTTAATAAAAAGGGAAGAAACAGGCATTTCCATCGATGCATACAGGATATATGGCCTGCTTTTCTTACTCGCCATGAATAGGGGAATTCCAGTAACTGAAACATCAAGCCAGTTACTCGAGGTTGTCGTATCGCTCTTGATAACGGTTTACTTCATCTTGATTGGAAGTTTCACAAAGGATGTAAAAGAAAAGGGCATCTACGTTTGGCTGACGGGAATTCTCAGTTTGTATCCCTATTGGACCATCATCATGTACGCGGATACATTACGGCCTTTCGTTGGCGTGGCAGTCCTTTTTGGGTGTACGGCCATAATGGTACTGCTAAGCAGGAAATTCTTTAAAGGCTTGCTATATAAAGGTGGGTCAGGACTTCAATTGGATTTTTACAGAGTCTATGGTCTGCTGTTTCTTCTTGCCATGAATATAGATGTTTTGACGGGGGGACCAGCACATTTCATTTTGGAAATCTTCGTGGCGCTTCTGATTCCGGCCTACTTCATTTTGATGAGAAGCACGACGACAGGAATGTTGGAAAGAAAATCCCAGTTGGCTGCAGCGATATTGTTCAGTTTATATCCATATTGGGTCATTGTCGATCAGCTCACGATACCTCCTGTACTAGAGGAGGAGGTGAATATTCTGCCGCTGTTCATTGTCAGCACCACTCTGCTGAGGAAAATCTTCGTTAAAGGCAAAATCACACAATATATCGAAAGTGGTATTGTTTTCCTCTTATTTTCAGTCTTGATCATTGATGCAATGGCAGGAAACACCTTATATGATGCGCTCATTATCGGCACGGTGTCATTGGCAGCTATGCTCTTTGGATTCATGATGAAATACAAATCCTATTTCATCGCTGGAACTGGGACCATTTTATTCAATGTCTATATGAATACCAATTCGATGTGGGGCGAGATGCCATGGTGGCTGTATTTAATCATCGGCGGCGGGCTGCTTATCGGAATTGCATCTTTCTTTGAATGGAAAAAACAAAAAGACAACCGGACATCGAAGGAAGTACTTGAGAAAAATAAACAAAGGATAAAGAATTGGTTCAATCGGTGGAATTAATGAAGAGGGAAAATTTGAGAAAATAAAAAACGCTTGGGCATCCAAGCGTTTCTTGTGAAGCTCAAGACGAGCAAGAGCTGCATGAAGAGCAGCTTGAAGAGGAATCAGAACTGGCGTCATGGGAACCGTTATGACCGCCATGATCGGCATGGCCGGATCCAGAGGAAACTGTGTTCGCTTCATTCCCGAAAATATCTTTAAATTCGCTGTCAAAATCATCGGTGCTTGCATAAGTGAAATAGGCAGGAGCCGCATAGTCCATCTGGTCGTACGTTTTCCGCCAATTCAATTCTGTCATGGGGCGATTTTCTTTAAATCGGGAAGTGAAAGTTTCAAAGGTCCGTTCCGCTTGCATACTTGTCGGTTTCCTCATATATTTCTCTTTTAACTGCTCCAGTTCCAACATTTCAAAATCACGTAGAAGCGTTTGCCCTTTATCATGTTTGAAAAATTTGCCCCACTTTTGAATGGAATTGGAATCCACGGTAAATAGCTGAACATAGTAAAAGTCGAAAAGAGTGCGCTCATCGGGTTTGAAAACAGGTTCTGAATGAGGATGGTGCTGAATGGTCCTACCGATGAAAGCTTGGCAAAACTCATCATATTCCCGTCTAGATTTCAGCATGATGTGCCACAACTCATCGATGACTGAATTAAACATTTCAACTTTTCCAAACACTGCAGCCATGATCAAGTAGCGTTTCAATTCACGCCAAGCCTGATTGACCTTTAACTGTGAGTACCGTGGATGCTTCAGGCGGAATTCAGTATTGACCTTCTCCATATAATTGAAATCCAGTGCATGATTAAGCTTTTCCATCAATGCTTCTGAAACGATTTCCGTTGCATGCAGTTCTAAAGTTTCAGCATGGTATTTACGAAATTCATTTTGATAGCGTTCTAATTTAGCTGGTTCACTTAGTCCTTTAACGAAATTGACCAGTAAAACAGTAAAAATTGCCGCAAGAATGACATAAAAGAAAGTCATCTTTGTCCACTCCTCTAAATATATGGGTATATTACTTTAACATTATCTTACATGTTCTCGGAAGGGATTGTAAGTTTTTTGAACAAATCGTTCCATTAACGGAACTCGATTAAGCTGTGGAGGTTGCATGCCAGTTTCGTCCTCAGGCAAAGGGGGCTTAAATCAAAAACCAAGCACTTCAAAATATCCTTCATATCTAGTATAGTTAGGAGGAAAAGGGGTGAAGGCATGTACTTGACAGTAAAAGAGACTGCGGAATATCTATCGATGCCGGAATCTTATATAGAAAGTTTGATCGTTCAAAATAAAATTCGCACCGTTTATGATGGTGAGCAGCATTTGATTTTTAAAGATCAGTTTAATATGCATCTTGAACAGATGGAGAAGTATAAGAAGGAATTAGCGGATTATTATAACGAACCCATCCCCGAAGATATCGATGTGAAGGATGAAGATTAGCATCTGCCGGTTTGGCAGATGTTTTTTCATGCAGGAATGGCTTGGGATAAAGGCTTGAATTTTCCAAAAAGGTCATAACGGCGTCTCTATCATGGGTTTTACTGATCATTCAAATAATTTTGTTGTCAATGGAAGGTAATTGTAGTAGAATTCCTCAATTCCGTGTAAAATAAAAGGTAAAGGAATTATAATGGCAGAACGGTAGTTAGGAGATAGGTAAGTGGTAAAAGAGTATTTGCAAAGTGAAGGTTTTTCAAGGTTAATTACATTAATTGTGTTAGTCCTCTTTTTAATAAGCATCGGTAGTATGGTTAATATCGTGTTATTCACATTTGTTTTCACTTTCTTGATGGGAAGGCTGGAGCAATTTATCATGATTCGGCTGAATAAAGTCATGCATATCAACTCCAAGGTTGTTATAAGCTTTTTATATGTAGTCGTCATTTCTTGTTTAGCCATCGTACTTTATAAATATCTACCGGTCATTACGCTGCAATTCACGGAATTAGTGACACAGATCGTTTTCTTCTTTCAACATCCACCAGATAGTAGGGTCATTCAATATGCCATTAATATAATGAACGAGCTGGAATCGCCGCTCGATCTTCAAAAACAGATGAATACACTCTATCTTTATATATCCGATTTCGGTAAACTGGCATTTCAAATTTTCATTTCCATGTTGCTTAGTCTATTTTTCTTATTGGAAAAGGATAAAATCATTCGTTTCACTGCTAAATTCAAGCGGGCCAAATTTAAATCTTTCTTTATAAACCTAAGCCACTTTGGCGTCAAATTCATCAATTCATTCGGAAAGGTGATTGAGGTCCAGTTCTTGATAGCCATCACGAATGCTGTCCTATCTGTAACTTTCTTATGGATTCTTGGCTTCCCGCAGTTGCTCGGTCTAGGAATCATGATTTTCTTCCTGGGTTTGATTCCGGTTGCAGGGGTCATCATCTCCCTCATTCCACTGAGCATGATTGCCTATAGTATCGGCGGCATGCCCAAAGTGATTGCTGTATTAATCATGATTGTTGTGATCCATTCAATTGAAAGCTATATTTTAAATCCGAAATTCATGTCGGCAAAAACAAATCTTCCAACATTTTTCACCTTCATCATCCTCTTGTTTTCCGAGCATTTCCTTGGAATATGGGGATTGATCATCGGAATACCGATCTTCATCTTCCTGTTGGATATGTTGGATATTGAAGAGGGGAATACGGAAGTCCCATAATAATCATTCGAGCAGCGGCCACGCTAATATGGCTGCTGCTTATTTTTGTTCCATTAAACCTTTTGAAAGATGGCGCTAACTGTTTTCAATATAATATCCATTAATTTGAGTAAAGGGGAAAAGAGTGCGTCTCTCCCTATTAGAGCATAGTTGCGTTTTTGGTTTACCAAGTTAATTGATTAAATTTTTATTTTACTAAAGTTATTTATCGACTTTTTATTGCATAAAAAAACAAATAAACGTATAATATTCTTAAAAGAATATACTGAAAGTTCTGTGAAGTTAGATTTATCTGTTTTTTTAAAAAAAGGGAGTTTACGAGAGAGAAGAGGGGATTATTTTGAAAAAGGTTTCTTTTTTAGTGTTTGCCATGGTTGCTTTTTTGTTACTTGTCTTGACAGGATGCGGGAAGGATAAGGAAGTCTCGACAACTGGTAAAGAAGAAGGGTCCAATGGGAAAACACTGAGGATCGTGACGGACGCCAACTATGCTCCATTTGAATATCTTGAAGGAGATAAGATTGTAGGGTTCGATGTTGATTTCATCAATGCCGTTGCAAAAGAAGCGGGTTATGAAGTTAAATTGGAAAGTGTTGGTTGGGATCCGATTTTTGTTGAAATCGAAGGTAAGAGAGCGGATGTCGCCATATCTGCGATTACAGTGAATGACGAAAGAAAACAATCTTATGACTTTTCTGTTCCGTATTTCTTATCCACAAATAAGATTCTCGTTCCTGAGAATAGTGATATAAAATCTGGAGATGAATTGAAAGGAAACGTCATTGCCGTTCAGACTGGTACTACTGGACAGGAAGCGACAGAGAAACTCCTTGGAAAGAATCACAAGGATATTAAAAAATTCGAAAATAATAACCTGGCCATTCAGGAATTACTTAAAGGCGGAGCTTCGGCTGTCGTAGCTGATAATACAGTCGTTGAAGAATATGTGAAAAATAACCCCGATCAAAAACTGAAAGTCGTTGAAGATAGCAAAAGCTTTAATGAGGAGTTTTATGGTCTTATGTTCCCAAAAGGCAGTGAATTGAAATCGGAGTTCGATAAAGCCGTGAATGCCATTTATGAAAATGGGAAATATGCAGAAATCTATAAAGAGTGGTTTGGTACTGATCCAGATATTGAAACGTTGAAAGCACAACAATAAAATCAAATGGATAGTAAAAGATTGCGTAACTTTACGTGTGAAGTTACGCAGTTTTTTTGGCCTTAGGAGGGAAACAATATGAGTTTTCGCTGGGATATTATTTTTGAATATGCTCCTTTCTTATTAAAAGGAACGTTGCTTACAATAGGGCTGTCGGTTTCCTCCATCCTCATCGGAACTTTTTTGGGGTTATTGATCGGTTTAGGGAAAATCATGAGAAACAAAGTGCTTGCCTTTCCATTTTACTGTTATGTCACGGTTTTTCGCGGAACACCGCTTTTAGTTCAAATCTTTTTAATCCATTTTGGAATTGTGCCCTTTTTTACTGGGGAAACGAATGCAGTAACTGCCGGTGTCATTGCTTTATCTTTAAATGCAGCCGCATACATTGCCGAAATTTTCCGGGCGGGCATTCAATCCATCGATAAAGGGCAAATGGAAGGGGCGCGTTCATTGGGAATGACCCATACCCAAACAATGATACATGTTGTATTGCCCCAAGCTTTCAAACGAATGATTCCTCCGTTAGGAAATGAATTCATCGTATTATTGAAGGATTCATCCCTGCTTTGTGTCATTGCTGCCCCGGAATTGATGTATTGGGGGAAAGCGATGGGGAGTCAGTACTTTAAAGTGTGGGAGCCATACTTGGCGTGTGCCTTCATCTATTTATTCCTGACCCTCATTTTAAGTTTCGTATTAAATAGACTCGAAAGAAGGTTGAAAACAGAATGATCAAGGTGGAGAATCTAAAGAAGTCATTTGGCGAAAATGAGGTATTGAAAAATATCAATGCAATCGTTTCCCCTCGGGAAGTAGTCGTGGTGATTGGTCCTTCTGGGTCGGGTAAATCCACATTCCTCAGGTGTATCAATCAACTTGAAACGATAACGGGAGGCCATATTTTCATTGAAGGGCTTGATACGACAGACAAGAAGGTCAATATCAATAAAGTCCGGACGGAAGTTGGCATGGTATTTCAGCATTTTAACTTATTTCCACATAAGACTGTTCTTGAAAATATAATGCTTGCGCCTATAAAGGTCCGCAAAATATCCAAAGAACAGGCTTCCCAAAGAGGGATGGAACTGCTTAAGAAAGTGGGACTTGCCGAGAAAGCGAAGGCATATCCGGATTCATTATCGGGGGGACAAAAGCAACGTGTCGCAATTGCCAGGGCGTTGGCGATGGAGCCCAAAATCATGCTATTCGACGAGCCGACTTCCGCTCTAGATCCGGAAATGGTCGGTGAAGTTCTTGAGGTCATGAAGCAACTGGCTAAGGAAGGCATGACCATGGTAGTTGTGACCCATGAGATGGGGTTTGCAAAAGAAGTTGGAGATCGCGTGATTTTCATGGACGAAGGTTATATTATTGAAGAAAATATTCCAAGTGAGATTTTTAATAATCCCCAACAGGAAAGAACTAAAGCCTTTTTGAGTAAAGTGCTTTAATTACACGTAAAGAAAAAAACCTTCCATTAAGGGAGGTTTTTTTTCGGAGCATATCAGGATATCAGGGGGCTTCATTTGATGTATGAAGCTCCTAAAAGCGATTCAGGGCTTTTACCGAGCACGAGCATACTGATTTTGGCATATCCAATATTTTTAATTTGGGAGAAGGTCTGAAGTAATACCTGGATATTCGGATCATCCTTTAACTTTTGAACTTCCTCTATATATAATCCGATAACGGAGGGCATAACGAATTCAGGGGTATATTCGTTTGGGTTTTCTTCCATGATTAATGTGCCCATAAATTGATATTTAAATTGAAGAGCCCGTGTTAAGGCAACGACATGGAGCAGTTTATTAAATAGTTCGGGGTAAGAATATTTAATTTTCTCCAGAGCTGCTTCTGTTGCCTGTAACTCATCGACACTAGATAAAGTGATCATGAATATCTCCTTTTTAGAATATATTGGATCCATCAGCATTTACCGTGCATTTTACTTATACTAGTCTACCCTCGCCGTAACGCCTTGTAAAATGGTTAGATGTTATCATGTGCATAACTCAAATCTATGATAGTGCTTACATCAATCATGCTAGATAATTCACTACTTTTGAGATAGCGCTTCCCTCGTATATTTCAGCCATTCTTTTGCAGCGTATGAAAGGTAATGGTCCTTACTCCATATAAATCCTAAATTCCAACTGATGGAGGGGTTTTTAACCTTGATTGTCTTTACGCGCTCATCATGGCGGCATAAACCTTCCGGTAATAGAGCAACGCCAAGTTTACAGTAGACCATTTCCTCAATAAAATCCCAGCGTGAGCTTTCAGTAACAATATGTGGAGAAAAACCAGCTTCATTACAGGATGAAATGATGAGATCTCGGAGGACGTAATCTTTATTGAATAAGATGAAAGATTCGTTTTCCAGGTCGGCCAAATCGATTTCTTCCTTACATGCATGCGGATGGGTGGGATGAACAATCAAGTTGATGTCTTCTTCCAAAAAAGCAAAATGATGAAAAAGTGCGGTGTTGGTTGGCAGGACTATTACTCCTATATCAATTAAGTCATTTTGGACGGATTCTTCTATTTTCTTTGAACCATCCTCTACTAATTGAAAGGTAATATTGGGATAGTCCTCGTGAAAACGGCTAAGAATCCGGGGGAAGAAAGAAGCGTCGATGATCGGCGGCAGCCCGATGCGTATATGTCCCTTTTTTAAACCTAATAAATTGTCCATTTCCGTTTCTAAATTGTGAAAGGCCTTATCAATCAATTTTGCCTGCTCTAAGACAACCCTGCCTGCATCGGTCAAGATCAGTTGCTTGCGTGAACGATCAAAAAGCTCAACACCTAGCTCGGTTTCCAGGTTTTTAATCATCTTGCTGATTGTCGGCTGGGTAATGAATAAATGGTCGGCAGCACGAGTGAAGCTATTGAAATTAGTTACTTCTATAAAGTATTGCAAATGTTTAATATCCATTGCGTCACCTGTTATCCTCGTTTAAAATTAGTTTCATTTTACCCGTAAACGGAAGTGTTTGTAAAACATAGTAAGCTTTACTTGGTTTTCATGCACGTATAAATAAGCTGGATTCCCAAGGGGAACCCAGCTTATGAAAAGACTGGCAATAATATCCGCCGTAAATTTTATTTGACCAACAAGACGGGCACTGGGGAACGTTGAACGATGTAGTGGCTTACACTGCCAAGGAATTCCTTGAAACCGCTCAATCCGCGGCTGCCCATGATGATAAGGTCACAATTCTGGGATTTTGCATGTTCCAATAAAGTCGTGATGGCTGAGCCCTCTACGACAAATGTTTGGGATGCATTCGGGATTTCGGATAAAAGCGCTTCCGCTTTTTTAACCACTTCCTTGCCATACTTGAGCATGGATTCTTCAATTTCCTGAAATGCATTGCCATATATATTTGATTTGATTGGCAATGTTACAGCGTGAAGCACTTGGATTTCCACAGCGGGATCCAGCTTCGCTAATTCAATCGCTTTTTCTAAAGATTTAAGTGCCAATTCAGATTCATCATAAGCAACTAATATCCTTGAACATAGCATTGATCGATCATTCCCTTCATTTAATTAATATACCTATAGTATATCAATTTAAATCTTTCATATAGTTTCATATATTATAAATTTTGTGAATATTTATTGAAGTTTACGTTTACGTCAATGTTAGAATAAAGGTAAATAATCCCTTTGCAAAGTGTGGTTTTAACATGTACACCATTTCTGAGTTAGCAAAAGAATTCGGATTGACGACAAGGACCCTCCGTTATTATGAGGAACTGGGTATGCTTAGGCCAAAGCGTACCGAAACGGGAAAAAGAGTTTATGGAAAGAAAGAATATGCACAGCTCAAAATCATAATGCGCGGTAAGAAGTATGGTTTTTCGTTAGTGGAAATAAAGGATATAGTCCTTTTATTCGATAAGGATAGGACAGGCATTAAGCAATTGGAAAAAACGATTGAAACTGCAGGACAGAAATTAAACGAAATTAATGAACGCATTAAAGAGCTGGATGGATTAAAGCAAGATTTTGAACAGGTAATCAAAGGATTTACCGAAACCCTTCATGACTTGAAAGTGAACGATAAAACAGGCAAGCGGTGTAATTAATCTTGAAAATAGGTTTTGATGATAGGAAGAGATGAATATATATTCTAGAAAACAAATGGGGTGGGAATTTGGAAATTCAAGAAACCATTGCAGTTGTGACAGGCGGGGCTTCTGGTCTGGGAGCTGCAACAGTAAGAAACATCATTAAAAAAGGTGGAAAAGCGGTCATATTTGACCTCTCGGAAGAAAACGGCGCTAAAATGGTGCAGGAATTGGGAGATTCAGTGCTGTTTATTAAAACGGATGTAACCAGTGAAGAAAGCGTATCGGTAGCATTGGATGAAGGAATGAAAAAATTCGGGAGCATCAATACGGTCATCAACTGTGCAGGCATTGCGATTGCAGAGAAGGTCATAGGCAGAAAAGGTATACACGAATTGAAAGCGTTCTCAAATGTCGTGCAGATCAATTTGATCGGTACGTTTAACGTAATCCGGCTTGCGGTTGAAAAAATGGTCGAAAATGAACCGAACCAAGAGGGGGAGCGTGGGGTCATTATCAATACAGCTTCGGTAGCTGCCTTTGAAGGACAAATCGGACAAGCCGCATATAGTGCCTCTAAGGGGGGGATTGCTGCCATGACTCTCCCGATTGCAAGGGAGCTTGCCACCAAAGGGATACGTGTCGTATCGATTGCACCCGGACTATTCCATACTCCGATGTTCGATTCATTGCCTGAAGAAGCCAGGATGTCATTAGGTAAAACCGTGCCATTCCCACCAAGGCTCGGGTATCCCGAAGAGTACGCCAAACTAACGGAAAGCATCATAACGAATCCAATGCTGAATGGGGAAACCATCAGGCTTGATGGGGCCATTAGAATGGCACCCAGGTAAGTTGTTAATTCCTTCAGGGAAATCCATTGTAAACTGGAAAAAGAGCCTCCGGCAAGGAAATGGAGAGGAGAGAAAACAGATGAAGCATCCATACCTAAGTGAAGATCATGAAATTTTCCGTAAGTCATTCCGAAAGTTTTTAGAGAAAGAAGCAGTTCCCAACTATGAACGATGGGAAGAAGAGAGAATCATTCCCCGGTCATTTTGGGTGAAAATGGGGGAACAGGGTTTTTTATGTCCAGACCTTGGAGAAGATTATGGGGGTTCCGGGGTAGATTGGGGCTTTGCTGTCATAATTAATGAGGAATTGGAAAGAGTCGGTTCTGGTTTCATTGGTTTCGGACTTCACAGTGACATCACCGTTCCGTATATTTCCGCATACGGAAATGAGTCGCAGAAACGGCGCTGGCTTCCTAAATGCACGACAGGGGAAATCATTACAGCCATTGCCATGACAGAGCCTGGCACGGGTTCAGATTTGGCCAATATTAAAACGACTGCCATTTTGGATGGAGATCATTACATATTAAATGGCCAAAAGACATTCATCACAAATGGCATTCATTCGGATTTGGTCATCGTTGCCTGTAAAACGGATCCAAGTGCCGTTCCGAAACATAAAGGCGTTAGCTTAGTCGTGGTCGAAAGGGATACACCCGGGTTTTCCAGGGGGAGAAAACTGAAGAAACTTGGCTTGCACAGTCAGGATACAGCAGAACTCATCTTCGAGGATTGCCGTGTTCCAAAGGAAAACCTGCTTGGTGAAGAAGGCAAGGGGTTTACTTACTTAATGGAAAAATTGCAGCAGGAACGCCTTGTGGTGGCGATTTGTGCTCAAACTGCATCTGAGGATATGCTGGCCGATACGATTGAGTACGTGAAGGGCAGGGAAGCTTTTGGAAAATCCGTAAGTCAGTTTCAAAATACCCAATTCAAAATGGCGGAAATGGCAACGGAAATCAAAATGGGGCGTGCCTTCCTAGATCAATTGATCGCCAAACATATGGCTGGTGAACAGGTTGTAAATGAAGTTTCGATGGCAAAATGGCGTTTGACGGAGACTGCCCGAAAAATATCCATTGAATGCATGCAGCTCCATGGCGGCTATGGATATATGGAGGAATACAAGATTGCCAGAAGGTATCGGGATGTTCCCGTAGCAAGCATCTATGCCGGGACAAATGAAATCATGAAGAAAATCATCGCCAAGAATCTGGGTCTATAATAAAACGATGAGAAGGGGAGAGAGTATATGCGGGAAGTGGTTATCATTGAAGGGATACGCACGCCAGTTGGCAGAAGGAACGGTGTCTTGAAAGACGTTCGCCCTGATGATCTGGCAGGGGAAGTAATGAAGAAGCTGATTGAAAAGGCGGGCATCGATCCAGCTATTGTCGATGATGTCATTTTAGGTTGCGTTTCACAGTCGGGCGAACAGGCCGGTGATATAGCAAGGGTTGCTGCACTGATTGCTGGATTTCCAATTGAAGTGCCGGGAACGACGATTGACCGTCAATGCGGATCAAGTCAGCAGGCAGTCCATTTCGCTTCCCAGGCCATCTTGTCAGGTGATATGGATGTGGTAGTGGCCGGTGGTGTGGAGAACATGTCACGAGTTCCCATGGGGTCTAATTATCAAGGTGCTGGAACAAGTCAAAAGTATATGGACTCGTATGAGGTGATCAACCAAGGTTTGTCAGCTGAGAGAATCGCCGATAAGTGGGGAATAACACGGGAAGATTGTGATCAGTTTTCCGTTGAGAGCCATGCCAAGGCAATACGCGCTCAAAAAGAAGGGCATTTTAACCGTGAAATGATATCAATAACGGGTACTGATAATGAAGGAAATCTAATCGAAGTTACGGAAGATCAAGGCCCAAGGGATGGAACCACGCTTGAAGTGCTTGCTGGATTGAAACCGGTTTTTCAGGAAGGCGGTTTAATCCATGCAGGGAACTCCAGTCAAATCAGTGATGGTGCTGCCGTTTTATTATTGGTGGAACGCAGTAAAGCCGAAGAACTTGGATTGAAACCGCGCTTTAAAGTGCATACACGGGTTGTTGTCGGGTCAGATCCCACCCTGATGCTTACGGGACCGATTCCCGCCACCAAAAAAGCCTTGGAAAAAGCAGGTCTTACAATTGATGATATCGATATCTTTGAAGTGAATGAGGCTTTCGCTCCTGTACCGATTGCCTGGCTAAAAGAAACGGGGGCAGACCCCCAAAAGCTGAATCCAAATGGCGGGGCGATTGCCCTGGGTCACCCTCTTGGCGGAAGCGGGGCCAGATTGATGGTGTCGATGATCCATGAGTTAGAAAGGACGGGCGGCCGTTATGGGCTGCAAACAATGTGTGAAGGCCACGGCATGGCAAATGCAACCATCATTGAAAGATTGAGCGGAAGCCGGACTATCGATTTATGAACATTCGTAATTCGCACGAAAGTAAAAGCTGAAAAAGGGATGAAGCCGACCATCGGCAGGATTTGCCTGAACTCTGCCTGTTGATGGTGGTTACTTGAGGAGGAACATGATATGTCAGTAACGATTAAAAATATCTTTGATCATACGGTTCAGAAATTTCCCATTAAAGAAGCTATCTACGACGTGAGAAGAAATATCCGCTATACGTACATTCAATGGAATGAGCAGGTGAATAGATTGGCGGCGGCCCTCCAAGCGGAAGGGGTGCGAAAAGGGGACAGGGTCTCTACGTACCTTTACAACAATGAAGAGCTTGCAACAGCATTCTTTGCCTGTGCAAAAATCGGCGCAATCTTTAATCCGATCAACTTCCGATTAATGCCGGAAGAGTTGGCCTTCATCTTGAACGACGCTGCTCCAAAGGTCGTTTTATTCGAACACGAACTGGAAACGAACGTTGCCGCGATTGAAAAGCGATTTCCGGAAACGGCTTTTTGGTATATTGATGATAATGTGCCTGGATATGCAAAAGGTTACCGCCAGAAAATGGCAAGTATCTCATCAAAGCCAGATGAAGTGGACGTTCACGAAGATGATATCTATGCCATCATGTATACGAGCGGGACAACCGGATGTCCAAAAGGGGTCATTCACCTTCATAAAGACATGGTCAAACAAGCCGAGATTCTAATTGAGGCCATGAAGTATGAACGCTCTGATATCGGTTTGATCACTGCACCGATGTTTCATTGTGCCGAATTGCACTGTTCCTTTTTACCTCGCATACAGGTCGGTGCCGCAAATGTCATATTACATCAGTTTAATCCCAAAAAGGTCATGGAACTGATTGAATCGGAAGGGATCACCAAGTTTTTTGCTGCACCTACGATGTGGAACATGCTCCTCCAGGAAAAATTGGATGAGTACAAATTCCAGAGTTTGAGGCTTGGGCTTTATGGGGCAGCCCCGATGGCTCCAACACTTGTACGTGCCTGTCAGGAGAAACTCGGCATCCAGTTCATCCAAGCTTATGGAATGACTGAAATGGGTCCCGCGATCACTCTCCTATTGGAGGAAGACCAAATTAGGAAAGCAGGTTCTGCCGGCAAGGCATGTTCCGATCATGAAATAATCATTGCCCGTCCGAATGACGAAGGGCCATCGGATCCCGAGGATATGCTGGAACCTGGGGAAACAGGGGAAATTCTTGTGAAGGGTCCGTGTATCATGCAGGGGTATTTTCAAAAAGATAGAGAGACCGAAAAGGCGCTTTACAAAGGCTGGTACCATTCCGGTGACATCGGTTTCCTGGATGAAGACGGATATCTGTGGGTCAAGGACCGGGTGGACGACATGATTATTTCTGGAGGGGAAAATATTTATCCACGTGAAGTGGAAGATACACTATATGAGCATCATGGAGTTCTCGACTGTGCAGTACTTGGTCAGCCGGATGATCAATGGGGGGAAACGGTGACGGCCTTCATCGTAGCCAAAGACCCTTCGCTAGCGGAAAACGATTTAGAAGCCTGGTGTAAAAACAGTGTTACGCTAGCGAACTATAAACGTCCAAGAAGATATATTTTCTGTAATGAGCTGCCTCGTAACGCCAGCGGGAAGATACAAAAGTTCATGCTTCGTAAACAGTTAGAAGAAAACATTAATGGAGAAAGTTTGGGGACCTTTCTTTAATGCCGGGGTCAGTAGCGGATGCAACCACTGACAAGTTAGGGGGGAGTCATTTAGAATTGCTTGGCATGCGATCATACTTGGAAGGAAGAAATTTAATAAAGAGCGTAACAATTATGGATGAAAGATTATATAAATAATAACCCTGTGGAACAAATCAAGTAGAGAGAATAGTTATCCACAACAAAGATACAGCGTGGGTAGCATAACATTCCATCTATCCACATAATCCACAGGGTTATCCATAAATAACATTATTTTCATGTTGATAAAGTGTGTTATTGTACTTATTGTTTGTCAGTATTTTCAGAATATATCCACAATATACACAGGTATGTGGATAAGCTATGTAAATAAAGAAAACACAAGGGGCTGATTTACAACCCCTTGGTTTGATTTATCATGCTTATTAACGGCGATTATGAGCACGGCGGTCAGCTGCATTTGCCCGGGCTTGTGCCTTGATGTCTTCCTGGTCAGCCAGTTCGGAAGAATATTCAACGTCAAGTCCGTCACTCTTCAGGTTTTTAGGAACTTGAGGAAGTTTTTGTTTGTTCTTATCTCGATTATGGTGTATGCCATTTCGTCCCATGTTAGCGCCCCCTAGAATATAAAATAAGCTGGAGATGAATTCACTAATCATCTCCAGCTTATTTTGTGTTGGGTGGCTATTCAAAATGTACGGGAAAAAACTCCAAACTTAACGACGGGATTTCTTCTCGGTATAACCGCCAGCACGATCCGCTTTTTTAAATTCACGAGCATAAAGAATCGCTTGGGTACTAGTTAAGTTACTTTTCTCTTTATCGTGTTTTTTGAGCAATTTGATCATCTCCATTTCACTTAATATCCCTATTTTTTCCTAAAATGACCCTTTCATACGTGAGAATCTTCATTCAAGATATTTTGTAAAGCTTCTTTAAGGATTGGAAAGGAGAAAGTGAATCCTTCGTCTTTAAGTTTAGTGGGAAGGACATTTTGTCCTTCAAGCACAAGTATGCTCATTTCCCCCAGCAGTTTTTTGAGGAAGAAGGGAGGTACGGGTAACCAATGTGGCCGGTGCAGGATAGCTCCTATCGTTTTCCCGAATGTATCCATCTGAACGGGGTTCGGCGCCGTAAAATTGACTGGACCATCTATCCGCTGATCATTCATGCAAAAGATGATTGCCCGGACCACGTCATGGATATGAATCCAGGAAAGCCACTGATTCCCTTTGCCCATCTTTCCTCCGCCGAATAGTTTATAGGGAAGGACCATCATTGGCAGTGCGCCACCTTTTTCTCCAAGAATCACCCCAAATCTTGTTAGGACCAATCTATTACTGTAAGAGCGTGATTTAGCTGCTTCCTTTTCCCATAGTTGAACAGTACGGGCCAGGAAATCATCACCAACGGATCCAGAGGTTTCGGTAAAGGTCTCATCGTCCGAAATACCATAATATCCGACTGCACTTGCATTAATGATGACGGACAATTTATCGGGCAGCATGGAGATGATCCGGTTCATCTCTTTGGAAGCTTCGACCCGGCTTTCGACAATCCGGCGTTTTCGTTCAGGTGTCCAACGCCCGCTGTTAAGGGATTCACCAGCAAGGTTAATGAAAACATCTAGCCCCGCCAAGTGCTTTTCCGGCTGTGCCTCCTTGGTCAACCATCCAATATATGTCAAATTAGTCTGTTTTTTAAATTTTTTGGGATGACGGGTCAAAATATATATATCATGATTTTCTTTTGATAATTCATCAATAAGGGCTGTGCCGACAAAACCGCTTCCACCAGCAATGGCTATTTTCATGAAAACCACTTCCTTTCCCTTTCTTTCCTTCACTTTAACATGTCCATGTTCTTTTTTCATTTTTAGACATGCTATATATAGAAATGGTAAACGTAAAGGGGTAAAGTAGTGGTGGGGGTGGATTTATGCCAAACATAACAAAAATAACAACCCAAAAGAAACGTAAAGATCGTTATAACATTTTCGTTGACGAAAAATATGCCTTCAGTGTAGATGAAGAAGTGCTAATGAAATTTCATTTGAAAAAGGGTATGGAACTTGATGACCTGCTTTTGGCAGAAATACAATTCCATGATGAAATCCAAAAAGCATTTACCGATGCACTTAATTATTTATCATACCGAATGCGCTCGGAATCGGAAATTCGCCTTTATTTAAAAAAGAAGGAGACGGAAGAGCCGATCATTAAAGAAGCGATACATAAACTATACAGTTTTAACTATTTAGATGACCTTGAATTTTCCAAGGCTTACGTACGGACCCATGTGAATGGAGGCAATAAAGGGCCCACTACCCTTAAGCTCGAGCTTAAGGAAAAAGGGGTGCAAGAAAAGTTGGTTATCGAGGCATTGAAGGAATACCCCTATGATATTCAGATTGAACATGCAAGGAAACTTGCTGGAAAAGCGGTCAAAAAGGAAAAAAACATTTCCGAACGAGCTTTAAGGTTGAAAGTTGAACAAACCTTGTTACGGAAAGGTTTCCCTAGAGATGTCATCCATGAAGCACTTGAAGATGTGACGGTTGAAAAGGATGAAGATGAACAATGGGATTCTCTTTGCCACCATGCCGAAAAAATGCAACGCCGATATAAAAACCATGAAGGCTTCGAATATGAACAAAAAATTAAGCAGGCATTATACCGAAAAGGTTTTCCAATAGAATTGATTGACCGTTTTCTTTCCAATTCAGATGCGGATTAAGTGCATCGATAGCCAAATCACTAAATTTTGTTTAATATAGAAGTAAATTAATATTTCATTTAAGGAGTCATATATATGAGTGACGTAAGATACAGCAAGTTGTCCGCCTATGAACTACAACAGGAAATTGCAGCGTTGACAGAAAAAGCGAGAAAAGCAGAGCAATTGGGAATGGTTAATGAATACTCTGTATTGGAACGAAAAGTGACGATGGCCAAGGCCTATTTGTTAAATCCGGATGATTTCAAAAAAGGTGAAATATATCAAATTGACGGAGATCCCGGGGTCTATTTCAAAATTGATTATATGAACGGCGTATTCGCCTGGGGTTACCGCTTAGGTGGTAGCGGTAAGGAAGAAGCACTTCCGATTTCAATGCTGAAATAAAAAAGGAATCGAGGAAGAAACCCGATTCCTTCTGGTGTACGAGTTAATTCGATCGCTCGTTTGATGCTTTCATTCTTTCTTGAGGGTGTGTATTAATACTGCCATCTGCACGCTTTGAAGCATATCTTGCCTTTGCACGAGGCTCGCCTTGGAATTTATTATTGTTTTGGTTGGGGAATCCTTTTTGTTTATTTCGCAAATTTTTCTCCTCCAAGCATCAGATTAAAGAAAGAAGCGTTTCCGCTTACAACTAGTATGGGTATGGGACAGTATAGTTCATTCTGTAAAAATATTGGCAATGAGGTGGTTCAAATGAATGATTACCATGAAAGGTTAACCAAGATACTGCTTGAGAAAAATGAACACATCACGTATGAGCAAGCTTTGACTTGGGTGGAATTATTATGGGAAGATTTCGAAGCGACCTATGCAAAGGCTGGGCATGAATATGCCGGAGAAGAAATGACATCACGCGTTGTAAGGACCTGGATTGATAACTATGGTGAGCAATTCCACGAGTTCATTGCAAAGAACCCTAAATATCGACAGTTATTAAATCAGCAGAATCTACTGCATTAAAAAAGCTGATTCCAGAGGGGTTCCCTGGAATCAGCTCTTTTTCAATATACAGCGACTACAAAATAATATTCAATTTCTTCTGCAGTTTCGCTTCGCTGAAAATCCAGCCGGTATAAGAATTCAAGATATTCAATTCGCTGTCTAAATGGACCACTGCCACAAACGGGTAATATCCATTGCTTCGGTATCTTAAATCGATGAAACGGACTTCATAATATTCTTTTATCTGTTCAATTTCAAAGCGGTAAACCGGAGAAAAGGACAGAAAGGCTGCCAAGTTGATATCCTTCTTGGCGGCTTCGAGAATTTCACTTTCAGGTAAGGGCACTCGATCGAACGTATCAAGAATCGTCACATATCCATTATCAGCTCGTGCCACATAATAATTCTTTTCAGTAATAACCGCAATTTTCCAGCGGTGAAAACGCATGGTCGGTGATAAAAGAATTTTCCTTGCTCCAGGAATTTGCCGTTTGACCACTTTCTTTATAAAAGCTTGTTCCCTAAATCTGGAAATGTAGTAAATGACGAGTATTCCGTAAATGGAAAGAAATAAATAGCCTGGAGGAAATCCAAAGCCCCATAATATCAGGCCGGCAACATGTATTCCAAAAATGAACGGATCAAATGTATTGATGACCCCTAAAGCTACCCATTTTGATGAAATTGGCCTAAGAGCCTGGGTCCCATAAGCATTGAATATATCCACGAATACATGAAGGAATACGGCTAAAAAGGTCCAAAGCCAAAGATGAAGGTAATTTGCTTCAGGTATGATGGCGAAAAGTGCTCCACTGATTATCAAGGGCCAAAGTAAAACAGCGGGAATGGAATGCGTGATTCCACGGTGATTTCGAATATATACAGCGTTATTCCTTAATTTTAAAACGGTGTCAATGTCTGGAGCTTGTGATCCCAATATCGTACCTGCTATGACTGCACTTGCGGTGACTGGGCTCTGCGCAATGACAGGATCTAATGTGGCAAGACCTCCAAGAGCAATTCCCATGACAAAGTGAGTACCTGTATCCAAAAAACTAACCTCCCTGCCACAATTTGAAAAAAATGATCTTCTCTCATCATACCGTATTTATATAATAACCATCAAATGAATAAAATTTTTACTTATTTCCGTGCCCGTTATAAATAAATGGATATGAACATGCTATTAAAAAAAGAATGACCTATTATAGGTATTCCCATTTTTGATAAGAGTTTAACATCTTTGGAGGAACTGATGTGAAAGAAATAACGATCCCGACAATAGAAAAAATAACAATCGAAGAATTTCAAAAAGATTTGGTTTCCTGGTTTCTCGAAGAACAACGAGAATTGCCATGGAGGAAAAATAAAGATCCATACCGTGTTTGGGTTTCTGAAATAATGTTGCAGCAAACGAGAGTGGATACGGTGATTCCTTATTTCAACCGATTTGTGGAATGGTTCCCAACACTCGAGGATTTTGCCAATGCCGATGAAGAGAAAATCCTAAAAGCATGGGAAGGGCTGGGATATTACTCACGTGTAAGGAATCTGCATAGTGCCGTTCAGGAAGTGAAGGCTTCCTATAATGGAATCGTACCGGATGATCCCGCGGAAATTTCAAAATTGAAAGGTGTCGGCCCTTATACAGCTGGTGCGATTCTTAGTATCGCATACGGCAAGCCTGAGCCAGCCGTTGATGGAAACGTCATGCGTGTTTTATCAAGGATATTGATGATATATGAAGACATAGCAAAGCCAAAGACAAGAAAAACATTCGAAGCTGCCGTCAGAGAGCTGATCGATCATGAACATACCTCTGCCTTCAATCAAGCCTTGATGGAGCTTGGTGCATTAATCTGCACACCAGGTAAGCCTGCCTGCCTATTATGTCCTGTTCAAAGTCATTGTCTAGCATTTGAATCCGGGGTTCAGTCGGAATTGCCGGTGAAAATCCAAAAGAAAAAAACACGGGATGTACCAATTGTAGCTGCCGTTCTAACGAATGAAAAAGGTGAATATTTAATTCATAAGCGAGCATCAGAAGGGTTGCTTGCAAATCTTTGGGAATATCCGAACTTCGAAAACCATTCATCCCTTTTGCATAAGCGGGAATTCTTCGTGAGTCGGTTTCAGGAAATGTATGGCGTCAAACCTGAAATCACTGAATCCCTTGTGAGAATTGAACATGTTTTCTCACATCTCGTTTGGAAAGTGGACACATATATCGGAGCGGTCAAAGAGGCCATCAGTGAAGATACACTAAGAGAACAGCAACTTAAGTGGGTGAGTGAGGCAGAGATGGAGGAGTTGGCATTTCCGGTTTCCCACCAAAAAATGATGAAGGCGTATAAAGAAAAAGAACATATTGAATAAAGGCTTTTTTTGAATATATGGTAATATAAGGGTGTTGGGGGGCGAGGGAATGAGGATAGTCATTCAAGCATTCATAGGTTCAATCATCATTCATGCTTTATATTTTGGGAGTATGATAATGGTCGGGTCCATAAAAACGAGCAGATATAAACCGGATATTGAAAATGCATGGGAACAAGTAGGGGCACTCCAGAATGAAACGGTATTCGGTAATGTCCTTTCACCTTCTTTATATTCGTTAACATTTTTGGGGACAGCCCTGATTTGCGCAATGGCTATAACGTCTTATAATAAAATTGTGATTAAAAAAAGGCGCTAGTGAAACGGGGAGCATGAAAGAGGATATCGGCTAAGATATCCTCTTTCTTTTGTTGGTTTTCAAAGTCATATCCGTATAAAATCAATCGTAAAGGGTTTTCGTTCCATGAGTATAATCGGCTTCCTGCCTGTTAAGTCCGCCTCTATTTTCAATTTCTTTGATGATTTCGCTATGGATACTCTGTCCTTCTTGGTTTAAATAAGGTACCATTTGTTGAAGGGAGTGATGAAAATAGGCAAGTTCACTATTTTCCCAATCCGATTTTTTCATCATCGACAACTCTGTCATATCACGTCCAATATACATAACAGTAACACTCCTTAAAAAAATGATTTTTATTACTCGGTGTTTACTCAGAAAGGATGAATAAACGAATGGAACAAAAAGTGGCACTCGTTACAGGTAGCAGTAAAGGTTTAGGCAGAAGCACGGCAATAAAGCTTGCGGAGGAAGGTTACGACCTCGTTATTAATTATGCCCGGAGCAAGTCAAAAGCATTAGAAGTGGCAGCCGAAATTGAAGCGTTGGGGCGTAAAGCCCTTGTAGTTAAGGCAAATGTCGGTGACGTTGCGAAAGTGAAAAGCATGTTTGAGGAAATCGATGCTTATTATGGACGTTTGGATATATTCATCAATAATGCGGCCTCAGGAGTGCAGCGTCCGTTGATGGAGCTGGAGGAATCCCATTGGAACTGGACGATGGACATCAATACAAAAGCCCTTCTTTTCTGTGCACAGGAAGCGGCGAAATTAATGGAGAGGAACGGCGGGGGGAAAATCGTCAGCATCAGTTCGCTAGGATCCATTCGCTATTTGAAAAATTATACAGCTGTTGGAGTTTCCAAAGCTGCGCTTGAAGCCCTGACAAGATATTTAGCGGTCGAATTGGCTGAAAAAAATATTTGTGTCAATGCCGTTTCAGGCGGTGTGATCGATACAGATGCCCTGAAGTCTTTCCCGAATCGGGATGAAATGCTTGCCGAGGCGGCAGAACAGACTCCGGCTGGACGGATGGTCGAGGTGGAAGACATGGTGAATACCATCCTATTTTTAATTTCCGACGGAGCCAGTATGATTCGTGGACAAACCTTAATAGTTGATGGAGGCATTTCATTGCTTGTTTAATGTAACTGGAAAAATTTAAATGTTTTTAGTTGGATAACACTCCTGGATAATGGTTATCTTATTATCGTGGAGGTGATATCAATGGCTAAAAACATGAATAAATCACAAGCAGGTACTGATGTTCAACAAGTGAGACAACAAAACGCTCAATCTCAACAAGGTCAAGGCCAATTCGGTACAGAATTTGCTTCTGAAACTAACGCTCAAGAAGTGAGACAACAAAACGCGCAGTCTCAGCAAAAAAAAGGTCAAGGTCAAGCACAAGGCCAATTCGGTACAGAGTTTGCTTCTGAAACTAACGTTCAAGAAGTAAAACAACAAAATCAAAAATCTCAAAGCAATAAAAGCCAAGGCTAATCGCCGATGAAAAGCATCCTTCTTTTGAAGGGTGCTTTTTTTGACTTTCATTGGATTCGACAAATGTTTCTTTGTGTTTACATATTATGTCAAAGGAAAAAACGGGTAAAAATAGAATATACATACTATAGAAAAAATATAGATTAGGAAGGTGCATTCATGGAGGAATTTAACCGGCTTATAAACAACCAGTTGAAAACGATGGATAAGCTTTTACTTTTACAATCCGAAATCGAAAGATGCCAAGATATAGAGAAGCAACTCCTTGCCCTGGAAGAGGAGAGTGAAGCAGTCACCATTCAGGAAGAGATTCAACTCAAAAAGCAGGAATTGAAAAGTATCCATGATATGTTCGAGAAGCAAACGGAAGAAGTCATCCGTTATTTTCAGCAAGGACAGGCTGCCATACGATGAATAAACGGCTAATTTCTTAGTTAAAATGGGTGGATGGTCAGACTTTTTCGACTTATTTACACATTTTCACTGGGAGATTAGCCACTTTTGTTTTAAATTTATGAATAAATCGCTATAATATAGGAATATAGGGTAAATGGAAAAAAGTATATATTTTTAAATACACACAACAACTGCAAACGGAATAGGGCACAGTACGCTGTCAGGGTGTCTATAGAAAGTAGGGAGAGATAAATGGGGATTGTTCCTGCCGAAGGAGGAAAAATCCAAATCCATAGCTATAAACATAATGGACATATCCATCGTATCTGGGAAGAGACGACCGTTTTAAAAGGGACCCAAAATCTGGTGATAGCAGCGAATGACCGTACTATGGTAACGGAATCAGATGGAAGGACCTGGATTACGAGAGAGCCGGCGATTTGCTATTTTCATTCAAAGTATTGGTTTAATGTTATTGGTATGTTGAGAGAGGACGGGGTTTATTACTATTGCAATATCAGTTCGCCGTTCACATACGAATCGGGAGCATTGAAATACATTGACTATGACCTGGACATTAAAGTATTCCCAGATATGACGTTTAATTTGCTGGATGAGGATGAATATGAAAGGCATCGGAAAGAAATGAATTACCCGGATGCCATCGATTCAATATTGAAACAGAACGTAGACTATTTGATTTATATGATACGCCAGCGAAAAGGACCATTCTCCGCAGAGTTTATTGATAGTTGGTATGAACGCTTTTTAACCTATCGATGATAGAAAAGGCCTGCTGCATAATTGGCAGGCTTTTTCATTATGTATCGTGCCTACACATCTGATTCAATCTTTCAAGAATGCAGGAACCATTAAACCTCCTATATATGTTTATGAAAGGTAGTGAATGAAATCCTTTTGATAGTTAATCATCGAAAAGGAAAATATAATTGAATGGTGCATTTAAGAAATAAGATTCCAAATGGACTGTTATGGACTTTTTTTATCATTTGGATTTAATGATTCAGAAAAGGAGGAAATCCGTGGGGAGCATTAAGAGATATTTGCAATTCGTCAAACCATATAAATGGCAGATAATCGGGACGGTACTGATTGGATTGCTAAAGTTCGCGATTCCGCTTTTGCTTCCATTGCTCAGTAAGTATATTGTGGATGACATCATCGGAAATGGTGACCTGTCCAAAGCCGTGAAGTCCGAACGCCTTTTATGGGCAATGGCCATCATGATATTCATTTTCGTTGCAGTCAGACCGCCGATTGAGTATTACCGTCAATATTTCGCTCAATGGACCGGAACGAAAATCTTATATGATATTCGTAATGATTTATTTACTCATATACAGAAACTGAGTTTTAAATATTATTCCAATACAAGAGTGGGCGAGGTCATTTCAAGGATGATCACGGATGTGGAACAAACGAAGAACTTTGTCATCACGGGTCTGATGAACCTTTGGCTCGATATCGCAACGATCATCATAGTGATAGTCATCATGTTTACGATGGACGTGAAGCTAACCATTGTATCCATCATCATGCTTCCATTTTACGCATTTTCGATCAAGCATTTCTTCGGTAAGCTGAGAACCTATACAAGGATTCGGTCCCAAGCGTTGGCGGATGTACAGAGTCACCTACATGAACGGGTTTCAGGGATGTCGGTCATCAAAAGCTTTGCGATAGAGGACAGGGAACAGGAATTGTTTGCGAAGCAGAACAAGAATTTCCTCGATAAGGCCCTAAAGCATACGAGCTGGAATGCTAAGTCATTTGCTGTCGTGAATACGATCACGGATATTGCCCCCCTGCTCGTTATAGGATTTGCCGGTTATCAGGTCATTCATGACCAATTGTCACTGGGTACCATGGTTGCTTTCGTCGGTTTCATAGACCGGCTATATAATCCCCTCAGACGTTTAGTTAACTCTTCGACGACAATGACCCAGACATTGGCGTCCATGGACAGGGTTTTTGAGTTTGTGGATGAGAAGTATGATATCGATGACGAACCAGGGGCGAAAGAGTTGAAGCATGTGGATGGCGGTATAACCTTTCAGGATGTATCGTTTTCTTATGACGAGAAAGAGGCACCCGTTTTAAAACATATCAATTTGGATGTTAAACCAGGGGAAACCATTGCACTTGTCGGGATGAGCGGAGGCGGGAAATCCTCGATTGTCAGTTTGATTTCCCGTTTCTATGATGTGACGGAGGGAAGGGTATTATTGGATGGGACGGATATCCGTAAATATCAAGTCCGCAGCCTAAGAGATAAAATAGGAATGGTTCTCCAGGATAATATCTTATTTAGTGAATCGGTTAAGGCCAATATCCTTATGGGACGGCCTGATGCAAGTGATGAAGAAGTATTTGAAGCGGCAAAGGCGGCGAATGCTCATGACTTCATCATGGGTCTAAAAGAAGGATATGAAACGAAAGTCGGGGAGCGGGGAGTTAAATTATCCGGAGGCCAAAAACAACGGGTGGCCATTGCGAGGGTATTTTTGAAAAACCCGCCAATCCTTGTTCTCGACGAAGCCACATCGGCATTGGATTTGGAAAGTGAACACTATATCCAGGAGGCGCTGGATATTTTGGCGAAAAACCGGACCACCATCATCGTGGCCCACCGGCTATCGACCATCACCCATGCCGATCGGATCGTTCATATCGATAATGGGGAAATTACGGAAATGGGAACACACGAAGAACTCATGAAAAAGCAAGGGCATTATTACAACCTATTTCAAGTGCAACAATTGGATGCTTAAGGAGAAAAGGAAAAACAATATATAAAAGAAGACCATTCCACTAACGGGAATGGTCTTTCTTATTCTTATCCGAACCGGTGGATAAATGTTATGAAATCCTTTTTTCATGCAGCGTTTTTTTTCTGTCAGGAAGAAATCGCGGCAGATGCTTTATTCCTTCAGGCAAGGCGATGCCGACGATGATCAAGCACATTCCGAACCATTGCAGTGACGTAACCTGTTCATTCAAGAAGATGACGGAAACGACCATCGCTGAAGGAAGCTCTGCTGCACAAAGAATCGTTCCAAGCCCGACACCCACTTTCGGCAAACTGACAGCAAAGAAAAAGAAAGGAACTAAAACACCCAATGTGCCGAGCAGCAGACCGTAGTACCATAGGTTCGTTTGGACAAGATTCGTCACAAGTGTGACGGGGTTAGTCGTGAATACAGCAGTCAGCATGGCACCCGTTGCAATGAAAAACAACCGTTTCATTGAAGATTCCCCAACTGCGAATTGAGAGTTGCAGTACATATACAGTGCAAAGAGCAACGCAGACAATAATCCAAACAATACGCCTTTCAGGCTTAGACCGGATAGTGACTGACCAAAGATCGCCCCCGCCAATAATGTACCGATGAAGAGAACGAAGATGGCAATGAGTTTATTTTTATCGGGGCGTCTTTTATTTAAGAAACTTTCTATAAGGACGCCAATCCAGGTAAATTGAAATAAAAAGACAACGGCAATCGAAGCGGGAAGCTCGGATACGGAAACGGCATAGGCCTTTCCGACGAAAGTGGACATCATGCCCGTGATTAATAGTAATCCGGCACTCTTCCATGAAACTTTATATTTAAACGAAAAAAGAAATAACACGGAGACAATCAGCCAACCGACGAGGTATTGACTGCCGACCAGTTCCCCGGAAGAATGGCCATCCATGAATCCAAATTTGATCATCGTGGATAATGTGCCATATGAGATCGAACCGATTAAGACCATTATGGAATACTTCAAAAGTTGCATGTTTTTCCCCCCTGAAAAAATAAAAATCGCCACCTGCCAAAAAGGCAAGTGACGAACGAAAAAAGGAAATCCTTTTAAAATTCCGTCTCTCAACAAAAGTTGAGTTTAAAAAAATGTTTGTGTTGCATTACCTTAGCTTAAAGTCTTTGTGAATAGTTGTCAACCAGAAAAATAAGTTAAACCAGCAGTCGATCTTTAAGCTAAAGGCGGCGGCGGAGGTCGGAAATGTTCCTTTCATGCATAGTAATTGAAAACCCAAAAAGAGGCGAATAGCCTAATGGGGGGATGTGTTTCAGTCACGATTTTCCTGGAAGTCTTCCAAAGTACCACGATATTCCGCGTCTTTCATTTTGCGAAGATTAGGCTTTTTTTCTGCAGTTGGCTCATCATTTGGCTTTTGATTGTGAAGCTTGGAAAGAGCCAAACGATAATCCTGATCTTTCATTTTCAATTCATCATTGTCTGTTGGGGAGATGATTTCGGTAACGGAATCATCTGCCGAAGAGATAGAGGACTCTTCCAATGAGTTCTCTTCCTCGACACCCGGCGGCTTATCTTCAGGTGATAAGGCTTTGATATTGAATGTGATCAAGCCCGTAACCGCTATTATGGCAACGATGATAATTAGAATTATGCCCATTGAATCAAGCCTCCTAGAGCTCGTTTATGAATGAACGTGTGACATGGGCTACCCGTTTTCCTAATGCTTCTCCAAGCTGCAAGTCATTTTTGGTGATGTTGTCATCCACACCTGGCGGACAGCTTATCCCTACTCCATAGTAGGAACCGTATAAGGCGTTTTCCGGAACAGTGCCGGGTAAGCCCACAATGATCATGCCTTGATGAAGCATTGGTGTGATTAAGTTCAGCATGGTAGCCTCGAGTCCGCCGTGTACGGTGGCCGTCGTACAGAATACTGCCCCCACTTTATTGATCAGCGCACCCTCCGCCCATAGATAACCAAGTTTATCAATCCATGTTTTCAAACTCGAACTGATGGTGCCGAAATGACCGGGACAGCCCCAAATGATTGCATCCATTTCCTGAAGCTTATAAACATCCGCCTCGTTAACATGGTCAATGAGAACCTCAGCCCCAGGAACCGAAGAGGCTCCTTGAGCTATTGATTCGGCAAGTGCTTTCGTATGGTTGCCTTCACTGTCGTAAACAACATAGATCTTCATTTTTATTCCCCCATTTAGTTAAACCGATTTTTTTACTGGTGAAGGAAGCAAAGGTACATCCAAATGTTCCTGTTTAGCTTTTTTCATTGCTTTGTCCTTCCGAACGTCACGCAAAAACAGTGAGAGAACGATACCGGCAATTGCGAAGCCTGTTGCCCAAAAGAATGCATCATTGATTCCCATTACATTTGCTTGGCCCTGGATTTGGGAAGAAATCAGCGACATGGCAGTTTCCTGTGCCTGTTCACTAGTTTGATTCATCGAACTCATGATGGATTGGACGATTGTTTGGTAATTCTGAACAAAACCGGGATCACTCGTACTCATTTCCGTTCCTAAAGCAGTTCCATGGAATGAAGCACGGGTAGTATAAATGGTCGTCACGAAACTCGTACCAATGGCTCCGGTAACTTGTTTCAGCGTATTGCTCATTGCCGTACCATGGGTATTCAAATGCTTAGGAAGCTGGTTCATCCCAGCTGTCATGATCGGCATCATCAGTAAAGACATTCCTAGTGCACGGATGGCATAGATGATGACCAAAGTCGAATAGGACGTTTCCGTAGTCAAATTAGCAAATTCGAAGGTTGTGACTGCAGTGATCGCTAAACCAAAAAGTGCTAATGGACGAGGACCGATTTTGTCAAATAATGCTCCTGAAATGGGCGACATCACCATCATCACAAGTGCTCCGGGTAACATCAATAGACCGGATTGAACTGGTGTGAAGCCTCTTAAGGTCTGCAAATATATTGGCAATAAGAATATCCCGGTGAACATGGCCACTGTGACGATGGCGGAAATGATATTCGATAATACGAACATGTCATACTTGAATACACGGAAGTCGAGCATAGGTGTTTCCGATTTTAGCTGTTGAACCACAAATAGGGTCAATAGGGTCAGCCCGATGATGATCGTTCCCAGAACGAGTGAATCCGTCCAGCCTTTGGATCCTGCTTCACTGACACCGTATAGTAATGATGCAACACCTAGCAAGGATAAAGAGGCGCCCAATAAATCCAATTTGATTTTCTTTGGTTCTGCTACATTATGCATGCTTAGAAGGGCAAGTATTATTACGATAATGCCTAATGGCACCATTGCGTAGAACATCACCCGCCAGCTATATTCCTGAATGACCCAACCTGATAAAGTCGGGCCGATGGCAGGGGCAAACATAATGGCAAGTCCGAATATCCCCATTCCTTTCCCGCGCATTTCCGGAGGGAAGATGAAAAGGATAATCGTCATGACCAGTGGCTGGAGAATCCCGCCGCCAGCCGCCTGGATCAGCCGGCCTGTAAGGATGACGGGGAAATTAGGTGCAATCCCGCAGATGAATGTCCCGACAGTGAATAGAAACATGGCAGCAAGGAATAAAACCCGCGTGCCAAACCGTTCTATTAAGAAAGCGGACAGTGGGATCAAGGCACCGTTCACGAGCATGAATCCAGTTGATAACCATTGAATCGTAGTCGCAGCTACATTGAATTCTGCCATCATCCTCGGCATGGCGACACTAAGCAGAGTTTGATTCAAAATGACCATGAACAAACCTAGCATTAAGATAATTAACATGGGGGCAAACTGTTTCATTCCCTTGTTTTCATTTACTGAGATGGTTTGAGAAGCCATTTATTGAAAAGCCTCCTTTCTGTATAACTGTGTAGCCGGTTTATTTAGTTGAAATTTTCACTTCTGCGTTCATTCCAGGCAGAACTTTATCGGATGGTGCTTTAATGGAGATTTTAACTGGTACTTTTTGAGTGACTTTCGTATAGTTCCCGCTGCTGTTTTGATTGCCCATCACTGAAAAGACAGACGTTGTGGCATAACCGATCTGTTCCAATGTACCTTCGAAAACAGTATCGGGATCTCCATCGATGATAATATCGACGCTGTCACCTTTTTCGATATCCTTCAATTTATTTTCCTCAATATTAGCCGTTATGGACAGGTCATCCATATTGATGGTCTGAGCAAGCGTTTGACCCGCTTGAACAAGCTGCTCATCATGCACTTGTGTTTTAACGATTGTACCTTGTGCTGCGGTTTTTACTGCTTCTTTTCCATCTAAAGTGGTTACATTGGCAACTTGGTCATTCTTACTTACACTGTCACCTTCGTGTAAGTCCCAATCCGCTAATTTACCGGCAGCGGGGGCAACGATGGTATATAGTTCTCCCGACACTTTCGCTTCATCCGTTTTAATGAAATTCGTGCTTTCATAATAGTAATAAGCCCCACCGGCTAATACCGCTACTATAATAACCAAACCAATGACATTGATTAAAACTAAACGTCCTCTATTCACTTGTTTCGCCTCCAAAAATATTGATGATGTATTCCCTTTGATTAACGTTCATTAGCCAGAAATGATATCGCCTCCTATTCTTAAGTTTATTTA
>NZ_JBHTYI010000017.1:0-80620 GCF_043656335.1 Peribacillus sp. NPDC056705 | reverse complement strand
TCTATAATTCATTTATATTGTTTTGTATATGAAATACTTAATATGGAAAAATTATGATTTGGCAGAATATATCGATGTATAATTCTTTATTTGTTTTCATTTGTAATATTCGTTATATTTGGTTTTATCAAGCTTTTCTATCGATACGTCAATTAAGCTAGGCTTCCAAATAGTTTTATATATGTAAATATGCTTTAATTGACACATATACACTATTCTAATTAAACATGAAGAGTAATGGTTAGAAGGGATGCAATTAGACAATTAGAAGGATGCCCGATTCATTATCTGAAAAAAGGGTAATAAAAGCGCTTGTTATCCAACAGTGTTTGGGAAACTAGGGGATACCTGCTTGGTCATTTGATGGGCTCGGCTATGCTCTCGATTCTACTAGCCGTTTTCCGGAAGTGGAAAAGGCATTGATCATATCTGATGTGACTTGTTGGGCAGCTGTTGTTAGAATGGATGAAAGTGAACGGAAATTTCTAAATGGATTATAATCCATCGAAACGTAAATCAGATGAACATGCAAAACAGAGACAGTGCACTACTGGAGCCTCTGTTTCTGTCTAGTTAAGTAAGCGAAACACATCTGGCCGAAGTGCTTCCCCAGGATAAAGTGGACATCCTATCTTCAATATCTGTTCCGACTTTGGTCTTGTGGTGAACTGATAGTGAGTCAAGAATTTTTTGGACATTGATTCCTAATTCCGGGTTTTTCATTGTTCGGGAAGTTCGGCCATTTATGTGATCAGCTGAATTCAGGTGTGTTCAATGATTATGGAACGGATTTTACAGACAAAGGTATGCATCCATTGGAAGTATGCATCAAAAACATTCACAAAATGAACTTCCAGAACTTCCAGAAAAAAATGTACATATACTGCAAGTTCTTCTTTCCAGGTATGAAGAAAGCTTTACTGAATGGGTTATGTTCAGGAGAAAATGAGATTTATTTACAACGGGGGGAATTCTCGAATGGCAAGCGAAGAAAAAGAGAAAGAGAAATATAGCGCTAATTCATTGGTTAGAGGATTGGAAATCATAAAGCTCTTTAATGAAGTACAGCCGAGTTTGTCTCTTTCAGAAATTGCAAAACAACTGGGAGTAAGCAGAACGGTACCATATCGTTTATTATTCACATTACAAAATATCGGTTATTTGTCTCAGGATGAACATACCAAACGTTATAGTTTAACCCCAAAGGTTCTTGAATTGGGATTCAGCTATTTGAATAGCTTGAAATTCCAGGAAATTGTCCAACCATATATGGAGAACTTGCGTGATGAAATCGGAGCCTCCTGCCATCTATCCATTTTGGATGGGCAGGAAGTTGTTTATGTTGGAAGTGCCCCAATCAGAGGGGTATCCGCTGTCAATGTAAATATAGGTTTACGGCTGCCGGCACATGCATTGGCCAATGGAAAATTACTTTTGGCATATCAACCGAAAGAAATGTTAATGCAAATGTTCAAAATTTCAAACCTGACACCTTATACAGACAAAACACTCACCGCGCCGGGTGAATTTCAAAAACAGCTGGATTCAATCCGGCAGAATGGTTATTCGATGACAAGCGGGGAATTCCACCCTGGCATCCGTTCTGTTGCCGCTCCGATTTTTGACCGGACTGGGAAAGTATTGGCTGCCTTGAATGTCGTGGCAACTGAGTCTGCTTACCAGGAGGATTTCATCGATAAAATTGCCTTGCCGAAACTTTTGGAAGTTTCTCGGCAGTTATCCGTTTATATGGGATATAGCGGGGTTAAGCCGTATCAGCACGAAGATGTCTGATCTTACCTGAGCCCCAATCTATTAATAAGTTAATAACCTTTTTCGAAAGTGTGGATCTCCCAATAGGGTATCCACACTTTTTTTTGTTTAATAAAAGCGGATATTAGATTATATCGTTACACGTTTATCCCGAAGCGCCAAGCGTTCGAATTATAAAAATAGTTTTAAATATTCTAAAAATTAATTGACATTGAAGCGGTTTCATTTTAGACTTAATTCATAGACAAAACATTGTTTTGCTTGTAAAACATAATACGTTTTAGTAACAACCAATAAGGGAGGAATTTTAAAATGACAAAAGAAGCTTTTTCAGTGAAGGATTTTGAAAAAAAATATGTTGCCCGATTGAAAGACCGTTCGCTTGATTGGGATGTCTTGAAGTTCCAGGAAGAAATCGATCCCGCTTATCGACGCGCACAGATGAGATATATCGGACGTGGTGCCACTGCCAATAACGATACCAATGTAATTGCAGGTGAACATTTCACTTTAAGTACAATGGTGCTGCCTCCGGGATGTATCGGTCCTTTGCACCTTCACGACGATGTTGAAGAAGTGTTTTTCATTCTAGAGGGTGAAGTCACGGCATTAATTCAAGAGGATAGCTACAGCGAAGTGCATGAAATTAAATTAAGTGCGAGAGATTGCATCAGTAGCCCACCAGGGGTTTATCGGGGAATTAGAAATGACGGGGATGTTGAGGCGCGCATGCTCGTGATGTTAGGGGCAGTGAAGCCTAACTTACCGAAATATCCTGAAGGCAGTGACCTGGAAGAACTGCGTAAACAGCGCGCTAAAGAAAGAGAAGCCATTATTAAAGACTGATTATTTAGCCGAAGAGGGCACCTGCATTATGAAAATTAATGAGGCGCCCTTTTCGATTAGATTGTTAAATATGGCCCATGCAATTTATCTAAAGGCCAATCTAAATTATGGGAGGTATAAAAAATGCTTGGGATTACTCATTTACGACATATAAGCATGATAACTCCGAATTTCGATGATCAAGCAGAATTTTATGAAAAGGTTTGGGGACTGGATAGAGTGGATGTTCCGGAAGAGGGGAATACGGTTTATTTCCGCGGGGCTGGACCGGAACATCATATTTTAAGCCTTCACAAGGGAGAAAAACGTGGTTTGCATCATATAGCTTTTGGCATGGTCGATAAAAATGCGGTGGATCGTGCAGCAGGGATATTACAGTCGAAGGGCGTTCGAATTATTGAACCGCCTGGATATTTGGATGAAGCAGGTGCCGGTTATGGCCTGCGGTTTATTGATCCGGAAAACCGCGTAATAGAGCTTTCGGCTTGGGTGGAAGTACAAACGTCTATATGGAGCAAGAAAAATGTTGATCCAGTGAAACTGAACCACGTTGTAATGAACACGAAGAACTTGGATATGATCGTTGAGTTTTACACGGATGTACTTGGGTTTAAAGTTACTGATTGGAGTGAGCACCAAATGTCATTCCTGCGATGTAACAGGAAACATCACTCCATTGCCTTCAATCAAGATGAGCATGCGTCAGTCAATCATATCGCATACGAGGTCGATTCCGTGGATGAACTGATGCGGGGAATAAGCAATGTGCGAAAAGCGGGCTTGTCAGAACTTTGGGGACCTGGACGTCATGGGCCTGGAGACAATATATTCTGTTATTTTCAAGACCCAGGCGGTTTTGTTATGGAGTATACATGTTATCTGGAAACAATCGAAGATGAATCGGAGTGGAGAGCACGTGTATGGAAACGGGTTCCGCATTTAATGGATCAATGGGGGATTGCAGGTCCGCCGAAGCCAGAAGCCCGCAAAGCAATGGGAGGAGATCCCGATCAAGGCTGGGTTGATTCTCAGATAGATGATTCAGTCATGGCGGAAAAATGAGGAAGATATTGATTTCCTCCCATTATTCTTGTGCGTAGTTAGGAAAAGCGTTTAAGGAAAATGGTTTAGAAAAGGAGTGACGAGAGTGGATTTAGGATTGCAAGGGAAAGTTGCTGTCATAATGGGCGGCACGTCGGGCGTGGGATTAAAAACAGCAGAAATGTTTCTGGCTGAGGGAGCGAAAGTGGCTATATGCGGCAGAAGTGCAGAGCGTATGGAGAGTGCACAAACACAATTGCTTTCATTTGGTGAAGAGGCTGATATTTTTGCATCAACATGTGATGTCACCTCAAAATCGGATGTGGATTCTTTCATTAATTGTACCGCTGAGAGGTTTGGCGGAATCGATATATTGGTGAATGCAGCCGGTCAAAGCGTGATGGGTCACTTTTTTGACATAACAGATGAGCAGTGGGAAGAACAGATTCAGTTAAAGTTCTTTGCCATCATATATGCCGTTCGTGCATCGCATCCTCATTTATTGAAAAGGGGAGGAGGGCGGATCATTAATATTAATGCAACGCTTGCTAAAGAACCTGAACGTCATATGGTAGCGACTGCAGCAGCAAGGGCTGGTCTCCTTAATTTAAGCAAAACCTTGTCCCAGGAATTGGCTTTTGACAATATATTGGTTAATTCAGTGAGTCTTGGATTGATCCGGACGGATCAATGGGAGCGAAGAAGATTGAAAAATGCGCCTGAAATGGACCCGGCAGAGTATTACGGAGACCTTGCGAAAAAACGGAACATTCCTCTTGGCCGCGTTGGTGAAGCGGAAGAAGTGGCCAGTGTCATCGTTTTCCTCGCTTCAGACAAAGCAAGTTATGTAGCGGGTTCGACGATTGAGACGGCAGGAGCGATCGGAAAGGCACTATAAATATATTACTAAAAAAGGTAGGATAACGTGATGAAAATACAAGAAGAACTAGAGTTTACGACCGCCGATTCCATCGTAAAGGAGCTTGTCCAAGCAGGAGTGGAAGCTGCTTTCGGGATTGTCAGTATTCACAATATGCCAATCTATGATGCAATTCTTAGAGAAGGGAGCATCAAACTCATTTGTTCACGCGGTGAGAGCGGTGCCGTAAATATGGCTGATGGATATGCCCGCGCCACAGGGAAATTGGGTGTAGTGATTACAAGTACCGGAACAGGGGCAGGAAATGCTGCTGGTTCACTAGTGGAAGCATGGGCAGCTGGTGTCCCCCTTCTTCATCTTACCGGTGAAGTGGCTTCTTCTTATCTTGGTACAGGCAAAGGATACATACATGAGTGTAAAGACCAGCTTTCAATGATGAGAGGAGCTTGTAAAAATGCAGTGAGGCTTATAAACCCTGACCAATCTGCAGCAGTGGTAAGGAAGGCGATCCAAGAAGCCTTAACTGCACCAACGGGTCCGGTTACATTGGAAATCCCGATTGACTTTCAATCGGCGATCATAGAAGATCTTTCACTCGAGGGGCTGCGGGCCTCAACATCTGAACCAAATTCATTGCCATTTATTCCTGAAAAAGCCGTGCAAAAAATCGTAGGCGCACGCCGTCCTGTAATATGGGCAGGTGGCGGAGTCATCAGTGCCAATGCATCGCAAGAGCTGCAAAAATTAGCGGAACTCCTTGGTGCAGCGGTTATAACAAGTCAGTCAGGAAAAGGATCGATTCCAGAAAACCACGAACAATGCATCGGACATTTTGCAGCATATGAAACAACAAAAGAGTTTTTAAGAAATGCAGATTTATTGATTAGCGTAGGTGTAAGGTTTAGGGGGAACGAAACATCCAACTGGAAAGTGCCGGTGCCACAAGAACATATAGCGATCGATGCGGATTTGCAGGCCATTAACAGGAACTATAAAGCCACGTTAGGATTGGTTGGTGATGCAAAAGATATGTTAGCTGCCATCATTCAAAAACTCGATGAACATTCAGTTCATGCGGAGCCTTCTTATTTACAAGAAGTTCTTTCGCTTAGAAATGAAGTGCGCGCTCAACTAAGGGAAACGCTTGGACCTTATGAGCAATTTGTGGATGGCATGAGGGAGATATTACCAGACGATACCATTCTGGTTCGAGATGTAACCGTACAGGCAAACGTTTGGGGCAGCCGTTTATTTGAAGTCTATGAACCGAGAACATCCATTCATGCATCAGGCGGCGGAATTGGTCAAGGTCTTCCAACAGCAATCGGTGCCCAAATGGGGTGTCCGGATAAAACCGTTGTTCTTATGGCTGGAGACGGTGGGTTTATGGTGAATGTCGGGGAAATGGTTACTGCAGCCGAAGAAAACTTACCAGTTATCATCGTATTGTTCGATGACTCAGGCTATGGGGTTCTTCGCAATATTCAAACAGCCGCATATGGTCGGCAGGTAGCCGTGGATTTATTGAGTCCTGATTTTGTGAAACTGGCTGAGTCCATGCATTTTGATGCTGTCCGTATTGGTTCTGGAGATGAATTCATATCCGAACTGAAAAAGGCAAAGGAAAGACGTAAACCCTCAATGATCGTTGTTGATATGGAAGCTGTGGGGCCTATGGCCAAGCCATTTGGCGGACCTCCGGGAGCTGCGGAAGCGTTCAAGCCCAAAAAACTATAAGGAGGATTGACAATGATTTCGACATACCCATTTGTTTCAGGAAAATACCTAGTTAATGGAGAATGGAAAGAATCGGCGGAAAAAGTCGATGTAGTAAATCCGGCATATACATCGGAAGTAGTTGGCCAGGTGGCGAAATGCTCTGAAGAAATCGTGAATGACGCGATTGAAGCGGCAGAAAATGCTTTTGAAACGTGGTCTCGCTCTGATATCGGGGAACGGGCCAAACGGATGAGCACTGCGGCAGAAGAACTCTCAAAAGTTATTGAGGAAAATGTTACAGTGTTTGTACGTGAAAATGGCAAAACACTTGTTGAAGCTAAAAAGGATTTACTGCGCTGTGTTGAAGTCATGAAGGGCTGTGCAGCAGAGTTACTTGATTGGTGGAAGCCTGAAGTGCTCCCTGGAAAACAAAAAGTCCAGATCCGAAGAAGGGCAAGAGGTGTCACCGCAATTATCACACCGTGGAACTCTCCAATGATATTAACCTTTAAACGGGTCATACCTGCTGTTTTGGCAGGCAATGCCGTTGTTGTAAAACCTGCAACGAATTGCCCGTTAACGATAATGTCCTGTTTAAAAGTAGTTGCTGAACATTTTCCTCCAGGGGTCATCAATATAATCTCGGGATCAGGAAAAGCGATCGGCGACAAACTATGTTCCGATTCACGCGTACGGACTTTGGCGTTTGTCGGAAGTACGGAAACCGGAAAAGATATCATGCAGAAATCAGCTGGAAATCTGCAAAAGGTATATATGGAACTTGGCGGAAATGATCCTGCCATCATTTTGGAAGATGCCAATATGGATGAAGCAGCCATCAAACGTTTGAGGATGGGGATATTACGAGCAGCGGGTCAGGTCTGTTCTGCAGTAAAAAGAGTGTACGTCCAAGAATCACGTTATGATGAGGTTGTGGAAAAGCTGACCAAAGAGTTTAGCCGGATGGTAATTGGTGATGGCATTCAGCCTGACGTGACAATGGGTCCATTGAATAATAAAGCACAATTTGACTTTGTGAATGGCTTGATCGAACGTACCGCAAAATCAGGAGGAAATATAATCACGACTGGCATCCAGCTGAATCCGGAAACTTGGGATAAAGGTTATTATATGCGTCCTTCCATTATTACAGGCGTCGATCAGCAGAGCGAATTAGTTCGGGTGGAGCAATTCGGACCCATCATTCCAATTTTACCTTTCAATGGTATTGATGAAGCTGTAAAATTATCCAATGATAGTGAGTTTGCCTTGCGTGCTTCTGTTTGGACCGAGAATGAAGATATCGCTGTCGAAATGGCAGATCGCCTTGAAGCTGGTGCTGTTTTCCAAAATAATCATACCGTTTTCAGCGACTTGGCTCTGGATTTCCCAGGATTAAAAGAAAGTGGTGTTTCCCGGGAAACAAGACATTGCGGGCTGGAATTTTTTGCGGACTCATACGGGTTTGCTGATTGAGGAAGGATGAAACTACATGAAATTAGGTTTAATCGGGTGCGGTAATATCGGTAAATTTCTGCTTCAGGCCATTAATAAGGACGGGCTTCTTCCAGGTGGGAAAATCGTTGCGATTTATGCCCGCCGTGAAGAAATCGCGGCACAACTAGCTGAAGAATTCAGGACTCAGCCATATAGTGATGTCGATGAACTCCTTCAATCCGATGTAGAATTAGTCATAGAGGCTGCAACGATCGAAGCAGCTGAAGAGTATGCATTGAAAGTGCTTAAAAGCGGGAAGGATCTCTTGCTGAGCAGCATTGGCGTGATGGCGAATCGTGCCTTTGAAGAACAATCAAATCAGATTTGCAAAATGAATAACGTGAATATTCTCCTTCCGTCTGGTGCGATTGGAGGTCTCGATGTACTTAAGTCAGCAAAGGCGGTGAATGGCCTTGAATCTGTTTGCATCACCACAAGAAAACCGCCAAACGCATTGCCTGCAGGTTCTACAGTGACAGAAGAAACGGTATTATTTGAAGGATCTGCTGCAGAAGCGATCAAACAGTTTCCGAGAAACATTAATGTTGCGATTGTGCTGTCCATGGCTGGTCTTGGATCTGAAAAGACGAAAGTGAAAATCATTGCCGATCCGAATGTGTTAAAAAACAATCACCTGATAGAAGCGTCAGGTTCGTTCGGGAAACTGAAATTGGAAGTGGAAAATGATCCGATGCCAAATAATCCGAAAACGAGTTATCTAGCGGCATTAAGTGTTTTGGCTACTCTGCAAAATAAGGAAAAGAGCGTTCAAATCGGGTAAAGACTTATGGTGCAAAGCTTGGAAGGGAGAGAAAAAGTATGCTTAAAACTGATAAATCCTTAGAAGAAATGTCGAAACAACAAGTTATTGACTATCTGAATGAAACGGTTAAACCAGAGGAAGGCGCTATACCTGCATACCTCCTTGGAGACCCAAAGGTTTATGATATAGAACATGAAAAAGTGTTTCTGAAAACATGGGTTTTTATCGGTCATGATTCTGAAGTACCCAACAAAGGAGACTTCATGACCCGTGAACTGGCTGGCTACTCGCTCATCATCACTCGTGATGGTGAAGGGGAAATCAGGGCGTTTTATAATATGTGCACACATCGCGGAATGAAACTATGCCGTGCAGATAAAGGAAACAAGTCATCATTTACGTGTCCCTACCATGGGTTTAATTTCAAAAACACTGGTGAGCTCGTAGGGGTGCCATTACAAAAGGACATATACGGGGGCAACCTTGACCGGTCGGAAATGGGCCTTCATAAAGTGAAGCTTGAATCCTATAAAGGTCTTTTATTTGGAACTTGGAATGAAGATGCAGAGCCGCTTGAAGAGTTTCTTGGAGACATTAAATGGTATTTGGATATACTCGTAGGTCGTGCAGAAATGGAAGTAATCGGGGTTCCGCAAAGATTCGTTGTCAATTCCAACTGGAAAGTTGGTTCCGATAACTTTGTTGGTGATTCCTATCACACGATGGTCACACACGGTTCCATTGCCAAACTGGGCATGGTTCCAAATGCTACCTATTCAAAGCGCGGTTTTCAAATCCATACAGATAACGGGCATGGACTGAACTTAGGGACACCTAACCCTGGATTCGCTTTCCCGGAAGAATTGAAAGAAGAATTTAAAACTAATTTGTCTGAAGAACAATATGGAGTGTTATCAAACTTAAAGAATATGATTGGGAACGTTTTCCCCAATTTATCATTTTTAATATCCCATACAAAAATCAAGGACCAATTCATCTCCAACACTTCAATTAGAATGTGGCGGCCAATCGGTCACAATAAAATGGAAGTGATCGCTTGGATGCTCGTGGAAAAGAACGCCTCCCAAGATTGGAAAGATAGATCAAGAGATTCATTTATATTGACCTTTAGCCCATCCGGTATTTTCGAACAGGATGATACGGAAGTGTTTACGGATATTACTGAAGCAGCCCAAGGCCCAATGCCTTTCCTAAAGAATTTAACCTACAATTATACAATGGGCCTTCATCGTGAACCAGTTGATTTTATAGGGCCGGGTGTTGCTTACGATGATAAATTCACTGAAGCGAGCCAAAGGAATTTTTACAAATACTGGCTAGAGTTAATGACGAAATGATAAGCGGGAGGGGGAACGGAAATGAATGTGGAGAAAATGTTGCTCAAATGTGAATTTGAACAGTGGCTGTATGATGAAGCTCAACTATTGGATGATATTGAATTTGATGACTGGTTCGATTTAATGCACTCGAGCTTGCGTTATCAAATGCCTGTACGTGTAAATAAAGAAGGTGTGGAACGCCCGGATTATTCAACGGAAATGTTTACATTTAATGATGATATTGAGCTGCTTAAACTGCGCGTGGATCGTTTGAAAACGGATTATGCTTGGGCGGAAATACCGCCGTCAAGAACACGGCGTTTTGTCTCTAATGTACGCGTTAAAGACTATGTTGAAGGTGAAAAGGCAGTTGTAAAGAGCTATTTGCTTATCTATCGAAGCCGCAGCACGGATATTCAACATGATTTGATTTCGGGGGAACGAAATGATGAATTCATTTTCGAAGAAGGTAAATGGAAACTTTCCAAACGGATATTCATTGTTGATCAATCAACGATAAATACCAGAAATCTTGCTATCTTCGTATAATATTGACTTGGATATAAATGAGATAACAAGGAGGCTGGTTTCAATGGCAATGGCGTTAAATGATAAAGTAGTGTTGATTACCGGGGGCAATTCAGGTATCGGAGAGGCTGTCACTAGACGTTTTATACAAGAAGGGGCAAAAGTCAGCATCATCGGCCGCTCGATAGAAACGCTAAAGAAAATGAAAGAGGAATTTGGTGAAGAGATTCTCATTAACCAAGGCGATGTAAGCAAATATGAAGACAATGAGAGGGCTGTACAGGCCACAGTCGAGCAATTTGGAAAGCTGGACGTTTTCGTTGCTAATGCAGGTGTCTTTGATGGATTTGCTAAATTTGCCGACGTAACTCCCGATGCACTTTCCGAAGCATATGATTTTCTGATCGATATTAACGTTAAAGGATCTTTTTTCGGTGCTAAAGCCGCTCTTGAAGAATTGCAAAAAACGAATGGCAATATTATTTTCACCGTATCCGGTGCCAGTTTTTATCCGGATGGCGGCGGGGTGTGGTACACAGCAAGCAAGCATGCCCAAATAGGATTGATGCGCCAACTTGCCTTTGAACTTGCTCCTAACATTAGGGTGAATGCTGTAGCGCCTGGCGGCACTCTGACAGCATTATCGGTCATTCCTCCCCTGCGTCCATTCGTTAAAATCGTGGATAATGAAACGAAGGCAAATAGCATTAAAAAAAGAAACCCTCTTCAGCTTGCACAGATGCCCGAAGATCATGTAGCTGCATATGTCCTGTTAGCATCGGACGCAGCGCGTGCAATTACCGGCGAAGTCATCTCCAGTGATGGAGGATTGTCAGTTCGCGGACTGGGTTGAGTTCATTTCAGAATAAACTATGGGAAGAAGGTTTATAAGTATGGCTGAATCACTATTGGGCAGTAGGAAGATTAATCAACTCGCATTTGTTGTAAAAGATATTGAGGCTGCTAATCTAGCTTTCACAAGACTGCTGGGCATAAAGAAGGCAGAACCATTTCTAACCGGTGACAGTTCTGTTTCGAAAGTCACTTTTAGAGGTGTACCAACGGGATCACAATCCAAACTGGCTTTTCTGAATACACCAACCGTCCAATTCGAACTTATACAACCCGATAAAAATCCAGGAACGATGCGAGAGTTCCTGGATGAAGTAGGTGAGGGGATTCACCATATAGCGTTTGATGTAGACTCTATCCAAAAGAGGCTGCCAATCATGGGGAATAGCGGCTACCCAGCTTTGCAAACAGGTGAATTCACTTCAAGTGACGGCCGATATGTATATGTGGATACACTGGATGATCACAAATCATTAGTTGAACTGCTTGAAAGTGCAGAGCCAAGAAAAACGGCATGGGAGAGGCCAGAAGATGCAAGCGTTCAGCCGCTATTAGGGACCAACAAAGTGGAACAGCTAGCCTTAGTTGTAAAAGACCTGGATGCGGCTGCAGAGGCATATTGTAAGTTATTAGGTATTGAAAAACCTCCCATCATTCATTCTGGTTCAACCGATATTACAAACGTGATATACAAAGGGAAGCCCACTGAAGGGAAATCAAAATATATGTTCATCGATACCCCGTTAATTCAAATTGAATTGATCGAGCCGGGTGAATCACCTAGTACGTGGAAAGATCATCTTGAAACATATGGTGAGGGTGTTCACCATATCTCTTTTGTCGTTAAAGACATGGAGGATAAGATGAAGATGTTAGAGGAAATGGGCTATCCGGTCATACAGACAGGTAACTTTTTTAACGGAAAAGGCCGATATGCCTATATGGATACCACATCGGCCTATAAAGTCATTATTGAATTGTTAGAACGTTTTGATGAGTAAACATGTAACGATGGATCAATCAAAAGGTTTCAGCAGAGCACTTGTCAAGAAATAACGAACTCCAGTGGTCATTAAATCGAAAACCTAGCCATTTTCCCTCCTATTCAGCTGATTAACTTACTGTACTAGTGAAACAGTAAAAGCATATACAAGGCAATGGGCAGGAAGGGGACTTCAACCATGGCCTTGTACGGTTGGCATAATAGTGGAAAAATATGACGAATAATTCAGAATATTAACGTTATTAAAAGTGGTTATTGGCTTGGAAATTTTTTAAGCTAAGGTGTATACATGTATGCAGGTGTGGGTGTTCTTTTTTCAAAGGAGCCAAAGGTTATAAAAAATTGTACGATCGGGGGGCAAAGAGAAATGGAGATATCCGGAAAAATAAACTTGGTAATTTGATTGTGATACATGTTTTATGTAATCAAGATAATAATCATAGTTTTTTTGGATATGGATCGTGTTGACCTTTATTGCTTTTTCTACATCTTTGTCACGAATGGCATGGATTAGCTGTAAGTGCTCATTGTTCCGTTCCTCATACCAAGATTTATCAACCATTGTAACATCTTCATTACGGGCCGATAAAAAGGAAATTCGAAAAGATAGCCATAACGAATCCGTAGTTTTTTGGAGAAAGGAATTTCTCGAGTAGGAATAAAATAAGCGGTGAAATTCAATGTTTGCTCGACTTGCCGCTATTCGGTCATTACTATTAATTGCTTGTTGCAGTTTATCCGTTGCCCATTCCAGTTTTTTTAATTCCTCCTCCGTAATTCCTTCACAAGCTTTTTGTATCGAATAGTTTTCGAGCATTTTCCTGATTTCCAATTCCTGCTGTAAAAGTTCAATATCCACATTGGATATGACTATCCCTATACCAGGTTTCACCTGAAGCAAATTTTCCTGTTCCAATTTCCTCAAAGCTTCACGAACCGGTGTACGGCTACAATTGAATTGTTGAGCGATATCATCTTCCGTTAAACGGTCTCCAGGCAAAAAAATCCCTTCAATGATCGCATTTTTTATAACAAAAAATATAGCTTCCCTTAAGGGCTTAGAAGAATAATGTTCTATTTGTTCTGTAATATATTGATAGTGATTGGTTTCCATGGTGCTCCTTTCTACAACCCAATTATATACAAGTATATTTATTTTATCTTAAAAAACGATTGAAGTCATTGCAATGCTTCAGACTTTTAATTATTTATATTATTCAATGGGGAGGGTCCGTTTCTGTTTTGGCATAACAAATGATTTAGAGTTTTGGTTCATATAAAATTGTGGTTTAAATGATCTATGAAAAAATTATAACCAAACACGCTCACAAGGCTATCTTTCCTTATTGGCAAGGCATAAAATTCAGGGAAGCCCCACCCATCCTGAAACTGGGGAACTGCCTGATAATATTAGGGGAAACAAGGGTGTCATAGAATAAGCGGAAGCAAACTTACAGTAAAAATCGGTTTTGATATGTGTCACCTTGCCGCGGTGATTGTTGTATATGGAGAATTCTATCCTGCTAGAAGTGCATTGAAGTTGCTCGATTACCTAAAGATGCTATGATGGAAAAGGAGCGTTTGCTATTATTTATTATCTAAAGTAAAGAGAACATCAGATTGATTTTCTTTTTGTCTTTGTACAACAGAGAATACAGGAGGAGTTTTTAAATGAATTTAGCACAATTTCCCAGAAAGCGATATACACCAACATATACACCGATTGAAAGATTAGATCATTTTTCTGAAGTTCTTGGGGGCCCATCCATTTATGTTAAACGAGATGATATGCTTGGTTTGACGGCTGGGGGAAATAAAACAAGAAAACTGGAATTCCTTGTTGCCGATGCATTGGAAAAAGGCGCGGATACGTTGATTACATGTGGAGGCATTCAATCCAATCATTGCCGCTTAACATTAGCGGCAGCGGTTAAAGAGAAAATGAAATGCATCCTTGTGTTGGAAGAGGGACTTTCAAAAAATTCAGAGCCGGATTTTAACGGCAACTATTTTCTCTATCATTTGTTGGGGGCTGACCAAATTATAGTTGTCCCTAATGGAGCGGACTTAATGCAGGAAATGCAGAAAATAGCTAAAGAGGTAACAGAGAATGGACATAGCCCGTACATCATTCCGGTTGGGGGCTCGAATGTCATTGGTGCAACGGGATATGTGGCTTGTGCACAGGAGATCTTGGCACAGTCCTTTGACCAAGGAATTGATTTGAAAGCAGTTGTTTGTGTAAGCGGCAGCGGAGGAATGCATGCTGGTTTGGCCGCAGGATTTCATGGAAATCAAAGTGGAATATCTGTGATTGGGATAAATGTAAGCAGAGGAAAAGCTGAACAAGAAGAGAAAGTTCATCAGCTAGTTAAAGAAACGTTAGCACACATCGGGATTCCACATTCAATTCCTCGTGAGGATATTACGTGTTTTGATGGGTATGTCGGACCGGGTTATGCTTTGCCTACACCTGAAATGGTGGAAGCAGTCAAGCTAATGGCAAGAACGGAAGGGATTTTGCTGGATCCTGTATATACGGGTAAAGCGGCAGCGGGACTCATCGATTTAATACAAAAAGGCACCTTTAAGCCTGAGGATAACATTCTATTTGTTCACTCTGGCGGTGCTTCATCGTTATACGCCAATACTTCTCTCTTTAATGGATAAAATCTTGAGAAATTCGTTAAGAAATTTCTCACTGTTATTTTATGTGTGTTTCATAATATATAATGTACTTTGAGTAAATAATTATCTAACGAAATAGGGGAGGCATTATATGTATATTTCAATTTCGGATTTTATTAAAGAATGGAATAAAGAAGCCATACTGACTCAAAATGTTTTGGATGGTTTGACTGATGATTCATTAGATCAACAAGTTTATCCCGAAGGTCGCACTTTAGGAAGAATTGCATGGCATTTCACCACGAATATTCCAGATTATCTAGCCCATTTCGGGTTAAAGATAGAACGGATAGAAAGTTCGGAAAACGTTCCATCTTCAGCCCGGGAAATTGCCATCACTTTTAAAAATGTCAGTTCTCACGCAGCAAAAATCATTGAACAGCAATGGACAGACGAATCCCTGGAACAAATACAAGAAGCGTTTGGAAGACAGGAAACAAATGCTTCCATCCTTATGGGGCTAATCAAGCATATTGTTCATCATCGCGGACAAGTTACGGTTCTGATGCGACAAGCAGGAATAAAACCTTCTGGGGTTTATGGGCCGCCAAAAGAAGATTGGATTCATCTAGGTGTGCAAAATCCACCGCTTTAAAACATGTGCTGCCTTATAGAGTTAGAGCAACAGACAGGCTCTAAATTTTATAAATATCCCAATTTCTCATTTATATCACTGAGAGATTGGGATATTTAATTTTTGCTTTCTTTTCCTTATAATTAATTCAGCATAGATAGACGAGCAATTAAAACCCCATGAAATCGGTAAGGGTAAAGAGACGAGAAGAATTACAAATATTCTATGGAATCTTAAAAACGTTGTTATCACAAATATTGGTGTAGATGATTTTAATTATTTTCAGAAAAGAACGATATACTGAAATAAAATATCGATAAAGTCCTGTCTCTGATTAAAAAAGGGGAGATTACTGGATTTCTTAATTTTGCTAAATTGTAATAAGCTGGGAGTTGAACGGTGTTAATGGGTAACGCCCATGATACAATCTGGTTAATAACAGTAATGAATAGGGAGAGGAGCTTTAATAAGTGCTCAAAAATAGAAAAGTGATCGTAACAGGCGCAGCTTCTGGAATAGGAAAAGAAATAGTGAAACAATGCTTATTAGAGGGGGCTTCAGTACTTGCATGCGATACTAATGAACATTCTTTAAATGATTTAATGCTGTCACTGGACAATCGATATCCCCTGCATACATATCAGTTAGATGTAAGTGATCATGAAGAGGTGGTTGAATTTTTTGTATATGTTGAAGCAGAACATGCTGATGTAGATTGTTTAGTAAATAATGCTGGAATTTATTTGGCGAAAAATATACTGGATTATCAAGTAAATGAAATTGATAAAGTCCTGGATATAAACGTTAAAGGGTTTATTTATCTCTCACAAATGTTCGGTAAAAGATTGTTCCAAAGCCAAAGTGAGGGAGTCATCGTTAATATGTCTTCAGTGTCAGGAATAGAGGGCAGTTCAGATGCAATCTATGGGTTATCAAAAGCTGCCATATTAGGTTTAACGAAAAGCTGTGCCATGAATTTTTCACCATATATCCGAGTTAATGCTGTTGCCCCAACGATGGTTAATACTCCCATGATGGGTACCATACCTGAATGGAGAAAAGAGGAGTATGTAAGTCACCAACTTATCCAAACACCTGTCCTGCCTGGAGATGTGGCCGATACTGTTGTCTTCTTATTATCAGATAAAGCCAAGCATTATACAGGCGCAACGTTTGATATTAATAATGGGGGGTATCTAAGATAGTTCTGTTTCCTTGTTCGTTGCCCTTTGTAGTAGTTTTAAATTGATTTTATCATGTATAAAATTAGTTCTAAACACATACAGCATTAATAAGCGAGCATGCTTCTCAATGATTATCCTATCGGCTTTGCTTTCATAGGCCATTTTTTGTTTAATTCAGTTATGAAAGTTTTGACATTCTTTTTATCTTCCATAATTGGGGAATAGACGTACGAAAGTGTTCTGTTAAAGGATTCATTTTTCACCTGGATAATAGAAAGGATTTTATTTTGTACATCCCTTTCAATTACACTTCGGGATAGAAGGGCCAGCCCTGCGCCGTTTTTTATAAGTGTTTCTTTAATTCCTTGATTACTGCTTATCGTGAGTATCGACTTAATTTTCAATCCATTTGAACGTATGACGTGATTAAGGTATTCACGTGTCCCAGATCCAACTTCCCTTGTTACCCACGCTTGGTCATGTAAATCAGTAATCCCGACTTCGTCTTGATTAGCGAGTTCATGATTGTTAGAAGACACAATGAATAGCTCATCTTGCATGAATGGGTGAACAGAAAGCTCTTTTTCATTAGTTTGACCTTCGATTAAACCAATATCCACTTTGTATAGCCGAACGGCTTGGACGATTTCTTCCGTGTTACCGATTACGACTTGAAGTTCAAGTTCAGGATAGTCCTCTTGAAGGTCGATGAGTAAAGAAGGGAGGATATACTCTCCTATTGTAAAACTTGCTCCGATCTTCAATTCGCCCTTGATGGACCTATCGTGTTCCTGAATGTCTTGTCTGGTCTGTTCATAAATTGTGATCATTTGCTTGGCCCGGTCGTAAAGAATTTCTCCCGTTAAGGTGACTTTCAGGAATTTAGGAGAACGGAGAAATAATTTGGTTTGGAACTCTTCTTCCAATTTTTTTATATGCAAACTAACACTTGGTTGCGACATAAGAAGCATTTCTGCTGTTTTAGTAAAATTCTTGACTTCCACTAGGGTCACAAATGTTTTTAGAGCATCATAGTACATAGAAATTTCTCCTTATTATTAATATTCTTAATAGTTACAATAAATTATATATATTTTACTAATGATGAGCCTTCCAGTAAAGTTTTAATGAGAAACTTATTTTAGGAAGAGTATAAGCTGGGGAAGGTTAATGTCCTTTATAACCTTATTTTTTATTTGTAGCGTGCTATGAACCTATAATGTCTGTATTTTAATTTTTTTTGGAGTTAAAACCGACTTCGTCTATAGGAGTAAACGAATTAATTATTTTATGGATGGAAATAAAAATGTTTAACCCACTCGTTATACCTAAGAATCAACTAAGATAAGTTAATATCCCTTTGTGAGGTGGAAATCGTGCAACTTCAGGTAAGTAACAGTCCCTTTAACCATGAGCAGGCAGAGCTCCTTAACAGCCTCCTGCCTAGTTTGACAGAAACACAAAAAGTTTGGTTGAGCGGTTATCTGGCTGCATCTTTGTCAGTTTCGAATATGAGTTCAGCCGACGCTCCGGTATTGGAGGCTCAAAGCAGCGGAAAGACAGTATCAAAAGAGGTGACCATTCTTTATGGTTCACAGTCGGGCAATGCTCAAGGGCTGGCAGAAAATGCGGCGAGTAAGCTTGAGGGTAATGGCTTTCAGGTTACCATTTCATCCATGAGTGACTTTAAATTCAACAATTTGAAAAAAGTCCAAAATCTCCTCATTTCCGTTAGCACGCATGGAGAAGGTGATCCGCCGGATAATACATTGTCTTTCCATGAGTATCTTCATGGCAGGAGGGCTCCGAGCCTCGAAGGTCTCCGCTTTTCAGTATTGGCGCTTGGGGATAGTTCATATGAGTTTTTCTGTGAAACGGGAAAACAATTCGATAAACGCTTGGAGGAACTGGGCGGGACACGGTTATTTCCGCGAATGGACTGCGACCTTGATTATGATGAGCCTGCTTCCGAATGGCTGGAAGGAGTCATTTCTAGTTTAAATGAAGGGCAAGGCAGTTCAGTTGCTGCAGTTCCTGCAACGGTGGCTTCAGTAGGTGAACAAACGTATTCGAGAACAAATCCGTTTAAAGCGGAAGTGCTTGAAAATATAAACTTGAACGGTCGTGGCTCCAATAAAGAGACACATCATCTCGAGTTATCTCTTGAAGGCTCTGGTCTTGCATTCGAACCTGGAGACAGCCTTGGTATTTATCCGAAAAATGATTCGGATTTAGTGGATATGCTTCTTAAGGAACTCAATTGGGACCCAGAAGAAATCGTGAAGGTCAATAAACAGGGAGAAGTTCGTCAGCTTAGGGAATCGCTCATCTCCAATTTTGAAATTACGGTTTTGACAAAATCCCTCATTGAACAAGCGGCCCAGCTTTCAGATAACGAAGATTTAAAAGAGCTTTTAGTGCCTGGTAATGAAGAAAGATTAAAAGAATATCGTGAAGGCCGTGATTTGCTGGATTTTGTCCGTGATTTTGGCTCGTGGGGTGAATCGGCGCAAGAATTCGTATCAATCCTCCGGAAAATTCCAGCCCGCCTATATTCAATTGCGAGTAGCTTATCCGCATATCCGGATGAAGTGCATTTGACAATCGGGGCTGTCCGGTATGAAAGTCACGGACGAGAAAGGAACGGTGTCTGCTCCATTTTATGTGCAGACCGATTACAGCCTGGTGACATGCTGCCTGTTTACATTCAGCATAACCAGAATTTCAAGCAGCCGAAGAACCCAGACACTCCAATAATCATGATTGGACCGGGAACGGGTATAGCTCCGTTCAGATCCTTTATCCAGGATCGCGAAGAATCGGAAGCGAAAGGGAAAACGTGGCTCTTTTTCGGCGATCAGCATTTCGTGACGGATTTCCTTTATCAGACTGAATGGCAAAAGTGGTTGGAAACAGGAGTACTTTCGAAAATGGATGTTGCCTTTTCACGTGATACTGATGAAAAAGTGTATGTTCAAAACCGGATGCGCGAGCACAGCGGGGAATTATACGAATGGCTTCAAGAAGGGGCAGCATTATACATTTGCGGTGATGAGAAAAACATGGCACATGACGTCCATAATACGCTTATTGAGATCATTGAAAAAGAAGGCAATATGAGCCATGCTGATGCGCAAGCTTATCTTGAAGAATTGCAACAAAATAAACGCTATCAACGTGATGTGTACTGACAATTTGGAGGAAAAGGAGATAACAACATGGTGAACCCACTATTGAAAGCACCAGAAGGCCCGCCTAGTGATGTTGAGCAAATTAAAGACAAAAGCGATTATTTGCGAGGTACACTTGGAAAAGTGATGCAGGATCGGATTAGTGCCGGTATTCCGGATGATGACAATCGACTAATGAAACATCACGGCAGTTATTTGCAGGATGACCGGGATCTGCGCAATGAGCGTCAGAAACAAAAACTGGAGCCTGCCTATCAGTTTATGTTGCGTGTCCGCATGCCCGGAGGGGTGGCACAGCCTTCTCAATGGCTTGTTATGGATGACCTTGCTCAAAAATACGGTAACGGGACCTTGAAACTGACCACAAGACAAACATTTCAAATGCACGGTATTTTGAAATGGAATATGAAAAAAACCATTCAGGAAATTCATGCTTCCATGCTGGATACCATCGCTGCATGCGGAGATGTAAACCGGAACGTAATGTGCAATTCGATTCCATTTCAATCCGAAATCCATTCCGAAGTATATGAATGGTCGAAAAAATTGAGTGATTACCTCTTGCCACGTACAAGGGCGTACCATGAAATCTGGCTGGATGAAGAAAAAGTGGTCGGTACTTCTGAATTGGAGGAGGTCGAACCAATGTACGGAAAGCTTTATTTGCCAAGGAAGTTTAAAATCGGCATTGCGGTACCTCCATCCAATGATATTGATGTCTACTCCCAGGATCTTGGCTTCATAGCCATTGTTGAAAATGGAAAACTCATTGGTTTTAATGTGGCGATCGGCGGCGGTATGGGAATGACCCATGGTGACAAGGCGACATATCCCCAACTAGCCAAGGTAATCGGCTTTTGCAACCCAGATCAAATACTGGATGTCGCTGAAAAAGTCATTACGATTCAGCGTGATTATGGAAACCGTTCCGTACGGAAAAATGCACGGTTCAAGTATACGGTTGACCGGCTTGGGCTCGAAACGGTAAAGGCTGAATTGGAAAATCGTCTAGAATGGAAGTTGGATGAAGCGAGAACTTATCATTTTGATAATAATGGTGACCGCTATGGATGGGTAAGAGGCATGAAAGGAAAATGGCATTTTACACTATTTGTCGAAGGTGGCCGAATTGCCGATTCCAATGATTACAAGCTGATGACCGGTTTGCGTGAAATCGCAAAGGTCCATACGGGTGATTTCCGTTTGACGGCCAATCAAAACCTAATCATTGCAGATGTATCAAGTCAGAAAAAGAAAAAAATCATGGAATTGCTTGAAACATACGGTTTAACGGATGGTGCACATCATTCGGCGCTCCGACGCAGCTCGATTGCATGCGTGGCACTTCCAACATGCGGGTTGGCAATGGCCGAAGCAGAGCGCTATTTGCCGGTTCTGCTTGATAAAGTCGAGGCCATCGTAGATGAAAACGGGCTGAAAAACGAAGAAATTACGATACGCATGACCGGTTGCCCGAATGGCTGTGCCCGGCATGCACTCGGGGAAATAGGTTTTATCGGTAAGGCACCTGGCAAATATAATATGTATCTCGGTGCTGCATTCGACGGAAGCCGATTAAGCAAAATGTACCGTGAAAACATCGGTGAAGAAGAGATATTGAAAGAGTTGCGTGTACTACTATCCCGATATGCAAAAGAACGTCAGCAAGGAGAGCATTTCGGTGACTTTGTCATCAATGCGGGCATCGTTAAAGAAGTGACGGATGGAATGAATTTTCATGATTGATTAAATACAGCGAGAGACAGGTATATTTTCCTGTCTCTTTTTGTTCAAAAGTTTTCCGGAGTGCAATGATAAGAATGATGACTAAGCCTGGAACACCGGTATTGAAACATGATCATTCACTCTCATTGTTCATTTTTTGACTTGCTGATATTTTTATAGGCTACCTCTGCTTCAATCTCAATAAGATAATCCGGCGAAACCAGACTTTGCACCCCTACTGTGGAACGAGCGGTTTTTACTGGATTTTCCTTTGAATTAAAGAACAGGGCATAGGCATCAAACCAACCTTGATAATCTGGTTTATCTCCATGATTTGGATCTGGAGCGACATACACACGCAGATGGATAGCATCAGCGAGGGAAAGCCTTTTAGTTTTCAAATCTGCTTTTAATGTTTCCAAGATTCCGATTGCCTGCCTTTCTGTATTTCTATACCTCTCCAGAGGAGGGACTGTTCCACTAAACAATAACCGGTTATAATTTTGAGGTACATCAACTGAACTGGAAATCGCAGAAGGCGGGGAGCCAAAGAAGGTCACTTTATCTGAGTACAATTCATTTTTATCGTTACCTGCGGAAGCAAAGCAAAAGAGATTCCTGTGATTGAAGTAGCAATGACTGAAATTTCATATTTTTTTTAAAAAGTTTGCTCCTTTTCGAAAAGGATTCCTGAAAATTTATTATTCAGAGACCCCGGTTTGGAGAATGTCAACTTTGGTTTCTATTTTAATGTCCATCATGGGATAGATCTTTCTCCATTGTTCATAGGTCATTTTTTTATTTTTGGCGTGATATTTTTCATTCAATCCAATCGGGTCAAGGGATTTTTTCTGAAAATCTTTAATAAGACGATTTGCTTGCTTGGTTATATCATCTTCCATTTCCTTTTCAATTTTTTTTATCATCTTTCTATTGGTAAGGTTGTCACTTCGCATGGATTCCTTGATTTGTCCTTTAATTTTGAGCTTAATCGTAATGGACGGATTTCTTTCTGAGGAGGATACATCAAAACTTGATCCGCTTCGTATACTTTCCACTACGATATCGCTACTTTTTTTGTCTTTTAATTTGAATTTGTAAATCCCCCGCCTATGGTTTTGAACTAATGTCTTGAAAATGAACATATCATCCGTTCGAACTTTACTGACCATTTTATTTTCATGAAACAAGGCCACTCCTGATACTGCAACTTCTTTATTAATTAACTTAAACAAAGGAAGAAACGAATCGCCGCCTGGTTCTAGAGAATTTCCTAAAAAAAGATGGAGGTTTGTATCCGGGCCGTTCCCTGTTTCAATTTGTTGATTGATCAAATCCGATAAATAGACTCCAATATTTACATTCGTATTTGGCGGTTTTGTATTTACGAAATCCTTGACCTTTCCTTCAACGATGGCCAAAAAGACCCTGTTTCCAAGTTGAGGCTCACGGTAGAGATAGTCGGTCAATTCTGTCATTCCTATTTCATGTACGATTTTTTCGCTAAATAAAACGATGCGTGTCTGTCCAAGCATCACCGGCTTATCCGCTTTTTTGGATACGATAGCCTGAACATCACTCGTTGTTGTCGATGTTCCAGTTAAGATTTGATACATACCCATCTTGTCCTGTTGGAAGATAGGGATGATGAACATTCCTTCAATTATTTTATCCTTTCGTATATCGTAGCCAATGGCTTGGGACATATCGACTTCATCAACCACTCTTGGCTCGGCACAGCTGCAAAGGAGGGGAAAAGCCAAGATGACAAGAAATAATTTTCTCATAAACGTTTCCTCCTTTTCTTTATATATATGATGGCTAAAAGAAGAGGTAAATGTAATGTAAGGAAAAGCACGGCGTATGGATTGATGATTTTGTTCAATATATATATAGAATCTTGATCAAAAACAAATATATTAGTGAGAAGGATAATAATGGATATCGCCCATAATGGATACTTTTGCTGAACATTGAATATGCGCTTGATACCCCTGCTGGCAGCCCACAAGCAGATGGTCATGTTGGGTATGACAAAAATGGCCCACCAAGAAACTCCTATATATTCAAATCGCTGAATAAAGGGCAGTTCGACAATGCTGGTCATTGTAAGTGTCGGCCAGATAGTCAGCTCCAACTGTTTGTGTGAATAAAAAATCAGTGAAACTAAATAAATGAAAACGGTTAATAAGGTTGTTGTTAATGCCCCTCCATGAGCATATTTTTGTGATGTTTTAGCATCCTTGATGAACGGATAAAACATCAGGATCATTTCAAAACCAAGAAAAGTCAAGGAAGTACTTCTGGTTCCCTTCAGTATATCCAATAGATTGTGGTCGAATATAGGGAGTAAATTGGTGAATTCAGAGTATTTCATGGCATAAAATAGGACAAAGAAAATCCAGTAAGACAAAATGACGCTTAAAAAGGCAATTCCCGTAATTGTTCGGAAGCCTCCCGTATTTATATAATAAATCAGAAGCAAGAAAACCACTGTAAACGCCCAAGAAGCTACCGCTTCAAACATCCAAACATGTATGATATTTATATAGCTGTTAATCATATCCATTCCAAGGACCAAAAAGTAAAGAATGAATAATAGACTGAAAAAATTCCCAATCCATTTTCCGAATGCATGATTATTGGCAGAAATGATATCACCTGGGACGATACATAATATTTTATATATGATCCAGATCAAAATATGAACGATCAGTCCGGCAAGTAGTATCGAAATCCAGCCATCAGTTCCCGCCGACTTTGCTAAAACTCTTTGAAAACTTAAAACGCCTACTCCCGTTTGCATGGAATGCACTAAAAAAAACACATAGAACGGTGATACCTTATATTTTTCATTAACACCAGCTTGGTTCATACAGGCCCCTCATTTAAGATCATTCATTAAAATCATTTTTTTTGATTCTGGCTTTTTTTGGATGTGGCTGTCTGGATCTATCATCAGGACGTAAATTTACAGGGCGCGACTTGAAAACATTAAAGGGAAGACGTACAAAGCTGTCTTTCCAATCTTGCATACGAAATGGGTATATGGGTTCAAGGTACGGGTGTCCCATTGACGTTAATTTGATAAGGTGGGTCATCAAAAACACGGCCGTAATGATTATGCCAAGTCCCCCCCAAATTTGGGCTCCCACTAAAAAGGGGAACCGCAGCAGCCGTATGGCATTACCCATTTTGTAAATAGGAGTAACAAATGATGCCAATGCCGAGAGGGCAACAATGATCAATAAGATATTACTGGTCAAACCAGCTACAACGGCTGCTTGACCGATTACGATACCGCCGACGATGCCTAATGTCTGACCCACCTTAGTTGGCAGCCTGGCAGCCGCTTCCCGTAATAGCTCTATGGAAATCTCCAAGAATAATGCTTCGATCAATGGCTGAAATGGGATTAAGTTCCTTGAAGTGACGATCGTTTCCAAAAGATCTTTAGGGATCAGTTCATAGTGATAAGTAAGAACGGCTACATAAATAGGAGTGGCAAATATCGAAAAAGCGACCGCGAATATCCTTAATAACCGGAAAGCAGATGCCGGAACCCAAGGCATATTATAATCTTCCATGGTTATAAAGTATTCCAACAAAATGGTCGGAGTAATGAGTACTGAGGATGACCTATCGATTAGCAAGGCTACTTTACCTTCAGCCAGTGCGCTTGCGATGCGATCAGGCCTTTCCGTATTTAGAAAAAGGGGAAATAAGGTATTTGAATTATCATATAGCATTTGCGCGAGATTGGACCCATCCAATATTTCATCAAATTCTATGTCATTGATCCTTTGTATAACATTATCTACATTTTCCTGATCAACGATCCCTTCTATTGATAACACTGCCACTTTTGTTTTAGACAATGACCCCACAGTCTTTTCACTTACTTGCAATCCAGGGATAGGCAGCCTTTTTCTAACTAGATTCAGATTAGTATCAATATCCTCGACAAACGCTTCTTGAGCACTTATGATCCCAAATTCGAGTTCAGGCTTCTCAACTTGTCTTCCTATTTGGGCTGCAACATTGATTAATAGGCATTCATCAAGATTTTCATCTAAGCGAAGTGCAATTTCGCCTCTCATGATCCTTTCTTCGATAACAATCTTGGTACTGGAAATCAGTGTATTTTCAATAGGTACGTTTTCCTTTATTTGCTCCAAATTTATCGTTTCCAGAGTCGGTATGACAGAAAGAATACTTTCGTGAAGCTCCTTTGCATCGATTAAAGAGCGATAAAAGGATACCCAATATCCTATGCCATTATATGTTCCTTGGTGGTTTACGAAATCAGTGGATGAAGAAAGGGTATTGAAAAGATCCCTTACTTCCGAAGTTTTATTTAATTCATCACTTTTATCGTTTGGTTGATTGGGTTTTTTTTTGAATTTTCCGCGGTTAAACAAATGTTGTCACCTCTAATCTAAAGCTAGTTATCCTAGCATTTGCAATTTAATTACAAATTAACCATTTCCATATTAAATTGGATTAACGTTTGGTGAACCTTCTACGGAGAGGGTAGACCTTAGCCATTCAGGCCGCTGATATTAGGGGCGGGAAATTAATTTTGGAGGGTGCAGGGGTGATCAACAATTCAAAGTTGGCCGGGGTCATGAGTGATGAAGATATAGCTGCATTAAATTGGTTGAATGGTGAGGTAAAGGGAGGATTAATCGAAGCGGTCCAACACGGTAAACCATTATGTGTTGAAGTGATCAATAGGACTAGGAAGAAAATCAAGACGGAATTGAACGGGGATCATTTGACGATCAATATTAGGTATGTGGAAAATCAGCATCCAAAGCTTTGGATGAAAAATAAGAAGAAATGGGACGGAATTTTCAGTAATGCTGTCATTCATCAAGAAGTGGATATAAGGGTCGTAGACGTAGTTTCAAAGGAGGGATATAGTGACTGGTCAAAAGAAAACCTTCCAAATGGGAAGGTTTTATGTCAAGTGCCTTTTAGTTGATTGATTGGTTATTTTAAAAAGGCTCACTGAATGTTCCAGGCAGATTCGTCACTTCATGTGCAACCCTGATGCCGGATTGAACGGCTCCTTCAATCCATGCTGGAACGGTTGATGTATGCTCACCGGCGAAGTGGACCCTTCCTTCAGGTGTTGGGATATATGGAAACAAGTCCGTTTCCTGACCAGGTTTAAACATGGAGAAAGCACCGTATGAATACTGATTCATTGTCCAGCTATAAGAAGCCCCTGATAAAAAATGATCGTATACTTGTTTTCCATGGACCTGGGCCAAATTTTTCAATGCGTGTTGTATACGGTCATTCTCAGGAAGTATATCCCACAAAGTGGCATCATCTTCCCATGTATAACTTGCTAAGATGAGACCGGATTCACTCTGGTTGCTCGTTTGCCTGGGATAATAAGAAAATCTAATCGGTAAATCGGTGCTCAATTTACCACCGAAGATTCCTTCCTTTTCCCAAAACCTATGTGTAAACTGAAGTCCGATTTTCGTGGACGCAGCATAATGGAGCTCCCTTATTGCCTTCCACTTATTATGGGAAAAGGAGTTCCGGGGTTCAATATCTATAAATTGCAACAATTGAAGTGGGATAGTCACGATGGCAAGGTCACCGGTAACCGTTAAGGGGTTTTGGCTTTGAGTATGTTTAGAGTGGATGGTTACTTGATTATCATGTTGGATGATCTTTGTCACTTCATATCTGAAGTTGAGACTATCCTTCAGTTCAGGTAGAAAAGCATAAGGAAGCCGGTCGTTTCCCCCTTCGATTGCAAAAAATCCTATGTCTGGATTAAAGAGTGGCATAAGCTCCCGAAGTAGGGCAGGAAAAGAAAGTTCCGGGAATCCTTCTAATCCCATTAGGACTTTGATGCTTTCAATCGCCCCTGTTGAAAGGCTCATTCCTACTGGATTGTACTGCAAAAAGAAGCTCATGGAGTATTTATCAAACTCTTTTATGACTATTTCCCAATTTCTACGTGGGTTTTGATTGATGAAGTCAGTCACAGGCTTAATTGCCATGTTGAGTAATTCTTCAGCTGTTTTACCTCTTTCATGGGGAGCTACAGGGTACCTAAGTATATCCGGATTCCGTTGATATATGGCAGCGGTTGTTTTGATTCCGTTAGCATAAATGGGATCATTAGGAGTCGCATTAACAAAAGTGTTGATTCGTAAACCATACTTCTTGATGTATTCAACAACCAAGTAATGATAATTCGGAATGCGCATGGCACCGGCTTCAAGGTAGGAACCTTCTGAAAATGGTTCACGTATGGTCAAGATACGTCCTCCGACCCTCCCGGTTGCTTCCAATATCGTAACCTCATGCCCTGCTTGTTTTAAAAGGGATGCTGCAACCAATCCAGACATGCCGGCACCAATGATGATGATTTTTTTGGGGAACTGGGAAGACCCTAGGCCATTTCTGATAACAGCAAGCATTTGATCGGGTGATAGCGGATCTTTGAAAAAGGACAAAGTGTTGTTCTCCTCTCTTGTTACACTTCCTATATGGGATTTATGCTATCTTATTCCTATTGGGTTACCAATTATGAAGAATCTTCAATAATTTGTCATGAATGATTATTGCTATCATATTCCTCTAGGTTTATCCTTTATGTGGAATACTCAATTTTTAGAAAATTCAAAGGGGAAGAAGCTGAAAATGTTGATATATTGTTAATAAATGGTGCCGTTTTTTGGGAAGCTAACTATCTAAAGGCTACGATTTATGATCGAGACGAATTTAATTTAGAAAGTTATAGAAGAAGTGTTCAGCTTTTTTGAACTATAACGAAGAATCTATTCGTAACCTTATTTCGAAAAAACAAAGGTTTTCATTATAGTATTCCGTAATTCTATTACAGAAAATCAATCGATAGAAACATAGAGTGAACTTTTGCCCTTAAAGGATTCTTTTCTAAAGGCTGTTTTCTAAAAGATTGTTGCTCTCAGGAGAAAAAACTAACAACTTGAATTTTATGGTAAAATATAAGTGATTCTTATTCAATAAACGGGCAGATTAATAGAGTTGCATTTTAAACGTTTGTACATAGTAGTTAATCTGGGGGTTGTTAGTATCAAAACACAAAATATCAACATTCAAAAGCTTATGGAAGATTATAATGTAACTGGATTAAGCATTGCAGCAATTGATGGTGGTAACATAAGAAGTACAGAATGCTTCGGTTTACTTGAAGTGGAAACAGATAAAAGTGTGGAAAGTAATTCTATTTTTAGCGCTTGTTCAATCAGTAAATTTTTAACCTCAATTCTAGTGATGAAATTGACGGAACAAAGGATTCTTGATCTAGATGAAAATGTTAATGAAAAACTTTTATCGTGGAAAGTTCCTCATAAAGAACTAAATAAAAATAAGAAAGTCACCTTAAGAAATTTACTAAGTCACCAATCTGGTGTTATTGACCCCGAAGGAAGTTTTATTGATCTCAATTCGAGGATGGAAAACCCCACAATGGTCGAGATATTAGAAGGAAGAACACCCTATTGTAAAGCTCCTATTGAAATTAAGTATGAGCCTGGGAGCACCTTTCAATATTCAGACGCAGGTTTTTGCATTATACAGCTTTTGATAGAAGACGTTACTGAAAAACCTTTTAAGAAAGTAATGAATGAACATATTTTTCATCCATTAAATATGGAAAATAGCATATTTGAACTTCCAACATCAGAAGCAACCAAAAAATATTTCTCTTGCGGTCACAACAAAAGTGGAGAATTAGTAAATGGTAAATATCCAATTTATCCATATCCAGCAGCTTCTGGGTTATGGACAACGCCTACAGATTTAGCTCTTTTGGTCATTGAATTAATGAATGCTTTAAATGGTGACAGTAAGCTTAAGCTTTCAGTAAGTAAAGCAATTGAAGTTATAAATCCCCAAGGTTGTAAGGAGTGGACTGGACTAGGAGTTTTCCTAGATAAAAACGAAAAGGGAATTGAAATTTCATCTCTTGGTTGGGGTGTTGGTTTTCAATGTATGATGGTGGCTTATCCTTATTTAGAAACGGGATTAGTCATAATGATAAATACCGATCTAGGTGTTCATCAATTAAAAGGTATTATTGGTGAAGTCTACAATGCTTATCATTTTTAAATATTTGCTATTCAGCTAACGAGGGCTTTAATGGAGTAACCGGATCACTTGCATTATCATGCTTAGAGTATAAATGCTCTGAGCGTTTTTTATTACACCGAACCACCAAAGCTGGTTAACTTCTGAACGTCTCAACAGGATGATAATTAGATTTTTGGAGCTGAAATAAGCATTTGTTCAACTCGTTAATCAAACGCCATAATTTTCCTGTTTCTAGCCAGCGAAACGAGTGAAAATTATCAAGATAATATGTTCCGACTCCTTGAAAACGCTCCATCCACCCCTTTAGTCTGTTGTGAAAAGTTATTAACGTGCAGTATATGAAATATGCCTTTTTTTACCCGTTGCTTCTGACGTTCATTAATCGTCTCGTGCAGCAAGCCTTTTATCTTAGCGGAATTTTTATAGTTTGTTGAGGTATCTATGCATAACAAAGCAAATGGATGAATAAAATCACCCATCACTGCATCAATTTCTTCAGCTGTAACCCGCCCTGTATCTGCTTTACGTGCAACCATATTTCCATTGCGGTCTTGAGCTACTGCTATGGCAATCTTAAGATTAGAAAATCCTCTTTTTTTATCTTTTTCTCCTCACGAAAAATGTTTCATCACTCTCTACAATACCTTCTAATTGTTTGAAGCCGAGGCGATCTATTACGTTCAAGATTTTATGTCTCCAATAGAATGCAGTGGAGATATGTAGTTTTAAGCGTTTAGCTATCTTGAGTAGAGTTACACCCTCAATCAAAAACCTCATATATTCCACCCATTTTTCTGGATATTTAGAGCCTGAAAATGGAGTATTAGTCATATCATTGAAGTATTTATTGCAATCCCTACATAAATAGCGTTGCCTTGAACGATATTTCCCATTACGTTTTACAGATGTACTTCCATATGATAAGCAAACTGCGCATTCTCGGAATACTAGGCTACGTACGCCGCCGATAGCGTTTAAGGATAAAAAGCTCAAAATTGCATCATAATATAACCATATACTAAAAGTTTACATAGGTGATGATTTTAGCTCCCATGTTTTAGGAGGACGGGTTTATAGAAGCAAAATATTGCAGAGAATCAAGGGTGATAAGAACGAGTCGTATATTTCCAAATGATGTGAACAATCATAATACATTATTTGGCGGCAGATTAATGAGTGATGTCGATCAAGTAGCATCGATCTCGGCAGCACGTCATAGTCGAAGTGAATGTGTAACTGCTTCAACAGATTCCGTTGACTTTTTACATCCCATTCGTACAACGGATTCAGTGTGTTTTATATCTTATGTGGCATGGACTGGTACATCTTCAATGGAGGTTTTTGTAAAAATTATTGCTGAAGATTTAAAAAGCAGTGTTCGTAGAATTGCAGCGACTGCTCTATTAACATTTGTTGCACTTGATGAACATAAACGGCCAACACGTGTTCCAAAAGTTATTCCGGAGTCAGAAGAAGAAAAAAAATTACATGAAACGGCATTAGATCGGGCAAGTATGCGGCAACAGAGAAAACAAAAAAGCAAAGATGTGGCTATGTTTTTAAGCGTAGATTATCCTTAACTTTCATATAGCGACTTTTAACCTACGAGGTGCATGGAAGGAAAGTGGCAATCCTCAACAATATCGATCAAGTTGAAAACTCCCGCAAAGACACACATAGACTACTATATTGTAGTGTATGTGTGTCTTTTTTATTGAAGGAATTATAAAAATGAATACATAGTTCTTTAGAGATGCAATCCTCAAAAGTGTTATCAATGTTGTTTGTACGGTGATCCGTTCGTAGCGCGGAACCAGAAATTAACAGGTGGTTCTGGCAAGCCAAAAGGATGTCCGGCCCGAATACAATATACTGCACGTTCCTTCTATATTTCCCCGCTTGGTACATAGGCTGCCAATCAATACGGTGTCCCGTTTACAATCTTAAAGGGAGTAGATATATCCCAATAATAACCTCGATAGAATATTTAATAGAACAATCAACCAAAAACATCATCAAGTAAAATACTGTCTTTCTGCAAAACCATGAATATTTAGTTTGTGGAATATTATTAAATATTTTCCTTTACAGAGGAGATACTACCAAGAGACAAAGGTTGGAAAGGAAGACAGTATGGATCATATACAAATGGCCCGTGCGATGTTCGGGACGAATATGGCTGTACATATCATATTTGCAACGATTGGCGTCGGGTTGCCGATGATGATGTTGGCAGCGGAATTGATGTATCAAAGGACAAAGGATTTACAATATGTTGTCATGGCTAAACGCTGGACCAAAACATTAGGGGTTTTGCTTGGGGTCGGGATTCCGACTGGTACGATCGCGGGTGTGCAACTGTCTCTATTATGGCCTGGGTTCATGGAGGTGATCGGACGTGTCATGGCGCTTCCATTCCAAATCGAGATTTATGCATTCATGGTTGAAGCGCTATTCATGTCAATCTACGTGTATGCTGCTGAAAAAATTAAGCCATGGGCCCGTATCGTAAGTTTATTCTTTGTTGCATTCGGCGCAATGGCTTCGGCGGTTTTGATTTCTAATGTCCATGCTTTTGAAGGGACACCGGCTGGGTTCCGGTTTGAAAATGGGGAAATTGTCGATGTCGATCCTTGGGCGGCATTTTTCAACCCAAGTTTCTTGGTGACGGCAGGTCATACGGCCCTGACTGCATATACGACAGGTGCTTTTGTCGTAGCGGCAGTTGCAGCTTATAAGATGCTAAAAAATAAATATGGCACTGCTGAATTTAATTTTCACCAAAAAGCACTGAGACTCAGTATTGTATTGGGGTTGGTTTTTTCTTTTTTGACGGCATTGAACGGTCATGCGACTACACAGCATTTATATAGGGAACAGCCGGAGAAACTGGCGGCGGCTGAAGGGTTGTTTGAAACAAAGGATCATGCCGGGCTTACCTTGTTCGGTTATACCGATAGGGAAGCCCAGGAAGTGAAGTATGGGATTGAATTCCCTTGGTTATTAAGCTTTCTATCCGGAAACAGCTTCAATACGGTCGTGACCGGCTTGAACGATTTTCCTGAAGAGTATTGGCCGCCGCTTTATGTCCATATCTTATTCAACGCCATGGTCATCATCGGTTCCGGCTTAATCGCCTTAGCACTGTTTGCATTGGTATGGAATAAATGGCTGAAAAAGGAGACCTATCCGAAATGGGTTCTCTGGCTGTTTGTAGCTGCAGGTCCGCTTTCGGTGATTTCGATTGAATGCGGCTGGATTTTTGCTTGTACAGGCAGACAGCCATGGACGATATACAGGATGCTGACTACGGAGGATTCGGTCACTTCGTACGAAAACCTTGGATTTTTATTCACGATGTTCATCATTGTATATATCATTTTATGCGTTTCTGTCGTATTTACACTTTTGTATTATTTCAAACGACATTCCGTTATGGATGATATTTATAAGGCAGAACAGAAAGATGTAAGGCATTTTGATTCGAATTCATAAAAGGGGGGAAGGCGGTTGAGTGATGCTCTTCTTGCAATAACATTGGTCTGGGGCTTTATTTTTCTTTATGCCATCATGGCCTCTATGGACTTTGGCGCTGGTTTCTGGGCGATGACTTACATTAAAAAGGAAGAAACAAATGCTACGAAGATTGCAAATAGCTATTTATCGCCGACTTGGGAAGTGACCAATACATTTGTTGTTGGTCTTGTCATTGCGATTTACAGTTTATTTCCAGGTGCAGTTTTCCCGATTGGAGTAGCCTTGATTGTTCCTGCGAGCCTGATATTGGTCCTGCTTTGTATTAGGAGCGCTTTCTTGGTTTTTTCGCATAGCGTAGACAAATATGAAAAAGCGTTAACATATATCTCAGGATTGACGGGATTAATCATACCCGGGCTATTAATCAGTGTATTGCCCATCACCCACCTTGGATTTGTCGAAGGCGTAAGAGGAAATGAAGAATTGAATCTATCTAAACTTTTCACGAGTCCGAATGAGTATGCATTTGTGGGGTTTGGAATCATGAGCACGCTTTTTTTATCATCTTTGTTACTGTCTGATTACTCAAAACAGGCTGATGAAATGAAAGCATACAAAATATATCGCAGGGATGCGATGATTACGGGACCGCTTATGTTAGTCATGGCTCTGTTGGTTATGCTCACGTTAAAAAATGAAGCGTATTGGATCTACCAAGGAATGATGAAAAACTCGGCATTGTTATTCGTCTCGCTAGCTTTTTTCATCATTAGCGGGATAGCACTGTACTTACCCCATTTTTCTAAGCAGGAGGTTAAAGGAATGCCTCGCGTCGCTGTAATAGCGATTATCATTCAGTATTTAATCGGCAGTTATGTTTATGGTATCGCACATTTACCTTATATCATATATCCAAATGTCACGATTCTCTCAGGATTTACCGATCCAACATCTTTCCGGGCTGTTTTTGCCACATATATCGTGGGCTTTGCGATATTAGTGCCAGGGTTCTATTATTTCTGGTCCATCTTCATGAAAGATCAGCGTCGAAAGTTCAAACGGCGGCAAATGTCAAATTAGTTCATCTTGGAAAAGAGAGGTTTTCACTATGAAAAAGTTAGATCTGCTAAAATATGCGGTTTTAGTCATCTCACTCTTTTTGAGCTATCAAGCGGTTGAAGCGCATGATAAAAATTTTCAGGTCGATGGCACTTATATTTCAACTAAAAGAGATGTAACAGGTGACCAGAAAATAGACATCATCCAGGTTCAGGGCATGCCATATGAAGAAGGAAGCAAGTTTCTGAAGAAAATCGAGTTAAGTGTGGAAAGCAATCGCCGTACAATCAGCGTCCCGCTTAAAGCTGGATATAATCCAGATCTCAAGGTTGCCGACTTGAATAATGATGGGGTCCAGGATGTATTGGTCACGGTTTTGATGGAAGGTAGAGAGCGGTTGATAACCAGTTACGCCTATACGTTCAAGGATGGAAAAGTGAAGGAACTGGAAATCCCTCCATCCGTTCCTGTAATGGCCCAATTTCTTGACGGATACAAAGCGGAAGTCATTATTGAAGGTCAAAAGCCTGTGGTGATAGATGTCAGTTCCAGAAGACAAGCTTATGATGAAATGGGCATTTATCTAAATGGAAAACTAAATGAACCGACAGAGCTTTTGGTTGATCCATACTCTTCATTAAACCTAAAGCACGTTTTTGGAAAAGGGAAAGCGCTTGTGGGAGTCCAACATGTAAAAGGGTTCGATGAACGTGATTCGATAATGGAAATCAAATCAGTATGGAAGTATAACCATGGATGGCAGCTTGTAAAAGCTCAAGTTAAACCGGTCAAGGGAAAAAATAAATAGTGAATGGCAATAAGGGTTAGTATGGAATGAGTCATATTCAAGCATAAAGTAGGTTGACAGCTCTTGGTATTGAGGGCTGTTTTTTGTTTATATTTAAAAATTGACAATTTTTAAATATTTGGTAAAATTTAAATAAATCCAGTTTATACATAATAAATCTCTTTATTCTGGATTAAATGTAAGCGGATACAAGGGAGGTGCAGTCTTACGGAGTTAAAAGAGAAAATAATTGAAACATCGTTGGCGCTCTTCGATCAGCATGGTTTTCATGGTGTCTCCGTCAACGAAATCGTTAAGGCATGCGGAACTAGCAAAGGGGGGTTTTACCACCATTTCTCTTCCAAGGATGAACTCCTATTTGTCATTCATGATTACTTTATTTCATATGTTTTAATAAAAGCACAGGAAGCCATTTCAGAAAGTACCCATCCAACAGAAAAAATGCAAAAGATCATTCAATCATTCGTTAAAGTTTTTGACCTCTATAAACCACACATCTCAGTTTTCTATCAAGAAAGCATTTACTTAAAACCACCTTATGTTGAAGCAATCAAAAAAAAGCGTCAATTATATAAAGAAATCATTTTTTCCGTTATCAAAGAAGGCATTGACAAGGGAGTATTCCGCAGCGAATTGCCTGTGGAAATTACCGGAATGTCAATTCTGGGCATGGTCAACTGGTCCTACAAATGGTACAAAAGGGACGGTGGAAAAACGATTGATGAAATCGGTGATATTTACGTAGATTTAATTCTGAATGCCTTATTGACAGATGAACAAAAAGATGCGGAAATCACCCAGCCATTTCTACTGAAGAACAAAGTTGCAGTCGATTAAACAATTAACTTGATTTGTACAGACCAACTAGTCGGTCTCGATTGAAAGGGGAATGAATATATGGATTTTTCACTTACAAAAGAACAGCAGATGATTAAGGAAATGGTTAAGGAATTTGCCGAGAAGGAAATTAAACCCATTGCGATTGAGCTGGATGCAAAGTCCATGTTTGCGGAGGATGTTTTCAAAAAAATGGGGAAACTCGGGTTGCTTGGAATTCCATTTCCTGAAGAATATGGCGGTTCGGGCGGAGATACGATTTCATATGCCATTGCAGTTGAAGAGGTTGGCAAAGCGTGCGGGGGAACCGGCCTAAGTTATGCAGCAGCCGTTTCGCTCGGAGCAAGTCCAATTTACTATTTTGGAACCGAAGAACAGAAGCAAAAATATCTGGTTCCAATCACGACCGGTGAAACTCTGGCAGCTTTCGGGTTGACGGAGCCTAATGCGGGTTCCGATGCTGGCGGTACGAGAACCACTGCCGTGTTGGAAGGTGATGAATATGTGATCAATGGTGAGAAAACATGGATCACCAATGCCAGCTATTCAAGAACCGTTACTGTCACTGCTGTATCGGGCAAAGATTCCAAGGGCAAGAATATCATCTCGGCATTCATCGTGCCAACCGATACCCAAGGTCTTACGATCAATAGCAATTATGAAAAAATGGGAGTGCGGGCTTCCAATACTTGTGAAATCATTCTGGATAACGTCCGGGTACCAAAGAAAAATTTATTGGGAGATCCAGACAAAGGGTTCAAACAATTCTTATTCACACTGGATGGGGGAAGGATTTCCATTGCAGCTTTGGCCGTCGGTATCGCTCAGGCTGCATTTGATAAAGCTTTAGCTTTTTCAAAAGAGCGCATACAATTCGGTAAATCCATATCAAATTTCCAGGCCATTCAATTCAAGCTGGCAGACATGGCGATGGAAATTGAACTGGCGAGGAATATGGTATATAAGGCCGCGTGGTTAAAAGACAATAAAAAGCCTTTTGCAAAGGAAGCGGCATATGCCAAGCTATTTGCAAGTGAAACCGCTTTCCGGGCCAGCAATCAAGCGATTCAAATACACGGTGGTTCTGGTTACATGCGCGAATATGAAGTGGAACGCTATTTAAGAGATGCTAAGTTATTGGAAATTGGTGAAGGCACATCCGAAATTCAAAGAATCGTTATCGCCAGACAATTAGGCTGTTAATCTTTATGGAACGTAAAATGAACAGTGATGCTTTGGTTCATTTTGGTGAAAAGCAGATGTTATCTATACAGCAAAACGCGTTCATTCTTACTTTTATTTGATTAGGAGGAGTTTGATGTCTGATTTGCTAGATATGACTATCGGGAAATTGCTTGAGAAAACAGCTGAACAATATGGTGATAATGAAGCGGTTGTGTATCATGAACTGGGCCTCCGCCATTCCTATCGCGAATTTGAAAAGATTTGCCGAAAGGCGGCCAGGGGGTTCATGTCACTCGATATAAAAAAAGGGGAACATATCGCCATTTGGGCGTCCAATAAACCGGAATGGCTGATATCCCAATTTTCCACTGCTAAAATGGGCGGGGTGCTGGTTACGGTCAACACTAATTACCGTACAAGTGAACTGGAATACTTGCTTAAGCAATCGGATGCGACGACGATCATCTTGATGGAACAATATAAGGATCATTCATATATGGATACGCTGTACGAAATCGTACCTGAATTGAAAAATGCAAAACCAGGAAAATTACAATCTGAGAAACTGCCAAAATTGAAAAATATCATCGTTTTAGGTGAAGCGCGTTATCCCGGAACGTTTTCGTGGGATGATGTCATTAGCGGAAGCGAATCCATTTCGGAAGAGTCACTTGACATGAGGATGGAGGAATTGGCTCCAGATGATGTGATTAATATGCAATATACATCAGGGACGACAGGATTTCCAAAAGGGGTGATGTTGACGCATTCAAACTTGGTCAACAACGGATTGAATGTCGCGGAATGCATGAAACTTACCGAAGTTGACCGGCTTTGCATCCCAGTTCCGTTTTTTCATTGTTTCGGCTGTTCCCTTGGTACGATGGCCTCGGTTTCTGTCGGGGCAACAATGGTGCCGATCGTGGAATTTAATCCACGAGTAGTCCTTCAGACCGTTGAAGCCGAAAAATGTACGGGACTTCATGGTGTTCCGACGATGTTCATCGCTCAACTTAATCTCGATGACTTTGACAAGTATGATTTACGTTCGTTGAGGACTGGAATCATGGCAGGCTCCACATGTCCGATTGAAGTCATGAAAAGCGTGGTGAATAAGATGGGAATTTCGGAAATCACGATTACTTATGGTCAAACTGAATCGTCTCCAGGGATTACGATGACAAGAACGGACGATCCGATCGAACTTCGTGTTTCCTCAGTGGGAAGGGCTTTGCCGAAAGTGGAAGTGAAAATTGTCGATCCAGTTACCGGGGAAGAAGTCCAGCGGGGCAAACAAGGGGAACTCTGTTCGAGGGGATACCATGTAATGAAGGGATATTATAATAACCCGGAGGCCACTGAGCAGGCGATTGACCGGGAAGGCTGGCTTCATACGGGAGATTTGGCCGTGATGGATGAAAGGGGCTATTGCAAGATTACCGGCCGGCTGAAAGATATGATCATTCGCGGAGGGGAAAATATTTATCCCCGGGAGATCGAAGAATTCCTGTATCAACATCCTGCAATTGTCGATGTCCAGGTACTCGGCGTTCCAGATCAGAAGTATGGGGAAGAGGTAGCTGCATGGATCATTCTGAAAGCGGGAGAAACCCTTACAGAGAAAGAATTGGTAGAGTATTGCAAAGGGAAAATATCTTTTCATAAAATTCCCCGTTACATTCAATTTACCGATGCTTATCCCATGACTGCATCCGGGAAAATCCAAAAGTATAAGCTTCGGCAACAAACTCTTGATCTACTATCGGAACGCACTAAATAAGGAGGGGATCGAATGATTCGAAAAATTCTTATCGCAAACAGGGGAGAAATAGCATCACGCATTATTCGTACATGCAGGAAGATGGGAATACTTACTGTCGCCGTCCATTCGGAAGCAGATGCGGATTCGCCATTTGTGGGATTGGCGGATGAGGCATATTTATTGGGTGGTCCGAGAGTACAGGAAAGCTATTTAAACGTCAATAAGATTTTGGAAATAGCTAAGAAAACGGGAGTGGAAGCCATACATCCTGGATACGGATTTCTTAGTGAAAATGCAGATTTCGCACGTTCATGCGAAGAAGCCGGCTTGATATTCATTGGCCCAAAACCAGAAATCATCCAGCAGATGGGCAATAAAGTCGAGGCACGGAAAAAGATGGAACAAGCGGGACTCCCATTGGTTCCTGGATTTTCACGTCCGTTAATTGATAGTGCAGAAGCGGCAGCCGTTGCCGAAAAGATTGGCTATCCAGTCATGTTAAAAGCAGCAGCAGGCGGCGGGGGAATCGGCATGCAGGCCGTTGCTAATGAAGATGAACTGACCAAGGCCTTCGAAGGGAATCAAAAACGTGCCCAATTGTTTTTTGGCAATGGAGATATGTTCATAGAAAAACTGATTGAGAAGCCTCGTCATATCGAAATTCAGGTATTGGCGGATTCCTTTGGGAACGCTGTTTACTTATGGGAAAGGGAATGCTCCGTTCAAAGGCGCCACCAGAAGGTCGTGGAAGAGGCTCCCTCTTCTTTCCTTGACGAAGAAACAAGAAACAAGATGGGAATGGCTGCAGTGAAAGCGGTAAAATCCATCGGTTATAGCAATGCGGGCACCCTAGAATTTTTAGTTGATGTTGATAAAAACTTTTATTTCCTGGAAATGAATACACGTCTCCAGGTTGAGCATCCTGTCACGGAAGAAATTACGGGACTGGATTTAGTCGAACAGCAAATTAAAATTGCCTCGGGCAATAAATTGGAATTCACTCAAAGTGAGATTAAACAGGATGGACACTCCATTGAAGTGCGCATATACGCTGAAGATCCGAAAACGTTTTATCCAGCACCGGGGAGAATCACCAGCATGAAACTTCCGGAAGGGGAAGGGATCCGTCATGAATTGGCGGTACATGGAACTTCCATCGTATCCCACTTTTATGATCCGATGATCGCCAAATTGGTAGTGAGCGGCGATTCAAGGGATAAAGCGATCAAGAGATTAAGAGAAGCGCTGGCAAACTATAAAATAGAAGGAATAAAAACAAACCTTCCTTTGCTTATGGAAATAATTTCTCATGAAGCTTTTTCTCAAGGAGATACGACTACGGATTTCATTACGAAATATATTAAAAAATTGACTGTATAACGCATATTTTAAAACATAATGATCAGGAGGAATGTAAAATGGCAGAATTAAAGGCAAGTATGGCTGGAAGCGTATGGAAAATCGTAGCGAATGAGGGGCAAAGTGTAACAGACGGACAGGACATCATTATCTTGGAATCGATGAAAATGGAAATCCCCATTGCAGCCGAAGAAGCTGGCACCATCAAAGAACTTAAAGTGAATGAGGGGGATTTCGTAAATGAGGGCGACATTTTGGCCGTCATTGAATAAAAGGACGGAGGGGTAAGATGAATTGGCCTGAAAAAGTGACAATTAAGGAAGTGGGCCCGCGTGACGGGCTGCAAAATGAAAAGGTCATGATACCTGCACAAAGCAAAATGGATTGGATCGATCAGCTCTCTGATACGGGATTAACTTATATAGAAGTGACTTCTTTTGTCCATCCAAAGTGGATCCCCCAATTGAGTGATGCCGCACTTGTGGCTAAGGGAATAAAGCGCAATCCCGGTGTCACTTATACGGCCCTTGTACCCAATCAAAGGGGATTGGAGTCGGCTCTTGAAGCTAATATCGATGAAATTTCAGTGTTCATGTCATCCAGTGAAACGCATAATCTTAAAAATATTAATAAATCGATCTCCGACACCTTTCCAATAATGAAGGATGTCATCGGGACAGCAGCAAACAGCGGAAAAACGGTCAGGGGCTATATTTCAACCGTTTTCGGCTGTCCTTATGAAGGGGAGATTTCTACGGAACAGGTTTTCCGTGTTTGTGATCAACTGTTTGAATATGGAATCGATGAGGTTTCATTGGGTGATACCATTGGGGTCGCATCTCCAAGACAAGTTGCCTTGTTCCTTGAACAGGCAGTAAAAAGATATGATACAAGCCGAATTGCCCTCCATTTTCATGATACAAGGGGTATGGCACTCGCAAATGTCCTTGAATCACTGAATTATGGTATTGACACTTTCGACTCTTCGCTCGGAGGTCTAGGGGGATGTCCGTATGCACCAGGTGCGAGCGGTAATGTGGCAACAGATGACCTGATCCATATGCTACATAAAATGGGAATTCAAACAGGAATCAATCCGGAAAAACTAATGAAGGCTGCGGCCATGATGCAAAGCTTTTTGGAAAAACCATTGCCTAGCCATCAGATGGCTGTTTATAACGCACAATAAGAGAAATTGAGGTGAATTTATGACTTCATTAGTGGAGATCAGTCATGAAGATAAGGGAATTGCCCTCGTGACTTTGAACCGGCCGGATGCTGCAAATGCTCTATCCACGGAACTTCTTCATTGCTTAGTCGAAGGGCTGTATGAATTGAAAAGAGATTCAAATTTACGAACGGTCATTTTAACGGGAGCAGGTGAAAAGGCGTTTTGTGCAGGTGCGGATCTTAAGGAACGAGCAGGTATGAATGATGATAAAGTCAGGGAGACAGTCAAGTTGATTGGTGACACGATTACGGCTGTAGAAAACCTTCCAGTTCCAGTCATCGCCGCGATTAACGGTTCGGCTTTTGGCGGAGGGCTGGAGTTGGCACTCGCATGTGATATACGCATCGCATCGGAAACGGCCAAGGTTGGACTGACAGAAACATCTTTAGGCATCATCCCAGGCGCCGGTGGTACTCAGCGTCTTCCGCGGATAGTCGGGATGCCGACAGCGAAAGAACTGATTTATACGGCAAGGAGGTTGGATGCAAAAACCGCACATGCCTTGAAAATCATCAGTCATGTATATTCACCCCAACATTTACTTGAGGAAGCGAAAAAATTGGCTGGGGAAATTGCGGTCAATGCCCCATTAGCACTCAGGGCTGCAAAAGCGGCGATCAATCAAGGGGCTGAGACTAATTTGAAAACAGGATTGCAAATTGAAAAGGACTGCTATCAGACAACTTTAAAAACCCGTGACCGACAGGAGGGTCTGTCAGCATTCAAGGAAAAGCGCAAACCGGTTTTTAAGGGCCAATGATTTCAATTGAAGGAGGAACAGGAATGGTAACGACGGATAAACTAACCGAAACGGTTGAAACGATTAAAAAAGGCGGTTTAGAAAAATATCATCAAAAAAACGCTGAAAAAGGAAAGCTTTTCGTTCGTGAACGGCTAGAGCTGCTTTTCGATGAAGGGGTTGAAATAGAGGACGCTTTCTTTGCTAATTGTGCCAGTGATGGATTGCCTGCTGATGGTGTAGTTACAGGCATCGGGAAAATCAATGGTCAAAGGGTCTGTGTCATGGCCAATGATTCGACTGTAAAAGCTGGTTCCTGGGGAGCAAGGACCGTCGAGAAAATCATTCGCATTCAGGAAACAGCTGAAAAGCTGCAGTTGCCCCTTCTTTATTTAGTCGATTCTGCCGGGGCACGAATTACGGATCAAGTAGAAATGTTTCCGGGACGCCGCGGAGCAGGACGAATCTTTTACAACCAAGTGAAGTTATCAGGAAAAGTCCCGCAAATTTGTCTATTGTTCGGTCCGTCTGCCGCAGGCGGGGCATATATCCCAGCTTTTTGTGATATTGTCGTAATGGTTGATGGCAATGCATCCATGTATTTAGGTTCGCCGAGAATGGCAGAAATGGTCATTGGCGAAAAAGTAAGCGAAGAGGAAATGGGCGGGGCCAAAATGCATTGTTCTGTGTCAGGATGCGGGGATGTGCTTGTCAAGTCGGAGGAAGAATCCATTGCGTTTGCGCGCAGATACTTAAGCTATTTTCCAGGAAATTATCAAGAAAGACCTAAAAGCGTAAAACCTGAGCTGCCTGCGGATTTCGAAAAAACATTGGAAGAACTGATTCCCAAAAATCAGAATGCACCCTTCAATATGTATGACCTGATCGATAGGGTTATAGACAGGCAATCGTTTTGTGAAATCAAGAAACTATTTGCACCCGAATTGATTACTGGGCTTGCAAGGCTTAATGGACAAACGATAGGGATCATAGCCAATCAGCCGCGTGTCAAGGGCGGCGTCCTGTTCCATGATTCAGCTGATAAGGCAGCCAAGTTCATCAATTTATGTGATGCTTTCCATATTCCGCTGTTGTTCCTAGTTGATATTCCAGGATTCATGATTGGGACGAAGGTCGAACAGGCAGGAATCATTCGCCATGGTGCGAAAATGATTTCGGCCATGAGTGAAGCCACCGTTCCCAAGATTTCTGTCATTGTCCGTAAGGCTTATGGTGCGGGACTATACGCGATGGCTGGTCCCGCTTTTGAACCTGACTGCGTTCTTGCCTTACCGACGGCATTGATTGCGGTCATGGGGGCAGAGGCTGCGGTCAATGCAGTCTATGCTAATAAAATAAATGCGATGGAACCAGAGGAGCGCCCAGCATTCATCGAACAGAAGCGCAATGAGTATAATGAAGATATCGATATCTACCGCTTAGCCTCCGAAATGATTGTTGATGGCATCATCCAGCCAAATGACTTACGAGATGAATTGAGTGCCAGATTTGAAGCGTATAGCAGTAAACAATTGACATTTACCGATCGTAAACATGGAGTCTATCCCGTTTAAAGAATACAATAAACAAGCCCGGCCATTTGAACTATATCCCGGATAACGGACACACATAAAAAAGTGTCCCTTATCCGGTTTTTTTTATGTTTCAAAAGGTGTAATGAGTATGGACGGAGGGTTTTTATGAGTGAGAATATATATATTTATACTGAATTTCAGATTAAAGAACTTGAAAAGAATCCAAATATCATAAGTGCTTCAAAGCGTTCTATTTCCTATAATCCTGAATTTAAAACAAAAGCTGTTAAGGAATATAAAAAGGGGAAATCCCTCTCTCAAATTTTCATAGAACATGGATTTAATCTCGAAATAATTTGAATGGGAAAAACCTAAACGTTGTCTACATCGCCGGCGTGATACCTTTGAAAGGTTTGGTGAGGAAGGTTCCTTTTCGGAACGCCGTGGAAAAGGGAGCACAGGACGTCGTCCTTCTTCCAAGCCATCTTCTGCATAGGATCAACTTAGAAAGGCCGAAGCGAGAATCAAATTCCTTGAAGCAGAAAATGACTTCCTAACAAAGCTGGGAAGAGTTAGAAAGGCGGGCGTTGAAAAAGAAATCATTCTAACTGCAGCTGAGATGTTCTATTTGATTGAAAGAACGATCAGGCGATACCAATTAAAGAAGGCTGTTTCCTATCTATGCAAATTGGCTGGTGTAAGTCGAGGTGGCTACTATGATTGGATAAAGGCAGTTCCAACCCGTGAGCTACGCGGGGAACAGGATGAATTGGACATAGAACGAATCAAAAGAAAATCAGACGGTTGATGGCAAAATAACATCTCTTTGCACAAATCAGAAGGGCCAATTCGTATTGAAAGATGGCTAAGGCAACCAAGGAGGACCTTACTTGTCCAAACCTTCTTAATCGTGAATTCAAACAGAAGGAGCAAGGGGGAATTCTGCTTACAGACATTACATCTTTATTACTGAAAGGGGCAAAAAGCTTATTTGTCATGCGTAAAAGATGCGGCCACAAAAGAAATAGTTATGTATCATTTATCCACGTCGTTGGGTATGAATATTGTTTATGAAACATTAAACAAGCTAAGGCAGCCTGTGAATCACTAGTGCCATTCCTGTATTCTGACCAAGGATTCATTTACACCCATCCGATAATTCAAAACAAAGTGAAAAAACTTAGCCTAACCCAATCCATGGTCCGTAAGGGAAACTGTTAGGATAATGCACATATGGAAAGCTTTTTTGACCACTTTAAAGATTGGGCAGAATATAAAACATGTACAAATTTAACGGATATGAAGGAAGATGTTGATCGAGTAATTGAAGAATACAATGAGCATCGTTATCAATAGGGACTAAAAATACGGCCCCGGTACAATACCGGGACAACCTATTATCCTAACACTTTTTGCCCTAGGAAGTTTTTATGTTAGTTCCTTATCTGTGTTTTGTTTCCCAAGCAAAATTAATTTCTTTATCATCCCAAGGAATTCTTTTTTCATCTGGTTTGGAAGCGTTATACGACTTTGTTGTACAATAAAGAACAGTTGCCGGCTTTTCGCCAAGCACGCGATAGCCGTGTGCCACACCTTTGGGTATGAGTAAAATACTTGGATTGTTTTCGCCCATATAATAAACATTTGTTTCACCCTTGGTAGCAGAGTGGTCTCTTAAGTCATGTAAAACTACTTGAGCATTACCTGATGAAAAAAACCAAAGGTCATCTTGCTCTTCATGGTAGTGAAATGCTTTAATAACACCTGGGTAAGATGTAGTCCATGATAGTTGACCAAAATGAGATAAAAGATTGTCATCATCTCTTACCACTTCTGCAAAAAAACCTCTATCGTCACAATGCTTAATTAACTTTTTGGAAATAACTCCCTCAATCCCCATATTCATCATCTGCCTTTTTTAAGTATTCATGTAAACCTTCTTTCCAATTTCGCAAAAAGAGTCCGTTGGAATTCAACTTTTTTTGACTTAAAACGGAATAATTGGGTCTGGGTGTTTTAAGCCCATATTCTTCTGTAGAAATAGGGATGACTACTGTCTGTGAATTTAAGAACGTAACAATTTCGGTTGCAAATTCAAACCAACTGCAACTTCCAGAGTTTGTGACATGATAAATGCCATGTGGTTTTGTTAGTAAATATATTAGTGCTATTCCAAGATCCCTAGTGTAGGTAGGACAACCGTATTGATCATGAACCACACGGATTTCTGATGAATGGCTGGCTAACTTCTTAATGGTATTGACGAAATTTTTCCCGTCATGTCCGTATAACCATGACGTTCTAATGATTGTGGAACTTTCATTAGCAGTTAATGCCAATTGTTCCCCTAGTAGTTTGCTTTTTCCATAAATTGTTTGGGGGTCAGGAGAATCCTCTTCTATATAGGGTTCAATTTTTTCACCATCAAATACATAGTCAGTACTAATATGAAAAAACTTCACTTTTTTTTCCTTTGCTTCACAAGCTAGATAATAAGGTCCAATTCCATTAATTAAAAAAGCTTGATCTATATCCGTTTCGCAAAGATCAACTTGTGTAAAGGCAGCAGTATTAATAAGATAATCTGGCTGGATTTTCTCAATCATTTCTTTTATTTGCGTACGATTAGTAATATCTAATTGTTGTTTAGTAAATGGAAATACCACATAATTTTCCTCTTTAAAAAGCTGAATGAGTTCTTTTCCTAATTGGCCTCCTGCACCTGTAATGACAATCTTCATATGGAAGAACCTTTAAATTTGTTCATGTGCCAAAGAACAGTTTCTTCTAATGATTGATCAAAGTAAGAGGTTTGTTTCCAGCTTAACTCGTTTTGTAACTTAGAAGAATCAATAGCATATCTTCGGTCATGACCTTTTCTGTCTTCAACAAATTCAATCAAGTGGTCAGGCTTCCCCATTATTTCTAAAATTTGTTTTACGACATCGATATTTTTCCTTTCATTTCCGCCACCAATATTATAAACTTCACCCCAATTACCATTTTCAAGAATAAGAGAAATGGCTTTACAATGATCTTCTACAAACAGCCAATCTCTTATCTGTAGACCATCCCCATAAACGGGGATTTTAAGGTTGTGAAGCGCCCTATTTACAATGGTTGGAATGAATTTTTCCATGTTTTGAAATGGACCGAAATTATTACTGCATCTTGTCGTAATCAAAGGTAATTTATATGTTTCATAGTAAGATCTTACTAATAAATCCGAGCTTGCTTTCGTAGCCGAATAAGGATTGTTAGGTGAAAGAGGGGATTCTTCTGTGAATGGTCGTTGAGTAGGGCTTAAAGTACCATAAACTTCGTCTGTGGAAATATGGATCATTTTTTTTGCATACCCTTTGATTAATTGTTGTAATACTTGATAAGTACCGACAATATTTGTTTGTACGAATTTATCTGCATTTTGAATACTATTATCAACATGGGACTCTGCAGCAAAATGAATAATCGCTTCATAATTTTGATCCATCACAGTTTCCATATCTTTTTCATCTACAATGCTTCCTTTAATAAAGCGAAATTTAGAATTAGATGATGTTAGGGCGCGTATCTCTTCAGGATGGCTTGCGTACGTTAGAGAATCGATAACTGTTATATTGTATGACGTATTCTTTAGCAAATGGCGAACAAAGTTTAGGCCGATGAAACCAGCCCCACCTGTAACAAGAAGATTCATGATTGCCTCCTTTCAATGAATAGCTGTTAACTTTCTATTAATCTTACAAGGTATTGCCCATATTCATTTTTCGCTAATGGTTTAGCTAAGGCAAGAAGTTGCTGTGGCGAAATAAATCCTTTTCGAAAGGCAATTTCTTCTATACAAGCAATTTGAACGTTTTGCCTATTTTGAATGGTTTGGATAAATAAAGAAGCGTCAAGAAGTGATTCATGAGTACCGGTGTCTAACCAGCTGAATCCTCTACCCAATAACTCAACCTTAAGCTGGTTTTCCTTGAGGTAACATTCATTTACAGAAGTAATTTCATATTCTCCACGAGAAGATTTCTTAATACTCTTTGCGATATCAATCACATTATTATCATAAAAATAAAGTCCTGTAATAGCATAGTGAGATTTAGGCGTTACAGGTTTTTCTTCCAAAGATATCACTTTCCGATTTTCATCAAATTCTACAACACCAAATCGTTCAGGATCTTTAACATGATAGCCGAATATAGTCGCACCGTTATGCCGATTAACGACTTCTTCCAATGTTTTAGTGAAATTATGTCCATAAAAAATATTGTCTCCTAATATTAAAGATACAGAGTCCTTTCCTATAAAATCCTCTCCAATAATAAAAGCCTGTGCGATACCATCCGGTTTTTCCTGTGTTATATAACTTATATTGATTCCTAATTGTGACCCATCGCCTAATAAATTTTTAAAACGAGGTATATCAATAGGGGTAGAAATGATTAAGATATCTTTAATTCCAGCAAGCATTAGCACGGACAATGGATAATAAATTAAGGGTTTATCATAAACAGGCAATAGCTGTTTTGAGACAACCTTCGTTAACGGGTATAATCTAGTGCCATTTCCACCAGCTAATATTATTCCTTTCATTATTATTCACCTCCTCAAGCAGTATGATATAAAAAACAAAATGAATTTAAATTTTTTCGGTTTCTGAATTTCACGAAAAAAATAATCCTTTTCATCATATGCGTAAAGAATGTGATTGGATTCTGTAAAAATGGGATGTGATTTTAAAGATTTATATAGATTTCTTACGAGATTGAGATTTATTGGTATGAAAAGACTACTAAGCTAAATTGAAAACACGCTTTGTAGTCTTTTTTCTCTCTTGGTTAAAAATCAACCTGGTGAAATAATTCTTTGCTTTACAAATGACAAAAGCACAGAAAGAAGGCGTTTCAATTACATGGGAACTTCAGTAAAATGTTGTATTTTAGTATAGAACTCGTAATATGGAAAAGTGAAATAGTCTGGTTTCTTAAGTTTTTTCACTGGAACCCATTAGTTTATATCTATTTGTTAAGCCTTATTACCTGCATTCTATTCTAAATCTTTTTTTAACTGTGCAGGTACTCCTGCATAAAGGGTTTTCGCGGGAACATCATTCTTTACAAATGCTCCGCCTCCTATAATCGACCAAGCACCGATATTAATTTTTTCACGGATAGAAGAACCAATTCCAATGTACGCTCCTTCATCAATCGTAACATTACCTCCAATATTAACTCCTGGGCCTATCGTGACATAGTCGGTGATGATATTATCATGGCTAATGTTCGAACTTCGATTTATGATTACAAAATTTCCCACTTGAACATTTGTGGTAATAATGGTTCCTTCACAAATAATCGAACCGACTCCAAGTGTGTTCCGTTTTGATATGAAAACAGAAGGGTGGACTATTGTCTCAGCAATCTCAAAACCTGCATTTTTGGTTTTGGTGACAAAGCGCTTTTTTAGAGATGGATCTCCTACACCGGCACAAACAATTTTAATTTTGTTCCGAAGAGAATTAATATCATGAAGATCGCCCAAAACCGGTACATTATCTATTATTATCCCCTTCATTTCCGATCTTTCATCTAGAAATCCTATAACCTCATAACTTGAATTTTCACATAGATGATTTACCTCGCGTGCATGCCCTCCACATCCCCAGATGACGATTTTATTCATGGTTTCAATCCCTTAGCAAGCACTTGCGTTACTTGCACGATATCACTTTGTTTCATTTCTTCCCAAAGAGGCAAACTAATTATGCGTCCTGACATACTATTGGTAATAGGCATTAATGTGCGATTGAATGATGTAAAATAATTTTGTTGATGACATGTGGGGGAAAAATAGGTGCGTGCTTCTATTTGATTGTCAGCCAGCAATTTCACAAAATCTAAATTACTTTGATCTTCAGGACAGAGAACAGGCATAAATTGATGGGGAATTTCCCCTTCTGTTTTTTGGAGTTGCCATTTTTTTAAGACAGGGGTTTGTTGGAATTGCTCTTGGTACCATTGATAAATTCGTTGTCTCTGTCGTCTCTTTTCAGGAAAGGCATCTAGAGTTGCAAGAGCAACGGCTGCGCCATATTCTGAAAGTTTACTATTAAGACCTTGTGATATAGTTTCCCTGTCAGCCGAGAACCCAAAATTTCCCGCCTGACGAACTTGATTTATCAAATCTTTATCAGCACTATATACTAATCCGCCTTCGCCAATACCAAATGATTTCGTAGCATGAAAGCTGAACACAATAGGGCCGGGAAAATTATTGCCAAATGATCCACTCCGCCCTGATGTCCCAAAACTTGGGGCAGCATCAAAAACCACCGGTATCCCTGACTCATGAATTTGTTTATAAAAGGATAGGTTTACGTCTGTTCCAAAGGTTGAGTAGGGAACAACGACCGCCACCTTATCTCCTAATTTTTCCAATTCATCTTTTACAAGTTCCTCATTCATACACCAATCGTCTTTGTTCACATCTACAAAATAAGGTTCTAAACCACACCACATAGCCGCTAAAGGGGTGGCTGAGAAAGTAAAGCTAGGCATTAATGCAAACTGCCCTTTGGGCCGTTTACTCTGATTAATGGCTAACATCAGTCCACTGGTAGCATTGTTGACCGTGAGTACCGCTCCGTTTCCTTCATAGTATTCGTTTAGCACTCTATTCTCAAAAAGAGTATTTAATGGTCCATAATTACTGTACAATCTGGATTGTTCAATCTGAGATAAATAATCGGTAAATGTGTCTTGTTTCACCAAGTTGGGTCGTAAAAACGGAATTTTACGGATATTATTCATCTCCGTTTCAATTAATTTATAAATTTTAATTACTTTCTCACATAATTACTGATAAGTATTCAAAAGATCCATCCAAAAATAAAATTAAATTCCGGGTCATGCAATGGTTCATTGCTGTAGTGTAGAATTTTTTGATAGTCGGAGTTTTATTGTGTCATGGCCTGATTGGCACGCAAAGCGGATATAAATCTGGACTTTATAAGAAACAACCAAAAACAACCTCAATCAAAAGCATATCCAGCCACATATTCCATTTGAAATCGATTGCCATCAATGGATATTTTTTTAATACGATAGTTCTTTGGTGTTCTTTCCATTAATATTCCTTTTGATTAAATTTTATGGCTTAAAATTGCAATTAACAGGAGTGCTATAATTTTAATAGTTCTTTAGTAGTTTACGGTGAAAAATAATATTTTTGAAAAAAACAGGGGTGTTTTAACTGTATAAAAGTACATAAACCAAGGGTAGGTTTTCATTTTCTATTAGGAATTGAAAGGTGATTTTAGCATGTAGATTACATTGCGGATTAAGAGAAGATTAGACAGGAAATGTTATATACTCAATGGAGATCACTTTTAGGTTTATTGGTAACCCTATAGTTTATAAAATTTCGGCAGTATAAGAAGATTGGAAATTGCAGAAGTCAGCTTTTAAAGCGATTTGAATGGATCGGTGTAGTTTTCAGAGCATTCTCATTTAGCGGAAATAAAAAAACCGGTTTATAAGGACGAAATGATTAAGGAATATCATCTAAGCTATCTGATGACACTGTGTGTCAAATGAAATGTAAATCCAAGAAAGAAGTAAAGGATGAAATCGTATTACGTTATAGAGTCTAAAGGAAAAAACAATTCAGTTACCTTCTGAAACACAGAAACTAAAAGAGCAATGTTCTTCTTAAGAAAGCATTGCAGCCTTAGCAAGTTTCTAAACCTCTTGATTTCCACTGTTCTTTTCATATTTTAATTATTGGATAGGTAACATTATGTTTAGACATGTTTCATGTTTTTAAAATGGGAAGGCTATTTGTTTATTTAATACAATTAATAATAATCTATAGATTGTTAACATCATTTGTTGTGGCAGGGACAACCTGTGACTTGGTCTAATTTATTTTAATGATGTGCTTATGATTTACAATGGTTCTGTACTTTTAACAAATGGGTGTAATTCATCCAATCCAATTAAATCCAAATTCATAGAATAGAGTAAAGTTCTATGAAAAGGAGGGTACAGAATTGGGTAAGAATAAAAAATGTAAAGATTGCGGACATAGTAAATGTATATGCACTCATAAAAAATGTAAAGATTGCGGACATCGCAAATGTATATGCACTCATAAAAAATGTAAAGATTGCGGACATCGCAAATGTACATGCACTCATAAAAAATGTAAAGATTGCGGACAACGCAAATGTATATGCACTCATAAAAAATGTAAAGATTGCGGACAACGCAAATGTACATGCACTCATAAAAAATGTAAAGATTGCGGACATCGCAAATGTACATGCACTCATAAAAAATGTAAAGATTGCGGACAACGCAAATGTACATGTACTCATAAAAAATGTAAAGATTGCGGACAACGCAAATGTACATGTACTCATAAAAAATGTAAAGATTGCGGACAACGCAAATGTACATGTAATCATAAAAAATGTAAAGATTGCAGACAACGTCCATGTAAATGCTCATCGAAACAAGTACAAAAGATAGAGCAAATTGTGAAAGTGAATGTAAAAGCTCCTCAAGGCTCTCAAGGTCCTCAAGGCTCACAAGGTCTGCAAGGATTCCAAGGCCCGCAAGGATCCCAAGGCCCACAAGGATTCCAAGGCCCGCAAGGATCCCAAGGCCCGCAAGGATTCCAAGGCCCGCAGGGGTTCCAAGGTCCGCAAGGCTCACAAGGTCTGCAAGGATTCCAAGGCCCGCAAGGATCCCAAGGCCCGCAAGGGTTCCAAGGCCCGCAAGGATTCCAAGGCCCGCAAGGATCCCAAGGCCCGCAAGGGTTCCAAGGTCCACAAGGATTCCAAGGTCCGCAGGGGTTCCAAGGTCCGCAAGGCTCACAAGGTCTGCAAGGATTCCAAGGCCCGCAAGGATCCCAAGGCCCGCAAGGGTTCCAAGGTCCACAAGGATCCCAAGGCCCGCAAGGGTTCCAAGGTCCGCAAGGGTTCCAAGGTCCACAAGGATTCCAAGGTCCGCAAGGCCCGCGAGGAGAAACTGAAGGTTCAATCATTCCGTTTGCTTCCGGTGCTCCAGTAGAATTGACTAGTGTTCAATTAGGATTAGCTAATACTGGAGGTCTTATTGGGTTCGGAAGATCTACTGATACAGTTACTATTGGTGAAAGAACAATTACTATAAGTCCTGGTCTAGAGGGCGTTCTTGGCTTCGCATTTGTCGCACCACGTGCTGGAACTGTATCATCAATATCTGCATTCTTTAGTGCGACAGCGGCAGTAACTTTAAATTCTGCTGTTACCATTAGAGCAGAATTATGGAAGGCAGCTGCAGCTAGCAACACCTTTACTCCCACAGGTGCCTTTGTACTATTAACACCAGCTTTAGGACCTGGTATATCCATTGGAGATACAGCTCATAATACTGCTTTAACTGGACTCGGGATTACAGCAGGGGATAAATTATTACTGGTTTTCTCTATAGATAATGCAGTTTCGGTTCTCACTACAGTTGCAGGTTTTGCAAGCGCGGGTATAACGATAATTTAATTTTTGTTTATATCGTTGTATTCAAACCATCAGTTGCAGTTAACAAACTCGATTAGAATTTTATTACGCCTGATAACACTTTTTCTAAAAACGGGAATGATTAATAAATCTTCCCGTTTTTTTGTACGTCCGGCAGGGGGGGAGTTTAAAGCTCTAAAGTCCTTAGTTGTGAAGGCAATAGTAGTCGTTAGCTTAATGAAAAGGGTGTCCACGGTGACGTGGTATCTGAAGGAAGCAAGCGGCAAACCTCCGTTCTGAGGAACACGAACTTTATATAAGGCTAGGTATCATTGGATGATTTTGCAAAACAAAACAAAGTCCTTAATCCGAAGGTGGTACAGAGTAAATGAAGCAGATAGATGGAGGGAAGGATCGTAACTCTTACCCGGGGATATCTGGTGACAGCCAAGTACATTTGGTAATCTGTCATTGATGGGCAACTGAATCATCAGGAGTCAGCAGAGGCCATATTACTGGTCTATTCGAGAAGATAAGGAAGGAGCGAAGAGATTGAGGAGGACTGATACTAGTCGTTCGATATTTTGCGAAGAAGCAAACAATTCCTAACGAAACTTTTTTGAAGGATGAAGTAATGAATACACGGGGAACTTCAAAAGGGCGGAGCAGATAAAGGCAGAAATAGACCATCTTGTCCACGCAGGGAAAGGATATCAACGATGTTAATGGAACAGTACTAAAAAAATGAAACTTAAAACAGGCATTGAAGTGTGGAAAGAAATAAGGGAAGCCATGGCGTAGATGGAATGCCGGTTCAAAATCTAAGACCACATCTTATTACTGCGTGGCACATCATGAAAACCACCCTTTTACAGGAATCTTATCAACAACCGTAACCTGTACGTCGTATCGAAATCCCGAAACCAAGCGGCGAAGTTCGGTTATTGGGTATCTCGACCGTCTCATTCAATAAGCCATTACCCAGATATTGATCAAGAAATATGCCTCAACCATATCAGAAATAGCTATGGATTTTCCTAATAAACAAGGGCAACAGTCGGTTCGAAAGCGTACTGAGGAAATTAGATTCATGGATTCGAAAAGCATATGAATGCATATGAATGGGGAAATAGTAGATAGGCTATTAGCGTATTGGCCATAGCCCAATTCTAGAGAAAACTCTTGATAATGCCTATTGGCATCACAGAGGATTGGATTGTATATATGGAAGATATAAAAAATACGTCAGTCTTAAAAGCAAACGGTATGTACGGCGGTGTGAGAGGTCGGAGGCTAGGCGCCTCCTTCTTCTCGATTGGCTTTTAGGTTTGACACTTTGTGCTGCACTTATTGCATGATTCGAAGGGCTATTTTATTTTACGGATAAGGCGCAAACTATCGTAATCACAGACGTATACGTATTCTTTACCTTCACAAAGTTCATCAACAGCTCTTTTAACATCTTGGTAAGTACTGTAGTCATGAAATGCAATCATGCCTCCGGCTATGACTCTTGGAGCATAAAGTTGTATATCCTGCTTTACGTTTAAATAGGTATGATCACCATCAACAAAAAGTGCTGAAATAAGCTCAGGGCATTCACCGATCGCTTCATGACTGTAGTTCTTTATTGGAATTACATAGTTCTCTAGTTGAAAACCTTGAATAGCTTTTTGAAAATCGTTAAAGTATTTTCCATGATATCCGCTATTGGGGATAAATGGATCTATTGCATATATCGGACGTTTGCGCTCACTAATCCACTTACTTCCGAGACCTAAGGCTGTTGTACTTTTACCTTTAAAAGAACCAATCTCTACAATGTCCCCTTGCAAATGATCAACTAAAGCCGGTAGATGCAAAAGTGCCGTTTGTTCCATATGTGTCAACCAGCCATATATGCTTTCAATGAAACCATATAATTCACTAATCTTTAATTGAGGAAAATCTCCTTGTATATTCAATTAATTAAGTCACCTCATTGTAGTCTTCTTCCAATAAAATATATAAAGAATTTTTAGAATCATTAAAGTCCATTAATATCAAGGGCTTTTTTTACTGCTTCCAAATATTGATATCCATACTTCTTATCTGGCTCTAAATATGTTCCTTCCGCCCACTCATTCCAAGCATTGATAAATAAAAATTCATTATTATTTTTCACTGCCTTTTGAATTTGCTGACTTAGATAGTAAGAGAATTTTTCAGGGGTTGACCCTTGAAAAATCAGTGCTCGATTTCCTACTCTGGCCGAGTTATCCCAATCAATAAATGCACCTGGAAATGTCTTTATATTTTTCTTTATATCAGATCCATCTAATATACATGAACATACTTGATCATAATCCATCACAATAAACTTTTGTTGATACCCATCCACAGCTCTCCGAAAAGTTGAACCACCTCCATGATTGCAAGTAAAACCTGGTTCAAATTCAAGACAAGCATCGAATCCTGCAATTTGGGGAGTCGCGAATGCATTTAAAGTTTTAACAAAGTAAATACCCTCAAGTCCATTTTGTTTAGCTAGATTTTGCCAATACAATAACATTTCCTCACATCTTGGAATGCTACCGGGTCGATAAATGGTAAATAAAGGTTTATTGTCCACCCTGATATACCTTTCATCCTTAAATGCTGTTAGTAAAAAATCAAAATGTTCTTTCCAATCTTCTTCATTACCATAATCTTGAGGCATTAAGACGTCGTGAATCCAACCATCCCACCTTCTAGTCCACGGCTCATTTGCCCATGAGAGACAGAAAGGAAGATCAGGTTCTCCTGTTCGAAGAACTTCATTGAATGGTTTTTCGAGTAATCTTTTTCCTTTGAACCAATAATGATAATAGCAAAATCCATAAATACCGTATTTTTTGGCAATTTGTGCTTGCCATTTTCTCGCAGTATCATCTGCCAAATCATAGTAATAATCTTGATAAGGTTCTCTAGGTTGATAATGTCCAGGAAACAATGTTTGGCTTTTTTTTGTATTCGTCCATTCGGTAAATCCTGGTCCCCACCAAAGGTTATTTTCTGGTATTTGATGAAATTGGGGCAAATAGAAAGCTATAAGCTTCAAATTCTTATCACTCCTATAATAATGTTAAACGATAACACTTTGTTTCAATATAATTTAAACTAATTGGATTGGGGCTGAACCATACATAATATAATAAAAGTATCTTAAGGACCCAGTATTAATAAGGTATATTAAACTGATAATCTGTTGAGACTTTTTATTTTGTAGTTACTTATTTAACCCATCCACAAAAAGATATCCGGCAGCTTCCTTAGCCATTCGGTTATTAAAAACTTGTCATCTTATCCCTTAATATAAGGATATAGAAAAACCCCGAATAAGGAACTTTTTTACCCGCCCATTATTTTGGGGATAGTTCAATTAGTTGGGAGAGTTTCATTGCTTTTAGGTATATTCATTATTTAATTTTACTTATCTTGATTCTTACAATGTGCAGTATTGAAATTCACTTAATAATATCCTAAATCCCCTTTTTAAAAAGTCAAAAAGCAAGATTTTTAATCCAAGGTTGTTAACATGATATCAATCTTCTTGATATCTTCTGCAAATTCATGATAATTCTTTACACGCTCACGATAAGAGTGAAGAGCAGTTTTGAATAATTCGTTCGTATCAAGAAATCCATCTTCACGTGAGGCAACCATAATATCTAACCATTCACTAAATGCTTTTAGGCCTAGGGTATTGTTATTTTGATTCGGATGTCTTCGAAAATAACTAAGAGCTTCTGAAATATACACAGCTTTCCCTTTGGATAGCAACGACAACCAGGCAGCTATATCATTGATAAGAGAATACTGTTTCTCTTTGTATACACCATATCGTTCGGTAAGGTCTTTTTTTCTGAATAATACTGTTGTCGGTTCACCGATAACATTGAGACAATGGGTTAATGCAAGGTTTCCCAACATCTTTCCGTCTAAGATCCTTGTTTCTTCATATATTCTGGCTGTAGCGTCTATAGGAGGGAGAAGTTGATCGTTTGCATCGATAGTTTGTCGATAAGATGTGACAAGGGTAATATTTTCGAACTCTTTGAAAAAATAAACCATTTTTGCGATTTTTTCTTTATGATACACATCATCATCCATCAAGTAATTGATATATTCCCCCGATGCCAAATCAAAGCATTTATGCCAATTTTCAAGAAATAAATTTCTTTCGTTTTTATAATACTTAATTATAGAGTTCGAACCTAAATAAGGACCAAGCATTTCTTGTACTCGATCATCTGTACTATCATCACAAATAATAATTTCGATATTAGGGTAGGTTTGTGCTAATACACTGTCAAGCGCTATTTTTAGAGTATCAGGTCGATTATACGCAGGAATGACTACACTAACTAAAGGATTTCCCACAATGGCTTCCTCCTTGTTTCCTAATTTACAATTGTTATGAAGGATACATGAAAACTATGGAAACCTTTTTTGTACTTTGTAGGTACTCTCTGTACAATGTTTTTTCCGGTATGTCTTCATTAGTAAAAATCCTCCTCCAAAGACCAAATGGTAATTTTTTTACGTATGGAAGTTCCCATACCGATATAACACCTTCGATAACATTCCCTGTGATATTCATCCAAGAGCAACTATTAAATACTCTTCAATCTCTATTATCGCGACTGTAATTTACTCCACGGTTAAAGATAAATAAAATTTTTTTCCACAATTGTTGTTATTATTGTCCTACACCCGCTACCCTAACGGAAATCAATAAAAGGGGCTCTAAACCATACTACATCGCAGTCAAGGGGAGAATGTAAAAACTGGATTTGGACATATTTCCCTTTTGTCCGTTTGAATTGTGAACTAGTAATATGCTTTGACAGTTGTAACTGCTTCAAATGTAATCACTCAATAATCGTTATACAAAACGTGTAATGAAAGGAGCAAAAATCCTATATATTCGACATGATTCTTCTCAGATAAATAGGGACTAGCTGCTCCTTCGGCTTTACAAAGTTAGGACGTATAAGTGGAATTTTTTCATGAATGTGAACATTTAATTTCTTTCCTAAATATATTGCTAATGGCGGGGTAATAGACTCAAATGATTCAACATTTTATTAATCTTGATGGAATTTAAATGCATGTTCCTATATATCCATTGATATTGTAATGTGTATAACAATAAGATTTGAGTTTTCATTGTGTCATATTTTTTTGCTATTTCTCATATTAATTAAGGAAAAATAATAGGGGAAAAGAGAACCACTTGAACTGATTTTTGGAATATCATGCACTTGTTTTTTCGTGTCCTTGCCGATTCTTGTACATGTGCGGAATATTATCTTCCTCCAACCTGATACGGAATAATAAACAAAAAATTTGTTGTACGAGCTTGAAAAGTTTATATAAAAGCATAAGTCAAACAAGGCTTGATATCCGAATCTTCACTCATGTCTTAGTTATAGCTGCAGTGGGAACGTGAAAAGACAATGTTTTAGTAGGAAAAGGAGATCAATAGAGATGTTTAAAGAAATTGATAATAAAAATCAATTTAATGTCAAAAAAAATCGTTACACTGTTGACCAGAAGGAAGGGGGAGAGGGTCCATCATCGGATTTAATGGTCAAAGATGAAGTTAGATTTAATCACAAATTTGATTTCTGGAATAAAAGTGTACTTTATATTCAACCTGGGCATGGAGATACCTATAGGATCATTAATCAAGGAATAATTGAAGAACTTAGAAATTTAGTGTGTGAAATATATACAGCAAAAGCGGACGAAGATGTGGTCAGTCTAGCAGCTGAATTCAGGCCGGACCTTTTGCTTGTTTTACTTGGAGATACATTTCCAATTGGCCAAGTGAAAGCCATTAGGGAAATGGGTATTAAAACAGCGGTATGGTTTACGGATGACCCATATTATACAGACGTAACAACTTATATAGCTCCCTATTATCATTATGTTTTTACACAAGAGATAAGCTGTGTTTCTTATTATCAACTTTTAGGCTGTCCCCAAGTTCATTATTTACCTCTCGCAGTCAATACAAAAGTTTTCCAATATCAGAAGCCGGGGAAGGATAACTTGATTCCTATTGACGTTTGTTTTATGGGGTCAGGTTGGGACAATAGAATTTCTTTGTTTGACGAAATTGCTCCCTTTTTATCAAAAAAAAATACACTTATCGTGGGGTCGCGTTGGGACCGGATGCAGAATTATCATTTGCTATCTGATAAAATCCGTTTTGGTTTTCTATCCCCGAGTGAAACGGCTCGCCTTATTAATCAATCCAAAATTGTGATTAATAACCATCGTTTATCCAATGATACTACGTTATTTAACCGTAACAGTAATAAACTAACGGCCCTTTCAATTAACCCTCGAACCTTCGAAATTTCTGCCTGCAGCGCTTTTCAGCTTTCGGATATTCGACAAGAGTTAAAACGTTATTATGAAATAGGGAAGGAAATTGAAACTTACACATCTCCTTCTGAATTAACTGAAAAGATAGACTATTATTTAAACCATGACGAGGAGCGAAATGCGATTGCGCAGAGAGGGTATATTCAAACATTAAAAAGTCATACTTACGAGAAAAGACTAGTAACTCTGTTGAAGTTGATATATGGATAATTCTAATTCTGGACTCGAATGTTGGTGATTCTATAAGAACGATAAAATTTCTATCTTTTGTATTCACGATAATTGATACCTATATTATTTTAGGAGGGCATATATGACAACCAATCATACTCCGCTATTGACAGTCCATCTATTTGTTTCAAAGAGGAATTCAGGGGATGGATTGGAAGAAATGTTAATGAGACTGGCTGAAAGTGGCATTACAGTGAAGATGTATGGACCTGATGATGCATTATTGGATATAAATCCTAAAAATCCTCGCGTCTATGTTTCATTAGGAACGGAGTGGGAACAATTCAGAGAACTTAATGTGTTACCTGTTCAGGAGAGAAAACGTTGGTTACATTTCGATTCTCCAACAAAAGTTCAACCATACAACTTATTTTACTGCTGGCTCAAACAGACAGATCCTTTCCCAGAAAATAAAAATCTACTGTCGACCCGTTTTTCTTCAGATACTCCTTTAGTGTCTGTATTTACAGCCAGTTACAAGTCCAAAGAAAAAATTCAGCGACCTTATCGTTCCCTACTGAATCAAACTTACTCCAATTGGGAATGGGTGATTGTAGATGACTCCGGTGATGATGATGAGACATATAACCAAGACTTACTCCCTCTAGATGATCCCCGTGTGAGGAGGTATCGCCAAGATTCCCGCAATGGCTACATAGGGGCAATCAAACGGTATGCAGCAGGTCTATGTACAGGGGAAATTTTAGTGGAAGTAGATCATGATGATGACCTAACTCCTGACTGTCTAAAGAAAATTGTCGATGCATTTCAGCAACACCCTGAATGTGGCTTTGCTTATGGAGATTGTGCAGAGGTGCACGTAGGCAGCCACAATGCTCATTGGTATGGTTGGGATTGTGGCTTTGGGTACAGTATACATTATCGTGTCTGGGTACATGAAATGAATCGATGGCAAAATGTGCAAAGACACACTACCATCAATGGGAATACAATCCGTCATTTGGTTGGTTTACCGAATCATCCACGTGCGTGGACGAGAGATTTTTACCATCAGATTGGAGGTCATCGCGAAGAACTATTGGTTGCAGACGATTACGACATGCTCGTTCGAACGTTTCTTAATACGAAGTATATTTCGATTCCCAATTTACTCTACATCCAATATCGAAATGAAAATGGAGATAACTCTACTTTTCAGAGAAATAAGCAGATTCAAATCCTCGTAAAAGAACTAAACAGTTATTATCGCGAGAGGATTTACAAAAGATTGGAAGAACTAGATTTACCAGAGGAAGTGCCATATAGTCGTATTTGGGAGACAACTACAGATAATCCCGCAAGAAAAACTGCTCATATCATTCATGAAGAATTATCCAAAGTTTCAATCTTGTTTCCTATTCCTCACTCTTGCCCTACAAATGAGCATACCCAATTATTTAAGACTCTTCAAAAGGGCATAGAAACCAATTTTAAAGAAATCGAAGTGGTTGTTGTTGGCCGTATTCCTGCGGAAATCGAAGCCTTTGCGTCGATGGCGCCCCTGGGGGCGATTCGATGGTGGCCAATGGAGCCGAATGATTCATTAGAAACGTGTATCCAATATGCCAAGTTTTGCTCTTCATGTACGGAGAAAGTAGTGGTGTTGCCGTGAACCTTTAAGATGATAAGAGTTGCTGCTATTCCTTGCTATCCTGAAACACTAAACTTAATATCCATAGAGCAAAGAGAAGGAATTGGATATAAAAGAATAAAAAGGTTGCGGAAGATTTGTGTAATGTAAAAGAAAAATAATAACTCTTCTTTATGAAGCAGCGGATGCTTCATATTATAAGGTTGATCAGTAAAAAAATACTGGTTGACCTTTTTTTGGTGCGCTCGGCATGAATGCAATCTATAGGGTGAAAGCCCCTACCACATATGCAGTAGTAGTGGTTAGTTTCATGCAAAGTTGTCCACGGTGACAAGGAATCTGAAGGAAGCAAGCGGCAAACAGCCATTCAGAGGAACACGAACCCCATATAAGGTTAGGTTCCATTGGATGATTTTCCTGAACAAAACAAAGTCCTTACTGACAAAGGAAGTACAAAGTAATTGAAGCATAAGAGATGGAGGGAAAGGGTGTACTCTTAACCGGGGAGGCCTGGTGACAGCTAAGTAGACTTGGCAACCTGACCAGTGATGGACAGATGAATCAACAGAAGTCAGCAGAGGTCAATAGTACTTGTCTATTCGAAAGGATAAGGAAGGATCTAACAGATTAACGAGGAAGCATATTAGTCATTCTTATCTTTCGAAGAAACAAACAATTCCTAACGGAACTTATTTGAAGGAAGAAGTAGTGAAAACGCGGAAACTTCAAAAGGGCGGAACAGTTAAAGGTTTAGTTTCACGAGGTCTAAGAAGACTCCTAAGGTTCGGCTGGCTCACCAAAGCTTGAAGAGAGTGAAGAAACGTAACAGAGAAATGGCCTCGAGAAAATCACCGATACCCATGGAAGACAAAAATAAGAAAGCTAAAGCAATTCCTCAGAGGGTGAATCGGGTATTACGCTCGTAGATACTCCGGGTGTATGAAGGAAATTAGATTCATGGATTCGAAGAAAGTTCAGGATGTGCTATGGAAACCATGGAGGCTGTCAAGGACAATTCGTACCATCAAGGGTTAGAAATTTAGACAAAAGATATCCAATACAATGTCAGACTTAAACGAACCCCGTATACCAAACTCGTACATACAATGGTGTGAGAGGTCGGAGGTTAGGCGTCTTCCCCTACATGTTTTAAAATAAATGTTTTTTTAAATAATTAGAAAATTTTTCAGATTTTGAGTTGCTAAATTACACAAGGAAGAGTACTATAATTAGTAATTAATGATTTACTAATTACTTAATCCCATACTTAGTGAAAGAAAGTGAGAGTTGCCATGGCTCAGCAGGAAAAAAAGAAATATATTACTCCAGATGGATACACAGCAGATATTGCGATCTTTACGATTACTGCGAAGAAAACGGCTGAGAAAGCCCCGCCTGAAATGTTTTTGAAGCTATTATTAATCAAACGTGCCACAAAAGATAAGGAAGGAAGCCCCAATGTTGAAGGAGATAAATGGGCCTTACCTGGAGGCTTTGTCAATGCTGGCGAAACTGCTTATGAAGCAGCCAAAAGAGAATTGAAAGAAGAAACGGGTGTAGCTGGATTCCATGTCAAGCATTTCGGGGTTTATGACCAGCCGGGACGCGATCCCAGAGGATGGATCATCTCCAATGCCTTTTATGCAATTGTCCAGGAAGAGTTTCTTCATCAAAGAAAAGCGAATGACGATGCAGCCGAAGTTGAATTGTTCACGATTCAGGAAGCCTTACAATTAGATCTTGCATTCGATCATTATACAATTATAAACGATGCGATGAATTTAATGAAAAAAGAAATGGTGCAAACGACGATAGCCCAAAATTTCCTGCCTGATGAATTTACGCTTTCTGAACTGCAACGGGTTTTGCTGACAGCCAGAGATGATGCGAAAATCAGCGCAGACTCACTTTTTTATGCAAAAGCGCCAAAACTCCCGTTTTTGGAGAAAGTCTTGGATGAAAAAGGAATGCAGAAGAAAACGAAACGTAATTCTTATCGGCCTTCACAGCTTTACCGATTTAATGCAGAGGTTGTCATGGACTCTATTTACTACTGAGGGGGGTATCGTGCCATGGGAAAAAAGGCATTGATCAATATAGATTATACGTATGACTTCGTGGCAGACGGGGGTTCATTGACCTGCGGGAAGCCAGGCCAGGATATCGAAAAGGCTCTTGTCAGTATAACCAAGGATTTTATCGAACAAGGTGAATACACAGTATTCGCGATTGATTTACATGTAGAAGGAGACCGCTTACATCCCGAATCGAATTTGTTTCCACCGCATAATATTAGCGGTACAATGGGTAGAGACCTCTACGGGGCGTTAAAAGAGGAATATGAAGCAAATAAAAATCAAAAGAATGTTCATTATATAGATAAAACACGTTATTCGGCCTTTGCAGGAACGGACCTTGATATTCGCTTGCGGGAACGCCACATTACCGATGTATATTTGGTCGGGGTTTGTACAGATATCTGTATTTTGCATACGGCAATCGACGCTTATAATCTGGGCTATAAAATCTTTGTATATGAAAATGCTGTGGCCTCGTTCAATGATGCCGGTCACCATTGGGCGCTTGGACATTTTAAAGGATCTCTTGGAGCAACCATTCTATAATATCCATAAACGCAACAGAATAGAAGGGAAGCGAATGCTTCTCTTTTGGGAGGAACTATCCATGGAAAAAAAGTACAATGACGACAGTTACGCATTACACACTGACCTATACCAAATCAATATGGCCCAAACTTATTGGCAGGACAAAACACATAACCGAAAGGCAGTTTTCGAAGTGTTTTTCAGAAAGCTTCCATTTAACAGCGGATATGCTATTTTTGCTGGACTTGAAAAAATTGTCCATTACCTTCAAAACTTTTCCTTCTCGGAAAGTGATATCGACTATTTAAAAAATGATCTGCACTATGATGAAGAATTTTTGAATTATTTGCGTAACATCCGTTTCACAGGAGCGATTCGCTGCATGAAAGAGGGAGAGCTTGTCTTCGGCAATGAACCGATTTTACGGGTGGAGGCACCGCTTGGTGAGGCTCAACTCATAGAAACTGCGCTGCTTAATATTGTGAACTATCACACACTCGTGGCAACAAAAGCTTCGCGCATCAAACAGGTCATCGGTGAAGAATCTGCCCTTGAATTCGGTTCAAGGCGGGCACAAGAAATGGATGCTGCAATTTGGGGAGCGAGAGCGGCCTATATTGCTGGCTTTGATTCCACCAGTAATGTACGTGCTGGCAAGCTGTTCGGCATTCCGGTTTCAGGGACTCATGCACATTCCATGATCCAAGCTTATAAAGATGAATATACCGCTTTTCATAAATATGCTGTTTCCCATAAAGACTGTGTATTCTTGGTTGATACTTATGATACATTACGCTCTGGCATTCCGAATGCAATTCGTGTTGCCAAGGAACTGGGCGATAAAATCAATTTCATTGGCGTCCGTCTTGATAGCGGTGATTTAGCTTACTTATCAAAAGAAGCACGACGTATGCTCGATGCTGCAGGATTCCATGATGCGAAGATTGTCGCTTCCAATGACTTGGATGAATATACGATCATCAACTTGAAACAACAAGGAGCAAGAATTGACATTTGGGGCATCGGAACCAAATTGATAACGGCTTATGATCAGCCAGCTCTCGGTGCCGTTTATAAAATGGTTTCAATAGAGGGCGAAGATGGGAATATGAGAGATACCATCAAAATTTCTTCTAACCCTGAAAAGGTTACGACACCTGGGTTAAAACGAGTTTATCGCATCATCAATAAAGTGAACCATCATGCTGAAGGTGATTATTTGGCGATGGAATATGAGAAGCCGCAGGAACAGGAAAAATTAAAAATGTTTCATCCTGTCCATACCTTCCTAAGTAAATTCGTCACGGATTTCGATGCGGTTGATCTGCATGTGGATATTTTCAAGGATGGAAGTTTGATTTATGAATTGCCAACCATAGATGAAATCAAGGCATTCACGCAAAAAAATCTCCAAGTATTATGGCCGGAGTACCTGCGTGCACTTAATCCTGAAGAATACCCGGTAGATCTAAGTCAGGATTGTTGGGATAATAAAATGAGGAATATAGATGAAGTTAAAGCCAATGTTGAAAGAATGCTTACGAAATGACAATCCTATTTTATTAGAAAGCGGGGCTTTGCCAATGCGTCCATTACAAAAAGAAATCGTAAAAAAATTGCTTGTCCAACCAACGATCGACCCTGAAGTTGAATTCAGGAAAAGTGTTGATCTATTAAAAGGGTATATGAAGAAAAATACGTTTCTGAAAAGCTTTGTACTTGGAATATCTGGAGGGCAAGATTCAACACTGGCGGGGTATATTGCCCAAACCGCTGTCAACGAATTGAACGAAGAAACGAATGGCAGCGACTATAAGTTTGTTGCTGTAAGCTTGCCATATGGAGTACAGGCTGATGAAGATGACAGGCAGCTTGCATTAAAATTCATCAAGCCAAGCCAAACGGTTACAGTCAACATCAAGGAAGCGGTGGATGCATCAGTAAAAGCTGTGGAAGAAGCAGTTTCTGAAAAGCTAACGAATTTCTTAAGGGGAAATGTTAAAGCACGTGAACGAATGAAGGTACAATATGATTTAGCCGGACTTTATAAAGGCGTCGTGCTGGGTACGGACCATGCAGCAGAGGCAATCACAGGTTTCTTTACGAAACATGGTGACGGCGCAGCGGATATCATTCCATTATACCGTTTAAATAAAAGGCAAGGAAAAGAAATCCTGAAATTCGTCGGTGCACCTGAGCGTCTTTATAAGAAAATACCAACGGCCGATCTGGAAGATGACAAACCGTTACTTCCTGATGAAGCGGCTTTAGGCGTTAGCTACGATGAAATCGATGATTACCTTGAAGGCAAGGAAATCAGAACGGAAGCTGCTGAAATCATCGAAGGTTGGTATACTAAAACCGAACATAAACGCAATGAAGCCATTAACGTTTATGATACTTGGTGGAAATAAGAAGCTGATAAGTTATCCCGCATCACATAAGATGCGGGTTTTACTTGGCAAGACATAACAAGCACCCTGGCATCCGGCAATTCTATTGAAAACCGTCATTGCTTCAAATGAGAGCACGGGTCCATACCATATTGCTTGCGCGATTGAGAAAGAACTATGAACAAAGGGAACCTTCTGCTTGTGAAGGTTCCCTTTGTTCATAGTCAATGTGATTCATTCATGAAGAACCAGTTTTAGATTTAAGAAAGGAACAAATGCGCATTCAATTGCTCGATTGTTTCCAGTAATTCAGGATATTATAGTGAAATTACTTCACCAGTACCTTTATTAAAGACGCGGCGTATCATTTTCCATTTCTTGTCTTAGGTAGATCTTTAAGTTCAAGGCTTTTCCAAACAAAGAATTTGTATATTTAAATATCTTGAAGTAGAGTATATTTAATAAACATTATTTTAACCGGTATTTTCCGATGGAGGTTCTTTTTACTTTATGAAGGCAAGATATGAACTCGCGAACATGAACTTAACAGTAAGCAATGTGACTTTACGTAATGCGGCGGATAGTTATGTCCTCTTGAAAGCTGCAGATGATCAAAATAATGAAATCACGATCAAGCTCTCCCACGAACAAGCGGAATTTCTGGAAGCGGAATTAAGGGAAGTGAATCGCCGCCGCAGGGAAAATAGTCCTGATATATCCGGGAATGACCAGGAACGTATGAATGAAGACGATTCTTTCAATCTGTTCAGCATTGATTTATTCAATGAAAGTGAACCGAAGTAATTGATAGTATATGCTTATTTACCCCGAATCAAATTTTCTTCTCTGTAACTTTCCTTCCGGTTTAAGATGATGCTACAGAGAGTTTATCATTCCCGCCAATACAAAATCCGAATTTAAGGTTATTGAAAGGCCATTTGGAATGTTTTATGCAAGGTGAACTATCGTTACCTTTATTTTGATTGCTTGAAAAAATTCTTCACCAAAAGGAAAATGGATGATAGTACAGCAAAAACCATGAAAAATACGATGAACCCCCAAAGGCCTACCGCCGCATCCTGAAACTCCATATTCCCCCTGCTGGTAAGGGCTTGCTGTATTTCAATGGCAAATACTAAAACAACCATGACTGTAAAGGTATAAAGGAAAGAGAGTATCGTTATCCCAAAACGCATCCGGGAAATTAAATTAGATAAAAATAACACGAACAAAAATATGATGATACCGATGATTCCCATTATCCAAAAATGCAAATCTTTGTCCGTTGCATTTGAATTTAATGTGTCACTCACAAAGAACAGGATGAAATCGTGAAGATTATTGACGATTTCAGCTAATATCTGGATGATTTCTTTCATTTTTCACACCTCCAATCCTTAGATTATAGCAGGTTATAAATCTATATAGAAGAGGGCGTTGCCAGACTGACCTTCGATGGAAATAATATGAAATCATAGACATGTTAAGAGAAGCATTTTCCGGGTAACGTAAAAAACATAAGTGGATGAATTGGGAAGTCAGGACATGTAACGCCAGTATAAGTAAGATTATAGTTAATAAATCAACCAAAATACATAAAAAAATAAAGTAAAAGCGATTCAGGAAAAGCATGTTTAATGCCTTTAGCGGTCTTAACCATGGTTTGTTGTTTTGATCGGTTTCTTTATAATAATGCTAGTAAAAAATATCTTTACTTAATGCTTTCATGGGTGGAGGAAAAAAGAATGAGTGATGTACATGATCATGTTTTAACGGTAATTGATTTTATGAAAACCGGTCACAAAACTTGCTTTGTGAAAGTCATCGGTTTTGATGGTGAATCCGGACAGGATTTTGAAGGCGAAGTTAAGTTTGTCGGTGATTTGCCTTTTGGAGATTTGATACATCCTGAGCGGTCACATCTATCCTCGACTTGCAGGGAGTTCGTTCGGGATGATTTGTTGCACAGATACAATTTAGGGCAGTTTGAATGAAGTGGGCAATATTTTAGGGAATCCAATGAGATGACATTCTGCTCACTTGTTTAAAATTGGTAAAATGCAGGGTATATAGAATATGGTATGTAGGAACTTTTTTATGCCAATCTTCTCTTTTAACCGACAAAATAGCATATTTCTCCCTATTTAACTCTCGGACTTTAATCCTTATAATATTAAATAGGAAAATATGACATTTAGTGTAGGATTATACTGTTTCTGAGGTGAGTTTCATGGTTTATGCAGATATTTTGAGTAATATACACTCTGCTATCTCCAGTAAAAAAGCTGATTTGAATGTGAAAATTGAACGTTTAGAAAATGCGAAGAACGATATTATAAAAGAGCAGAGCATGTGTCTGAACGAGATTAGGAAAATAAATGACCCTGAGCTAGGTGGCAGCTGGACAGGGAATCGCTCGGATCAATTTCAGGAAGCCCGTCATGATGCCTATAATGTGATGTTCAGTATCATTCATGACGATTATGACGATTACCAATGGAAAATCGAGGCGATGATTACAAAGCTGAATGCCGAGAATACGCTTCTGAACATAGCGGGGAATATAGCCCAAGAAGCCGACTCCCTTTTGAACAAAGGCGAAGAGGCATTTGAGCAGCTGGAAAGTAAAATATCCGATTTAAAAAGGCGGTTGTTTTAATGACGACAATCAAACTGAATCATCCTGCCGTAATGAAGCAAGTCGATCAGGTGAAGACGGCACTTGGTACAGTCACGCTTGGAAATTTGCCGGCAGGGGAGCTTGGCAGCAATAAATTGGAATTCACCTCGAAATGGATCGACCGGGAAACGAACCTGGAAAAGGTCTTCGAGCAATATATCAAAATTGTCCAAAAAAATGTGGAAGATACCCGTGCTAACATTGACTTATTAAAAGAACAGGATGAAGCCATCGCCCATGTGTCTTCACATGGGTATCCTACGCGATGAAAATATATGAAGCGAAGACATTAACGGCCGCAACCAAGTCGCGCGCCAAGCAATATGAAGAACTAAAGAAGGAAGTCGCAGCCCTGAAAAAGGAATTTCAGGGCATCGTCGGCCTGGAAAACGAGTTTCAAGGAGCCGGTGCCACTGCCATCAAAAGCTTCTATGAAGCGCAAATCGAGGTGGCGGACGCCTGGATGGAACTATTCACGACCCAAATCAGTTTTTTGGAAGGCATTCCGGCCAGCCTGGAAGAGGCGGACATCTCCGGAAATACGGTGGTCGAGGTTCCCTTTTTAGATGGGGAAGTCTCGAACGGCATCAACCAAGCGAAGTCGCTTGTCGATGAACAAGCGAACGATCTCCAAAGGATCCTCGACAGCATTGACGATATCCTGCCTCTTGATAGGTTCGACCAAAAGGAATTTAATGAAAAAATCACGCTGGCCGGACAAAGGCTGGATGATACCGTGACAAAGGTCGAGAATGTCGACCGGCAATTGGTCGAGGAATATGATGTGTCCGTCGGGCAGGAAAACGTGGCCGTTGGCCTCTTCCGCGCCTTGCTTGATGCCACCAAACAGGACGGCAACGTTTCGCCGATGACATTCAACCAATCTGCATTCAAGAATAGTGACGTCTATCAAGTGAAGGATGAGGTCGCCGGTCAGATGAAAGACTATCAGACCTTCAAAAAGCAGCAAGCCGAAGCCCGGAAAATCGAACAAGAAATGGAAGAACTCGAAAACAAACCATGGTACGAAAAAGCCTGGGATACGACAAAAACCTTTACAGGGGAATTTACGGGATATTATGATTCAATCAGGGCCTCAACCGGAGTCGATCCAGTAACCGGCCGCAAGCTGTCCGATGCCGAACGAATCGCAGCCGGCGCCATGGCAGCCGCTGGATTCATCCCCGTCGTCGGCTGGGCCGGCCGGGCCATCAAAGGCGGCAACGCCATCTACAAAACCGCCAAAGGACTCAACGCAGCGAACCACGCGCTCGATGCCTATAAAACGACAAAAGGCTTTAGCCTCCTTCAGAAAACCGAATACGGGATATACGGACTCCTCGCAGCCAACGGCCTCTTTGAGGCGGCCACCGGCAAAGACATGTTCGGCAACCAGCTAACCGAGGAACAGCGCCAGAACGGGCTGTTGATGGCACTCGGAATCGGCGGTGTGGCAGGTGCGGCCAAAGTCGCCGATAAAGTGGCGAGTGGTACAAAGTTCGTCCCATACAGCAAGGAATTTGCGCAAAGGCAGGTTCAGAAGGCAAAATTATTCGGCCGGCAAATCGGCAATGTGGAAGTACCTCTTCGTATCAGGGTCGAAGAGTTAGCCACGGCGTATGGAAACAACTACAAGCATGTCACTTTTGATAAAACGACTATTAAGGATATCGTACAGAAGTTTGCGGTGAAGAGTGATGGTGGTAAGGTTACGGGTATAGTATACCATGTCCAAAGAATCTCAGAAATAGAAGTCAAGTTCAAGCAAAATCCTAATCACAATGCAGAAGAATTCACAAGACAGTTAAAAGACCAAGAAAAAGGATTGAATGGTTTAACTATTGAAGAGTATTTAAAGAATAGAGAAAGATATATAGAAGAAGGAAGAGCTTTAGAAGGGAATGCAGCTCAAAAGGCTGCAAGAGTAAAAGCTTATTTAGATAAAGTTGATGAGTTAAGGGAGACAGGCTTATCTAGAAAAGAATCAGAAAAGCAGGCTACGGTATGGATAAATGAACAGGCTGCGTTACATAATCCAGATCAAATAGCTGGTGGCAATCCACTTGATATTGGTGGAATGGGAGATAAAAGGGTTAATTCATCCCTTGGTTCGCAATGGAGATATAGAATTGATGTTATAGATGAACAAATAAAATCTGTTGCAGCTAGTATGACGCAAGTGGATAAAAAGTCAATATACTTAAATGTGAAATTAATACAATGAAATAGAGGTGACTATAAAAATGTCAACTACCATTTTTGATAACTTTAAATTATTTGAAAAAGCACAAGCAGAAACTATTAATAATTTTTATGGTTATATACCTGAACAAGTATTAGAAGTGTGGAAGATATATGGTTTTGGTAGTATATTAAACGGGTATTTAAATATCGTTAACCCAGAAGAGTATCAGGAACTATTAAAGGATGTATATGTAAGAAACGAGGATGCTCTAGTTTTGTTTACTACATCAATGGGGGATCTAGTTGTTTGGGAAGATAATAAATATTTAATTTTACTTAATTTTAGAAAGGGTGAAATTAAAGGGATATCGTCCGGTTTTAAATACTTCTTTCCTGATTTAGAGGATGAATCATTTTACCAAGAAATATTAGAATGGAATCCTTATCCTGAAGCAGTTGATAAATATGGAGAGCCAGATTTTGATGAATGCTTTGGTTTTACCCCTCTGCTTGGATTAGGTGGACCCGAGAAAGTGGAAAACTTGAAAAAGGTGAAACTTATTGAGCATATTTATCTGATTGCTCAATTCATGGGACCAATCGAATAAGGGAGAACCAATCAAGTTGAAAAGATTATAATTATGAAGATCTATCAGATTCAGATAATCACGAAAGAAGGGTTATTTGTGAATATACTTGCTTGGGTCTTTTACCTGAATCTGAATATGATAAGAATATTTTAGAAGAATACCTTAAGAATGAATATTGGAGGACAAGAAGAGTTTGTTCTTTTTGTATGACCTTAACGCAAAAGTTAAGGTCTTTTGTCTTTTCATTGTTGAAATATGAAAATATATCATTTTACGTCATATCTGGCTCCTCCGATGATAGGTTGTAAGGACTTAAAATCATACAGATTTATTTACAGCAAGGAATTCAAAGGCAGGTTCAGTACGCAAAAGCTTCAATAACAGACATAGCGAGATCAGGAAAAACCACGTTAAAAAATATAGGTGAAGCAATCGGTAAAAAAGAAATCCCTAAACGGATAAGTATGGAACAAGTCTCCCTCGCAGGAGGACCAACCCTTCGCCAGGTTATGATGGAAAAGCAGACAATTAAGGAAGCCTATCAGAAATTTACGGTGAAGGATAGCAAAGTAGAGGGTGTTTCAGGGGAGAGTATTCCTAAGGGTACGGGTAATAAAACCAGTCAGGTTCCACATGTTATCATTAGGGACGGAAGTCATATGCATAAAGATAGAACGTTAAAACCAAATGTTAAGTATCAAGCAGGAGAATATGAGTATTTATATGAGACAGACAGCATGGGGAGACTTAAAGAGTTTAATGCAGATGACTTAAAATTAACAGAAAGAGCAATTAACCACATAAATCTAATACGCCAGGAAAAGAAGCTGGAGATCATGCTGGACACTTAGCTGCTGATAGATTTGGAGGTTCTCCTGATTTAGATAATCTTGTATCTCAATCGAGTAGTGTAAATTTAAGTAAATACAAGAAGTTAGAAAATCAATGGGCTACGGCTATAAAAGAAGGGAAATTTGTTTCCGTCAATGTTAAAGTTAATTATGATGGGGATAAAATGAGACCGAGTGGTTCGATATAGAGTATGAAATAGATGGACGTGTGAGATTCATTAGTTTAGAGAATTAGGAGGTATAGCAATGGAAAAGGTATTTGAAGATTACTTTTCAGAGTACCAATCAGGTATGGTGGCCATTTGTTTAGAGTATGTCGATAATAAAGCAGATGACATATATATATTGTTCTGATGAACCAAAAATGTATGTTTTTGATGTTTTCTATAAAATCAACCGAAAGATTGTTCATAAACATCAACTAAATGAAGCAATAAAAAACTTTGAGGGTCAACATAATGTAGTGTATGATGTTTCAGGAGAAAGACAGAAGGCTACTTTAAGAATCGGGAATGAAAATTTGAAACTTATCCATAAAAAGTGTGAAGAGTTTAATAAAGAAATGCCTACTGAAATAAAATTACATTATAATGTGAAACAAAACAGTTTAAAAGGTCTATATAAATATGATTTAGTATATTCTAATGATGACGAACTATTGCCTGATGATATCTTTGATATATGGTTCGAAGAAGTGAAACAAAGGAATTTGTAAATAAGACCTTGATTGGCTAAATACCTTTCAAGGTTTCTTCTTTTGAGGGCTACCTAATGCCGAAAAAATAGTCCCCCAAGCACTTATTCTGGGGGAACATTAAACGCACTTCAATATTCTTCTAAAATCCGCTAAAAATATTGATTCCTGCGGGCGGATCCAATTATATACTTAGTAAATTCCCACCGAATCAAATCCGGCAGCAGCTGCAGCCTCTTCCTTGCTGCCTTCACCATAAATATCAATTGCAGACTGAACAATAGCCTTACGAGCGTCACTAAAATCGGAATTTGGCGTTAAATAAATGCTTATTGCACGATAGTAGATTTGTCCTAACTTGTGCCTTCCAATTTCTTGACCAATCAAGTATGCAGCGTGGTTTGTAATCGAGGAGTTAACATGGACACCGCCGCCATCTACCGAAGTTGGCATGTGATAAAATTCATCCATATGAGCCGGATAGACTCCACTGCCATATGCAGCTCTTTCCGCATTACTTACTACAACACTGTTTGGATTACTCAAGCTGCGCAATCTCGTTACACCGTCAGCTTTAGCAGCTGGTGCCATAATATCCTCACCCATTTCCCAATCATCGTCGTCAACAAGTGCACCAAAGACGTCAGCAAATGATTCGTTTAGTGCTCCAGATTGATTGCGGTAAACTAAATTTGCTGTATGAGTGATGACGCCATGAGTCATTTCGTGGGCAGCAACGTCAAGACCGGCTGATAGTGAAATAAAGAACTCACCGTCACCATCCCCATAGGTCATCCAACGCCCATTCCAGGATGCATTGTTGTAATTATTTCCATAGTGGACCTTGGAAATGATTGCCATTCCTTCACCGTCAAGAGAATTTCGGTCATGCTCATTAAGGTAATAATCATATACCTTTTCCGAATTATAGTGTGCATCGACAAGAGCCCGATCATAGTCGCTGATAAATGCAGCAGAATTCCCCACATATAGAGTATCATTACTGGAACTATTATCATTTTTAGCATCAAACGTAAGGATTCCATCAAGACCATTATGAGAGTAATCAGCTAACGCAAACTGAGTTCCAGATTTAGGTTCCTTCACTTGGGTAATATGTAATTCCCTGTGAGCACCATGTACCCCTTTTCCAGCACCTTTTTGTGTTTTCATTTCATCAGCATGCATTAAACCATTATACTTATCGATGATTTCTCCCGTGTTTGCATCCACAAAGACAAACCAGTTGCCAGGCTCATCCCCCATGAAGTTAACATTCACTTTATAAGCTGTATGATTCTCTCCTTCAAAAGGATAGACTACAAGCTCAGAAGTTGGCTCATACGTTAGCTCTTCAGGGGCATTGACAGATGATAGTGCCTGATTTAGTGCTGCATCACTGCTTAAGGAGGCATTCGTGTACACCGCATCATCGGCAATCGTCTGATTTACTCTTCCGTTGACGGATACGACTTCATTATTCTTGTTAAAATGAACAATAACTTCGGTTCCTTCTACGTTCACTCCATTTATTGATTGATTAAAGCGAACGTGGGTCATACCGAGTTTATCTTTTTGTGAATCTTTTACTTTTAGGTTTTTATCTGGATTTTTAATTCCAGTTTTACCTTCGTTTTTCTTTAAATAATTTAGTGCATTTGAAGGGTTGCTAGAAGAGAATTTCTCTGCAAATCGCTCCTTCACAAAAACAGGAACGCTTGCCTTCTCATTCCACTTTTTAGAAGCTTGTACACTACTAGCCACCTTCGAATCAACCGGCTTCGCAAATACATTACCGGCTGGGATAGAACCTACCAACAACGCTGACGATAGAACTGCAGGAACAATAAACTTTTTCTTCAATATCGATACCCCCTAACTTTTTCCATCTACTTTATTATAGATTATTAAAAGTTAATTTGCATGAATAATCAGAATTATTATAATTTTATAAAAACTATTAAAAAACCCAGATGCTATCTTGTTGTAGGTATAATTTACCACTCGATATTGTGATGAAATTAAAAATACTTCTAAATTTATTGGATTTTCTATACTTTTTTTGTAGTTAATTTAAATTAATTATAAAAAGTAGGATCTTAGCTAGTTAATGAATATGCATTATAATAGGTATAATGATAGTCGGTTTGACACGGAAGCTTTGCGGGCATGATGCACGGCCATGCCATCAGGTTTTAGGAGAGTTAGCGACATTTGGGTCAGTCCCAAGAAAAGAAGTGCCAGGCACCTTCCAATTTAGTTGATTTTCTTCAAAAAATAAGAGTATTCGAAATGAAACTCGAATACTCTTATTTTATCGAATGGAGAATAAGTAATAATCGTCCACACTTCTTAATTTCGCATGTTAATTATTCATCATTTTCATTAATAATTCCGTAAAATACTAAAATATGCTCAGGCAAATGTAGGTGGAAAAGACAGATTAGCAGATGATGATGTCGGACATTTAACAGGAGCACAATTTAATGGACCTCCTGATATTGATAATCTTGTACCACAAAATAGTCAAATTAATAGGATGGTTGGAGTTTGGTACGAAATGGAGACTGAGTGGGCCAACGCATTGAAAGAGATACGCCCAAGGAAGTCTCTGTTAGCATTGAACCAATCTATTCTAATAATTCAATGCGACCTGATTCCTTTATAGTTAAATATGAAATTGAAGGCCAATTCCCAGTGATTCGTGAGACCGCAAATAAATCAGGAGGCTGATGTTGATGAGTTTTGAAATAGAATTAAACAAGCTATATAGTGAAATTGCACAACAGATTAATGATATGATTCCAATTGAATGGGATAATTTGTGTTTTAATGGTGAAGTTAATGAGAGGGAAGGAGGAGTTTTCTTCTTTTTTAAGCCCAAAGGTGAGGAGTAACACGTTTTTTCATTATATTCCAAAACTATATAGTGTAGATAAGAGAGCTTACAATAGAGAGCTACATAAGTTATTTCAAAAACTGCTGAACTCCAAAAAGTTTTTACTTTTAATGATCAAGTACCTTGGTTTTCGGTGACATTATTAGTAAATGATACAGGAAGGTTAAATCTACATTTTGATTATACAAATTGGCTTGAAAGTGAATTTGGTCCAACAGCTAGAATTAAGTATTTTGAATATAAATATATAAGCGACAACAAAGAACAGCTAGATTTAGATTTAATAGAGAGAATGAAAGAATTTGAAGAAAATAAAAACAAAAGCACCTGATTGCCTTTTAGGCAACAGGTGCTTTTGTTTTTATGAGATGAAATTCAAGTATAAACCACATTAAAGCAGGAATTATTATTTAAAGAATTCCTGCTTTGCATACTATTTGTTAAGAAAGGATTTTTCGAAAAATTCCAAAAGGTGTTCTAGAGTGATTGGGTCACTGTATGTGGATGCTTTACTATTTATTTCAAATATACGATCGTTCTTAATTGCAGGTATATTTTTCCATGTATCAGTCTCCACAAATGAATTAACCACATCCGGGTTTTTACTAAAGATAATATAATCTCCAGTATACTCAGGAAGCACTTCCGATGAGAGGACATAAATGCCGGATTTAAGTGCTTTTTCTTTTACTTTTTCAGGCATTTTTAAATCCATTGCTTGATACAATATTTCTGTCCCACGTGCATAATTATTTCCGAATACATAAAACTCTTTAGCATCATTTTCAATGACAGAAACGGTTGCATCTTCACCAATTTTTGCGCGTATCGCTTTTCCTGCGGATTCTGCACGTGTTTTGAAATCATTAACCCATTCTTTTGCTTCCTTTTCTTTATTTAATATTTTTCCGATTTCAATCTGCTGTGATAAATAATCTAATTTTCCCCAAGTGAATACTACAGTTGGAGCAATTTCATTTAGTTTTGCAATATTTTTCATCTCGGATCCCGCTATGATTAGGTCCGGTTCCAGTTCAATGATTTTCTCCAGGTTATCTTCTGATACGACCTCAACGCCCTTTAGTCTTTCTTCAAAAAGCGGATTCATATTAGTCCATTGATCTATCCCGACGACATTACCTTCTAAGGCCAATACATTAGGTCCATTGGAGAGAGCAATTATTCTTTTTGGGTTTTTAGAAATCTCCACAGGACCTGTTTCTGATTGATACGTAACTGTTTCTTTTTTTGTCTTGGATTCATTATCTTCGTTCGCTGCCTCTTGGTTCCCACAAGCACTAAGAATAAGTACAAACAAGAGCAGGAAGGGGATGAATAGCTTTTTCATTCTTATTTTCTCCTTACTAATTATAGTGTAGGTTAAAAACATATCAAAAAAATGCGTGTAATCAATAATGATATTCATTTTCAATTACCACATCAACATATTAATAGGAATGATAATCATTGTCAACAACTTTCGGAAGATTGCCAATCTCCGTGAACCAAACTGTCAATCTACTTGTAAAAATATGTTTGAGGCTGGTTGGAGAAAAGCTATGACACGGAATAGGGTACTCATATATTAATGAAGGAAAAAAACTATCCGGTAGTTGGTCTAAAGGTAGCCAAGGAGGAGAGGCAAGGTAAGGTCAGGGATTTTTGATAGATCAGAACCATTTTCAATTGGCATACTAGAAGGATACGATGGCTACGCTAATTTGGAAATCCCTGCTTATCCAAAGACGGAACAAGCCTTTTCCGAAGAAATGCAAAAAAATTGTCTTATTTTCTCATTCTTTCGTTAGTGCAAACCTTTGTTTCTCATTTACATGATGATAATCATCATACCTTTCCTAAAACGGCTTCTTCAATATAGCGAAATTGTTTATCAAGGATAATTCAACACAACCTTCGAGTCATTTGAATATGTTCGGTCGGCACTTGTCTCTAATATTAGTCTTGGAATCAGGTGTAAGTTACTCGGAGTTTGTTCAAAATGAGAGAATACAGAGAGCTGCGACCTTACTCAAAACAACAGATTTATCCATGAAAGATATTTCGGAAGAAAGCAGTACTTACCGTTTTTTATTTTTTTGAGCGACTAATGCCTGTATAAGCGCCTGTATCGAAATGTTTAGTTATGAAAGATATTTATTCCTTTCTGTACTATAGTTATACTTCCAAATTTGAGTTCAAATATATATGACATTTCTTTTAATATCTCATAATATAATTATGTAAATAGAAAGGGAGTGCAAAATTGGCAAAAGAGTTCAACTATTCTATTCCTGACCCTTCACTGGACTCAATGGTAACACCGTTAACAGTTGGAAATATGAAAATTGAAGCATACATCCCCGGAGAAACCCAACATGGCTGCCAAAGTATAATTTATTATTTGGTGATATGATTTTCTTGCTGGAACAAAAGAATTTAGGAATCAACGATGAAGCAAACAAGGAAGCATGGCCAAATACGATGAGGAATTTCATATATATTTTATATATAAGATTCGAAAATCACCTCATACATTGAAAATTGTGCAGAATCATGGAAAATGAATTAATTTGCATTCATTTCTAAACTTTAAGCAACTTGTCCACACCTTCCACCAATACAAGCATATACAATAGTAAGGAGGGTGTTAGGATGGAGATAAATTGTTGTTTTGAGGAAAAATGTTTTGTGGACAATGATCCCAGTACAGTATGGTTTCCTGGGAAACATTGTAAATGTAAATGCAAATGCAAAAAGGACAAGCGCCGTAAACATTAAGTGAATGATAAAAGTTGTTCAACAGAGGCAGTCCTTGTGGCTGCCTTTTTTATTTGGACATGCAGGTATTGATTAGAATGGGTTGTATTAGTGAAAATATAAAGATGAAAAAACACCCCAACATGATGGCTAAATAATGATATTTTGCACGATAAGTAAATTAATTAAGGGCAATTTTGTAGCCTTAATATAAAGGTCGATTTAAAATATGTCTTAAGCTTATTTAATAGCAAATGTAAAAACCCCATTTTGAAAAAGGATTGATTCAAAAATGGAGTAACACTTTTTACCTAAGTATAAGATTTTTATAAGTTTGATTAAATGTCCTTTTTCCACTAAAACACACGTTTGTTTTAGTACATTTATTCACAAATCCTCTTTAATTGAAGGATAATTTAATCAAGGTGTATTCAATATTAAATTATAGTCTAACCTTAACCTCAGTACCGTCCTTAGCTTTGACATCTACTAGCACGATCCCTTTATAATTTTTTAGTTCCTTGACGATAGGCTTTAGCGTTTTTTTGTCTATTAGCGGAAAGGTAAAGTCCAGTTTTTTTCTTTCGAAGTGCTCTTTTGTCCATTTGTTTGCATTTTGCTGAAAAAATTTTGAAGACAAAATTGAAATAACAATGTTTAAAAAAACATATGGAATTGGGATGGAAAACCGAACGTCTTTTGCTTTCACTTTTACATGCATCATAAGCAAATCACTAATCAATGATGACCGAAACGGTATCCCCGTTTGCCGATTTAATATCAACTATCTGGCCATCTAATTCGTTTTCGATTGCTTCAATAATAAGGTTTATGTTTATATCTTTAACGTATTTTTCCGATTGCGGAATACTAGCTGCGATGCTGTGTCCAGCCATTAATACGACCTTGACGAGTTTTATAGGCAAATTGACCGTAACGTTATCATTTTCGGCTGATACAACACGAATTTTTAATGTTTTATCTAAATATTTAGTCGGTTTTTCAAAAAGCTTATTACCTGTTTCTTCTTTCTCTTTTAATACTTGAATCAGTTCTGATCCCTTATTCGCATCAATCTTCCCTTCTTGAACCATTGTTAACACTCTTGTAATTTCATCTTTCATGATAAATGCCTCCTTATTCCTCTTTTAATAGCTTAATAGCTTCTTCTGGTGTGATTTCTCCATTCTCCAACATGGTGACAACTTTTTTCTCGTCTACTTCATTTTTCTTCTTCTGCACATATCCAAGGGATGAAATGATGTCTGTTAGCTTACCTCGAACCGTTGGATATGAAATCCCCAGTTCCTTTTCAACTTCCTTGATATTCCCTCTGCATGTCAAAAATACTTCCACAAAATGAAGCTGATCCTTTGATAAAGATGCCAGCTTAGATAATTCAAACTCATTTTCAATCGTGGTGTGACAATGAGAGCACTGTAACTTTGTAATTTTCAATGTTTCACTGCAAACAGGACAATTTGTAATTACTTTATAAGCCATAATGAAATTCCTTTCTTTTGTGT
>NZ_JBHTYI010000016.1:0-91177 GCF_043656335.1 Peribacillus sp. NPDC056705 | reverse complement strand
ATATAAACTTTAATTTGTTAAAAACGATACCATATTTCATGATATTATTGCTATATTTCATAAAACAGATAAGTATAAACTGTTAACCCCCGAATCATTCCCTCTCCTTGTAAAAAATCATTTATTTCCCGTCAACACAACGAGCTTTTATAAATCAGCACGAAAAAAAGACAGCAATTGCTGTCTTTTCCATCATGCCTTTAACGCATCTTCAAATGGCGCTGAATATAATCCTCTTGGCGCCAGCATATCCGTATCCGATTCACGGATTTCCCCACCGAGAGTATATGGACCTGCTGGAAAATAATCAAACATTTCACTTTCCTTATGTATGATCAAGAAATAATCGAATAAATCATCCATAAGTTCTTGATGTTCATCTATTTTGATGATTTCGCCACATTCATCAATTTCAAAGTTTTCATTAATCGCATCTTGAAGTTCCTCATTATTTGAATACGCGATATAAAAATCGACATCCCCGCACTCCATGCATAGCAAGAGTTTTTCTTCTAGTGCTTCTTCATAGGTCTTCAGGACGATTCCCTTTAAAATGGCATCAATCTTTCCAGTATTAATCAGTTTAATTTTAGTCTGGAACACAAAACCCCTCCAATCAAATACAGCATTTAAATAAGTAAACGCCAGTTAAACAAGCTCACCCTTAAATAGGAAATTGTTGAAGATCATTCTCAATAATCACATAAATCAAAGTCCCTAAGTTCGTTTATTAACAGCCATGGGAACCTATCCCAAGACTTGGTCATCAAGGGCAATACATGCAACCTCTAAGATCCCGTTTTTGAATTAGATAGGAATCCCCCACTTCGTGCATATAATAAGTTTGCCCACATAATTAGAATCATAATCTTCTATAATACAAAGAAAAAGATGATTGGAAGCGTAATCAGGCTTAATGAAGTACTTATGAAAGTAGCACTTGATACGAATTCAGGCTCTGTGTTGAATTGGAGCGCATACATCGTAGTGTTGGCCGCCGTTGGCATGGCAGCTACGATGATCATGATATGCCTGACCATTTCACCCACTGGTAAGGCAAGTGATAGCAGGAAGGCAATGGCTGGTGAAACGGCAAGTTTAAGTAACAGCGAAACTGATAGTTTTCGATAGGCAATCTTTTTCAGGGAAATGTTGGCCAGCTGCATTCCCAGTGTAATCATGATTGTTGGGATTGCTGCATTTGCTACAAGGTTAATAGCTTCCATAACCGAATTGCTTAAAGGTATGTTCCCGAACTGAAATACTGTACCCGCAATGGCTCCATAAACAATTGGCATCCGACATACTGCTTTAATCGCTGTTTGAACTCCGTTACCTTCCGGGCTGCCCTTTGCTGCGAAATATATGCCTATCGTGCACATCACTAACTGCTGTCCCACCATAAGGATTATTGCATAATCGAGTCCTGCGGCACCGAATAACAGGAAAATGACAGGTGTTCCGTAATTCCCGTTATTCATGAATGCCGATGCCAATATCATGCCGCTTGTTTCAGTGACTGTATAATTGCGAAAAAAAGATATGATGTAGACTACCAGAATGAGAGAAAGACAAAGTACTATCGTGAATAAGAACAGGTAAACATAATTAATCGTAAATTCTGCGGAATAAAAAGTTCGGAATACAAGAAAAGGTGACATTAAATATAATGCCATCGTTGAAATCGATTTTGTATCAAGTTTAAACTTTTTCTGACCAATGAAACCTAAAACAAATATACCGAATATCGGTAAAAGAACTCCCAAAAACCCCATGCATATCACCTTCATAATTCTAATGATTTTCTTCTAACCATATCAGTTTTATAATTATTTGTAAAAATTCTTTTAAACCACCTTTTGATTTCTTATATATTACCGCAAAATGAATTTTCTTTATTTTCAGAAAAAATAATCTATTTTCCAATACGTATGGTATATTGTTTATTATATTTACGTTCATAAACGTAACATCAACACTTTTTGGTTATTAATATATGAAGGGGTGTTTTTTTAGTGGATGTAAAATACATGGAGATGGCAGTTCGGCTTGCATATGAAAATGTTATGGCAAAGAACGGAGGACCTTTTGGTGCCATAATCGTTAAAGATGGCAAAGTCGTAGGCAGAGGATGTAATAATGTGACAACGGCCAACGATCCTACAGCTCACGCCGAAGTACAGGCGATTCGTGATGCATGCAGGAATCTCGACAGCTTCCAGCTTACAGATTGTGAAATTTACACTAGCTGCGAACCTTGCCCCATGTGCATCGGTGCTATTTATTGGGCACGTCCTAAAGCCATTTATTACGCATGTACTAAAGAAGACGCTGCACTTATTGGTTTTGATGATCACTTTATATACAAGGAACTTGCCCTGCCAATGGAAAAACGGACGATAAAAATGGAACAACTTTCTTTAAATGACCACGAATTACCATTTCGAACATGGGAAACCAGTACTGAAAAAGTGAAATATTAACCGGTTATATTTTTGTCAAAGGGGTTACGCATATGAAAAAAAACTTGCTTAAAAGGAGAATAGACGTTGCTGCTGGGAGAACGCCTGCGGATTGTGTCATAAAGAACGGGCAAATCATAGATGTTTTCAATGGTGATATCTATAAAGGTGACATTGCTGTCGTCGATGGTTTTTTTGCTGGAATTGGGCGTTATGAGGGTATTTCAGAAATCGATGCAGCAGGAAAATTCGTATGCCCTACATTCATCGATGGCCATGTCCATATTGAATCTTCGATGGTAAGGCCATCGGAACTCGCAAAAATCCTCCTTTTACATGGTGTGACGAGCATCATTGCAGACCCTCATGAAATTGCCAATGTTTCTGGCAAAATGGGCATGGAATATATGATTGATCAATCTGCTCAACTCCCTTTTGACTTTTACTTCATGATGCCTTCTTGTGTACCTGCTACGGAGTTTGAACACTCTGGTGCTGTCCTAAAAAGTGAAGATTTAATTCCGTTTTATCAAAACCCGAGAGTGCTCGGTTTAGCTGAAGTCATGAATTTCCCGGCCGTTTCACTTACGGAGGAGGATATGCTGCAAAAAATATACGATGCTAATAAACTAGGCAAAAGCATCGATGGCCATGCAGCAGGATTTTCCGAACAACAGCTCGATGTTTATATGTGTGCAGGCATTAAAACGGATCATGAATGCACTACAGCGGAAGAGGCAAAAGAAAGACTGCGTAAAGGAATGTATCTTATGATCAGGGAAGGCACCGTTGCCAAAGACTTAAAAAACCTGATTCCAGTTATAAATGAGAAGAACTCCCGACGTTGTTTATTCGTCAGCGATGACCGGCACCTTGACGATATTGTATCTGAAGGGAGTATTGATCACAACGTTCGACTTTCCATAAAAACAGGTGTCCCGCCAATTACCGCCATTCAAATGGCGACCATTAATGCAGCAGAATGTTTTGGCTTAAAGGAAACTGGTGCGATAGCACCTGGATACAAGGCGGACTTCCTTATATTGGATGACCTTGATTCAGTCATCATTCACTCTGTCTTTAAAGAGGGAAAGCTTATCGTTCAAAATAATCGTTTACTTAACTTTCCACCTGAAAAGGAACATGCCATTGACGACGGGTTGAAGCACTCCGTTCAATTTCATGAAATAACGGAAGGTGATCTGGCGATACCTTTTAAAAATAAGTTCGCTAATATTATTAAGATAACACCAAACAGCTTGATTACAAAGCATTCGATTGAACCGGTTACACTTAATCAGGATGGACTATTCCGGTTCTCCGAACATGTTGATCATATAAAACTTGCTGTAATTGAACGGCATCATATGACCAAACAAGTAGGTCTAGGAATCGTCAAAGGGCTCGGTTTGAATTCAGGCGCAATTGCCACGACAGTAGCCCATGATTCACATAATTTGATCATTGCCGGGACGAATGATCAAGATATGCTTTTGGCAGCAAATGAAATAAAAAAAATGCAGGGCGGATTGGCCGTAATCCAAAATGGGGAAATACTCGCTTCACTTCCCCTTCCGATAGCCGGATTGATGAGTGAATGGAATTATATGGATGTAGTCCGGTCGTTGAAAAAAATCGATGGAGCCCTATTGAAACTGGGTGCCAACAGGCATTTTAACCCTTTCCTTACACTTGCATTCTTGGCGTTGCCTGTCATCCCTGAAATTAAACTGACGGATCAGGGTTTATTTTCAGTTTCTGAGTTTAGGCATATTCCTATTGAAGCATCAAAGCCAGTCGATAAAATTTGACCCCCCTAGTCGGGGTTTTTTTCTTCTTACCCCAGTAATTTCTAAATAAATCAGGTTCCAACTCGACTTAAACCGGGAAAAGGATATAATGGGTATCATCTATGTTAAAATAAAATTAAACACAAATCTTTCTTGGAGGAGATAGATATGGCAAAACATGATAAACGAACCATAATTGGATACATAGGCACTTACACAAAAGAAAACAGTAAAGGTATTTACCGCTTCACTTTAGATACAGCAGAAGGAAAACTCAGTGCACCGGTTCTTGCAGCAGAATTAACCGATCCGACTTATGTCGCCATCAGCCAGGACAAGAAGAATCTCTACGCCATTTTAAAAGAAGCGGGCAGCGGTGGAGTTTCAGCCTATTCGATCAATGAAGAATCAGGTGAGCTTACCTTCTTGGGCAAACAACTGACACCAAATGGTTCTTCCTGCCATATAAGTGTCAACAGCAAGAAACAGGTCTTGATCACTTCCAGTTATGGAGAAGGTGTGATTGAATCATATCCTCTTCATGACGATGCGACCCCTTTGCCCGTATCATCCACTGTTCAGCATGAGGGTCAAGGACCGAACGAAGAACGTCAGGAAAAAGCGCACACTCACTTCGCCGGGTTCACACCGGATGAAAGGTTCATTGCTGTAGTAGACCTCGGAATAGATAAAGTAATAACCTATAAAATAGATAAAGGGGTTTTGGAAGAAGTAAACAGCTTATCTGTTTCTCCCGGCAGCGGACCACGGCACTTGACCTTTCACCCAAACGGCAAATTTGCGTATGTCATGGCAGAACTTGTACCAGAAGTCATTGTTTTGAGCTTCGATAGTCAAACCGGAAGCTTTTCTGAATTACAAACGGTTCGATCCGTCCCGGAAGATTTCAAGGAAAATAACCAAGGAAGCGCCATTCACATTTCAGATGACGGGCAATTCATATATGCTGCAAACCGCGGACATGATAGTATTGCCGTTTACCAAATCAATCAAGAAACAGGCAAACTGGCATTCGTGGAACTGGTTTCTACCGAAGGAAATTGGCCACGTGATTTTTCATTGGATCCTAGCGGAAAATTCCTGATTGCTTCTAATGAACAATCAGGAAACCTGACACTATATGCCCGAAATGAACATGACGGAAAGTTAACATTACTGCAAAAAGATGTTCAAGTTCCCTTCCCTGTTTGCGTAAAATTCTTATAATCGATAATAAAAAGGATTGAAGCTTGTATCACAGCAGCTTCAATCCTTTTTTTGTTATCCTTCTTTAATTCCATTTCTGCGCCATTTCGGGAAAATCTATATATGGGTTACGATTACCCTGCATTTCATGTATTGCCTGGTTTCTATGTTTTTCATAAGTGCTGACCGGAAAAAGCCGATGCCATTCCATAAGCAGCTCCAAGTCAATATTGCCGCTATCGATGATGCCCTCATATCTGAGTAAAAAGTATAAAGTAGCCCTCGCCACGATGCCTTTTCCGTATTCAGGCTCGAATTTACCCTCCTCTGATTTCCCGCAGCCCGCTTTTATACCCGCCGCCGATTTTTCAGGGATATAATCCTTAAAATCATGGTATGGATAGTTACTCCGGCTACTGTTACATGTTGGTTCACAGGCGAACAGATGATGCAAATCTCCCCTCATCGGTTCTTTTTTATCGAACCATGATTGAGGTACGACATGTTCACAATTAACGAGAATGTTCTCCATATTTGTTGATTCTATGCCTCTTGATACCACTTCCAGTATACGGATATCTTCCTCAATGACTCGTACAGGGTCCATCCCTTTACCGGAATACAGGCTTTTCAACTGGCCATTTTCCTGTAAGTCCACCCAAGGGTAAACATGACGATGTGGTGAGTAGTTCAGCTGGTTTTTATGGGTTGCCACAAGTAGGTCCTTAAATCCTTCCCGGTCCAAAGAACCATCTTTATAGTATGCCAGCTTAAGTTCCTGATCCTTGGTTTCATCATAGTATTCGCGGTTTTCATTGAAGTTCACAAGTGCAGCCATTGCCATTTCCCGTTCTTTTTCAAGTACTTCAAAACTATACTTCATCCACTCATCCCCCCGCTTCTATTAAAACCTAACTTTTACCATAATTTAAGTTTAATAGAAATCCATCTAGAAAAAAAGGTGCTTTAGAAGGGTCTAACGAAGAATTTCAATAAAATGGGTAAGGATTTTCGCCGTCATCCCCCAGATTACACGTTCGTTATATATGTAAAAATATTCTTCCATCTGTTTTGGCTGCCATTTATAATTCTCCCCGCCAACTACTAAATCATGAGGGAAGTTGTCAAGCGGTTCCACCTTATATTTGACATGATAAATCTCTGGAGGTTTTTCCATGAAAAAAGATAAGGGGACCGTAAAAACGGTTTCTACCTCAGCTGGATTAGGTATGATCCGTTGATGGTTACGAACAAATCCTGCATATGGATAGACAATCATCCCAAATGGAGATACCAAATAATCGATTGGAAAGACATTTTCGATATCTTCTTTTCTCAAATTAAGTTCCTCATATGTTTCCCTTAAGGCAGCATCCTGTTCATCACGGTCCAGCTTGTCTATTTTCCCGCCCGGAAAACATATATCCCCCGGCTGCCTTCTCAGTTTGTGTGAACGCTCTTCGAAAAGAACATGAATTCCATCCTCTTTCTCTATAAGCGGTACCAATACAGCATACTTTGAAAAATTCCCACTCCCTAAAATTTCAGGGATATGTAATGTCAGTTTTTTTGTTATAGCTTCAATATTCATGTCCCTCACCTCTTCTGCCTGATAGTATTGATTTTCTGCCACTCCTTATCATTCCATTTTCGAACATCCGCTATAACTAAGCAAGGAAAACGATTCCAAAATGTCCCCTAAGTTCGCAATAGAATCCTTTTCCGCCCCTTTTCCCCAGATCATTGCCAAAAGCACCGTTCAAATTTCTGAACGGTGCTAAAATTAAACGCAGCAGTCTCGTTTAAAAAGCAAAGTATCGATGCAATCTTTCTTAAATAAAGGCTGTTCTCGTATACTTTGTTGCTATTTACCAAGTAAAGCGGTGTGGTTGATTTCCCCTTCAAATGCTCGCTTTCCACGGGGCGGGCGGTGAGCCTCCTCGGCGTAAACGCCTGTGGGGTCTCACCTGTCCCTCTGCTCCCGCAGGAGTCTCGCACTTGCGCTTCAATCAACCTTAATTCTTTTTGTTATAAAAACAAAAATCTTTACGAAAAGAGCCTAAATAAATAACGGGTATCAACAAGTACATACAGAAATTTTATCAAATGTTGAATTTTCAGTTTTTTGCCATCACCTTATTTTCATAGTTCAGCTAGCGTTCGCTTTACAGTCGTTATGATGAATGAAAAATCCTCTTCAGTTATACTAAGTGGGGGGGCAAGGGTCAGGACATTATTGAAACCTGCTACTGTATCACCATTTTTACCTATGATCAGACCCTTTTCTTTGCATGATGCAATCACTTTATTGATTTTGGTAATTTCGATCGGTTGTTTTGTCAGTTTATCTTCCACTAGTTCAATGCCTACCAACAAACCTTTGCCACGTACATCCCCAACATTCGGGTGAGATTTGATTTCTTCAAACTCTTGCAGAAAGCGTAGGCCTAGCTCCTTAGACCGTTCTATAAGTTTTTCATTTTCATATATTTCAATATTCTTCAAAGCAAGGGCACAGGCAGCCGGATTGCCGCCAAATGTATTTACATGTCGAAAGCGGTCATAAACGTCTGAGCCAATATACGCTTCATAAATTTCACGTTTGACTGCTGTAGCGGATAATGGCAGGTAAGCGCTAGTGATTCCTTTAGCCATTGTTACGATGTCTGGTTTTACATCATAGTTCATAAATCCGAACTTCTTACCGGTACGGCCAAACCCGCAAATGACCTCATCCGAAATGAGAAGGACACCATTTTTCTCACAAATTTCCTTGACACGTTTCATATAACCATCAGGCGGCATCAAAATTCCGCCCCCAGTGATGATTGGTTCCATGATGACCGCAGCCACCGTTTCGCTCAACTCCCATGTAATGGTCCGTTCAATTTCCGCTGCACTTATTTCTCCGCTTTCATCCTCTGGATTTCGGTAAGAATCTGGCGGTGATACATGAAGAAATCCTGGGGCGAGTGGTTCATATTTATATTTTCGCTGTGCCTGCCCGGTGGCTGACAGGGCGCCCATTGAATTTCCATGATAGCCGCGATAACGGGAAATGAATTTATAACGTCCATGTTCACCTTTTTGCTGATGATACTGCCGCGCAATTTTAAAAGCAGTCTCATTCGCTTCCGAACCGCTGTTAGAGAAGAAAATCACATAATCCCCACCAAGCCATTCATTTAATTTCTCTGCTAGCTTAATGGCCGGGATGTGGCTATTCGTTAAAGGGGCATAAGGAAGTTCCTTCAGCTGCTCGTAAGCCGCATCAGCCAATTCCGTGCGGCCATACCCAACGTTGACACACCATAAACCTGACATCCCATCCAGGAAACGATTCCCATCAACATCCGTTATCCATGCTCCTTGCCCGTTTTTGATCACCATTGCTCCAGGACTGGATTCAGCCCCTTTCATATGATGCCATACATATTTACCATCCATCGCTTTAAGATCCTGACCCTGTTTTTCAACTTGCATAAGGTACACTCCTCCTAAAATAATTTATAAATGAAGGCCGACCACAATTTGTGTCGACCCCCAATTTCCTATCAGTATCTTGCCGTTAACATTTTCTTTCTAGTGTAAAATTCAACGCCGTCTTTCCCATTGGCATGAAGATCTCCATAAAATGAACTTTTATATCCGGAAAATGGAAAGAATGCCATTGGCGCCGGTACCCCAAGGTTAATACCAAGCATACCTGCATCAATTTCTTCGCGAAATTCCCGGATGGCTTTTGCACTATCCGTATAGAGGCAGGCACCATTGGCAAATTCGGATTGATTGGTCAATTCGATTGCTTCTTCAAGGGTATTAACCCGTACTATGGATAAGACAGGGGCAAAAATTTCATCCTTCCAAATTTTCATATTTGTTTTCACATGATCAAATAAGGTCGGTCCAACGTAATAGCCATTTTCCTGATCGCCTTCATGCCTGCCATCACGAAGGAGGACAGCTCCTTCTTTTTCCCCGATTTCAATATATTGTTCAGTTCTCTTTTTATGAGTATCACGGATCACTGGTCCCAGGAAAACGTCCTTATCCATTCCATTTCCAATCTTGATATCATCCGCTGCAGCCTTTAATCTCTCAACGAGCGAATCTCCCACTTCCCCCACCGCAACAACCACTGATGCAGCCATGCAGCGCTCGCCTGCAGAACCGAAAGCGGCATTCGTTATGTTCGTTACCGCATTATCCAAATTCGCATCAGGCATGACGATTGAATGATTTTTCGCTCCTGATAAAGCCTGGACACGTTTTTTATTGGCAGCTGCCGTTTTGTATACATACTCTGCGACAGGCTGGGATCCCACAAATGATACCGCTTTAATGTCTTCATGTTCCAAAATCCCATTCACAACATCGTGGGCTCCATGGACAATATTGACAACCCCATCTGGAACTCCAGCTTCTGTCAATAATTCCACAAGACGGTTGGCTAAAAGCGGTGTCCGTTCTGAAGGTTTTAAGATAAACGTATTTCCACAAGCTATTGCCAGCGGGAACATCCAACATGGCACCATCATCGGGAAATTAAACGGTGTAATCCCGGCAACGACACCCATTGGATACCGATACATGCCAGATTCAATGCCTGGGGAAATATCAGGTAGCTGACTGCCCATCATCAATGTAGGCGCACCTGCTGCGAACTCTACGCATTCAATCCCACGCTGAACCTCACCATATGCTTCTGTATAGCTTTTTCCGTTTTCGATAGTGACCAGCTTTGCAAGCTCATCCCAATGTTCTATCAATAATTGCTGGTAACGGAATAAGTAGCGAGCTCTTTTTGGAACGGCCACCTTTTTCCATTCTTTAAAAGCCTTTTTAGCAACCTGCACCGCTTGGTTTACATCTTCCTTTGTTGAAAGGGGAACGATTGCCAATGCTTCCCCTGTTGCCGGATTAGGCACTTGTTCATGTTTCGAAGTTGTGGACTCCACCCATTTGCCACCGATATAATTTTTCAACGTTTCTACATCATTGATAACTGCCATTAATATACCCTCCATTTCAACACGATTTCATAGTTTCATTATATTTTTCAAATCGACTTTTTTCATTAGACGTTTTGTATAGTTTTTTATTCAATATTTGCACATATTGTTTGTTTTTGATTTTCCCATATTTATAATTATCATGAACAGAAATTCAGGCTTTCAAAGCCGATGTATATCTCCTTATTATTATCTCTTTGATCAGCTGACTTCACAGCCATCATTTTATGATGGAATATAGCTTTAGGTCTTGATGCTTTCCCTTAACAAACATTCCTTTTCTTATGATTCCCTCAAAAGACATGCCAGACTTTTGCATGACTCGCTCTGAACCCAAATTTTCAACGAAGCACCGTGCTTGTATTCGAACTAGGTTCATATTTTCAAAGCCAAAAGCGATTATCTTTTGAGCTGCCTCCGTCATCAAGCCACTCCCCCAATATTCGGGTGCAAGCACATATCCGATTTCTGCACTATGATGATCAACCTGCCATGTAACAAAATCAATCGTACCAATCAACTTACCACTATGCTTGTGTTCTATGCCCCATAGAGCAATTTTATTATCCTCATAATTTTGTAGGATAAATCGGATAAAATCTTTTGTATCACTTAGGGAACGATGAGCTTCCCATGTGACATAACGGGAAACTTCACTGTTGGATGCATAAGTGAACATGTCTTCGGCATCATTCATGGTGACTTTCCTCATTACCAAGCGTTTTGATTCAATAGTAGGCAGCTGTCCATATATGTCTTTCACGTTCATGAATACACCCCATTCCATTGATTACTAGTATTATAGCATGATTGTTAAGCACTCGCTGTCCCATTTAAAATATTATCGGAACTTACGAATGATTCGGAAAAGAATGATGCAGGGGGTGAAAATTTTAAAAAGTCAAAATTTGAATGAGTTCTTTTCTGGAAAAATCGGACAGGAAACTTAAAAATCGCCAAGTCTTTTGGGATGACCGTATTAGGAATGCGTCATAAATCGGAAAAATTTGTAGATGAGATGTCCACAACTACAACTTGCGATTGATTAACTTGAATTCTTTTTTTCGAAAATATTCCGTGTTTTTAGGGTCAATGTAATGTCACGGCAAGCACACCCAGGTGGATAATAATGGGCATCAAGATTTATTCATTGCTGTGTACATAAATAATCTTCCTTTGTTAGCTTGCAGATTCCGACATTATCTGTTATATTTAAAAAGAATTATTTTTGTTCGGGAAGATTGATAAGTGAAAAACTTTTCGTCTAATGATTGAGCAAGGGTAGTAACACAATGTGTGGATTCACACTAGGAGGCAACAACAATGGAACAAGGTAAAGTAAAATGGTTTAACGCAGAAAAAGGATTTGGCTTCATCGAACGCGAAAACGGAGACGATGTATTCGTACATTTCTCAGCTATCCAAAGCGAAGGATTCAAATCATTAGACGAAGGTCAAGAAGTTACTTTTGAAGTTGAGCAAGGTCAACGTGGACCCCAAGCTACTAACGTTCAAAAAGCGTAATTTTAAATACAATATAACGGACCCTACTTGTAGGGTCTGTTTTTTTATTGAAAAAGCAATCATAAAAAAACCCTATTCACATGGAATAGGGAACATGAAACAAGTATAGTAAATGGTAAACTCAGTATAACACACTAAGAATAGAAACCCTAATTTATCCGAAAAGTAAAAATTATCACGCACTTCCGAAGCTCTGGATTCCCTGATATTACCCCATTCATTTCTTCTCCACTTCATAGGTTCGGTCCGTTCCCCATGGATAAAACGGTGGCATATCAGTGCTGCTTTTCATTTTGAATTCGGCTTTCCTTTTTTTGAGGAAAGCTTCAATCCCTTCGAGTGCATCCGCTTGTTTTCCGGTCCAATGAATCATTTTCGATTCTATTTTGTGTGATTCAACAGGATGGTTCGCACCAAGCATCGTCCACATTAACTGCCGGGATAGCGTCACAGAGACGGAAGATGTATTTTCCGCAATGTCAGTTGCAATTTCCATTGCAGCCGACATCAATTCGTCTGGCTCAACGATCTTATTTACCAACCTTCCCTCATTTGCTTCACTGGCCGAAATCATCCTGCCGGTAAAAATCCATTCGGAAGCTTTACCCATTCCTACAAGCCTAGGTAAGAACCAGCCGCTGCATGCCTCCATGGTGATCCCCCGCCTCGCAAATACAAAGCCCATTTTTGCATTTGATGAAGCAATTCTAATGTCCATGGGCAAAGTCATTGTTATCCCTATCCCGACTGCCGCTCCATTAATGGCGGCTATCATAGGTTTCTTCATCTCAAAAATCCGTAATGACAGCATTCCCCCTGCATCGCGATATTCAACCAAAGGAGTGTGATCCATAAAGGTTTCTGCACCTTTTTCCAAATCCATCCCAGCACAAAAAGCATCTCCAGCGCCAGTTAAAATGACGGCTCGTACGTCATCATTTTCGTCCGCTTCATTAAAAGCGTGAATCATCTCTTCACACATTTTTTCATTGAAAGCATTCATTTTCTCAGGACGATTAAGAGTAACAATCATGACACGATCGACGATTTCACTAGTTATCGTGGAATACACTAACAATCCCTCCTTCTCTCACAAATCGAAAAAATTCTATAGAAGTTAATTTTTACATATAATTACATATTATATGTTTTATTTTCAGATTCCTAGTAATTTATTTTGATATCCCGATAATTAATTTAAATCTTCAGGTAATCGCTCCTATTCTAATAACATTTTACATAAGTGTGTAAAAAAGACCAGTTGCAAATGCAACTGGTTTTTTTGTTTACCAATATAAATGACAAGCAACGAAATGCCCTGGTTTTTGTTCTTTCCATTCAGGTACAGCACTGGAGCATATCTCCATCGCTTTAGGGCAGCGAGTTCGGAATACACAGCCGCTCGGCGGATTGATGGGACTTGGTACATCCCCTTTAAGTACGATTCTTTCCCGTTTAATAGTCGGGTCTGGTATCGGCACTGCAGAAAGCAAAGCCTGTGTGTATGGGTGAAGCGGATCTTTCGTTAAAGAATCACTATCCGAAAGTTCCATCATTCTTCCAAGGTACATGACTAAAATTCGATCTGAAATATATTTGACCATTGATAAATCATGCGCGATGAATAAATAAGTCAATCCCATTTCTTTTTGAAGCTCTTTTAATAAGTTGACCACTTGAGCCTGTATTGAAACATCCAAGGCAGAAATAGGTTCATCACAAACGATGAATTTAGGATTTAAAGCCAAAGCCCTTGCAATTCCAATACGCTGGCGTTGTCCCCCACTGAATTCATGGGGAAAACGAGTGATATGTTCCGGACTTAATCCAACCAGCTTTAACAAGTCTTCCACCCGTTTTCTTCGCTCTTTACCTTTTGATATCCCATGAATGGCAAGTGGCTCCCCAATCAATTCCTCCACCTTCATCCTTGGGTTCAAGGATGCATAGGGATCTTGGAAAATCATTTGTATTTCACGGCGGATATGTGACATTTCCCCAGGTTTGTAATCGAAAACATTTTTCCCCTGAAAAAGAACTTCTCCATCTGTCGGTTCATAAAGCCGAGTGATTGTACGGCCTGCTGTCGATTTTCCGCAGCCGCTTTCCCCGACAAGACCGACAGTTTCCCCTGGATAGATTTTGAGATCCAAACCATCCACCGCTTTCAGCGATTGAGAACCAATAGGAAAGTACTTTTTCAGATTCTTTATTTCAACAAGAGGAGAATTTTCGTTGTCCGTCATTTCTTTTACGACCTTATTTTTCAGTGAAACCATTGGTTCTCCTCCTTTATACATTAGTCCGTGCTTGTACCTGTGCTGCCTTTGCCATTGGGTGGTGCAGCCAGCATGCGGCTGTCTGACCTTCTTCCACTACTTCAAGCTCCGGATCATGGTCTTTGCACACTTTCATTGCTGATTCACATCTTGGATAAAACGGGCACCCTTTTGGCGGATCCAATAAATCCGGTGGTGATCCGATAATCGGGACCAACGGAGCCGTTTTTTCCATATCGAGCCTTGGCACCGTTTTAAGCAGGCCTCTTGTATATGGATGCTGCGGGCTTGAAAATATAGCTTCTACCGCCCCCGTCTCCACGACCTTGCCTGCATACATGACGACTACCCGTTCACATGTTTCCGCAACCACACCTAAATCATGAGTGATTAAAATGATGGAAGTATCCATTCTTCGTTGGATATCTTTCATCAGTTCCAAAATTTGCGCTTGTATCGTTACATCCAATGCTGTTGTAGGCTCATCGGCAATCAGCAATTTCGGTTCACAAGCAAGGGCCATTGCGATCATCGCCCTTTGGCGCATACCACCTGAAAACTCATGCGGATATTGCTGCATCCTTTTTTCCGGCTGAGGTATACCTACCAGTTTGAGCGTTTCCAACGCCCGTTCATATGCATCATTTCGGGTCATGTTTTTATTATGCTTTAAAATACCTTCCATGATCTGGCTGCCGATTTTTGTCGTTGGATTGAGCGAAGTCATCGGATCCTGGAAAATCATGCTGATTTCATTTCCGCGAATCTTCTGCATTTCCTTTTCACTTATTTTCAGCAGGTCCTTACCGCCAAAGTTAATCGACCCTTTTCCATACTCTGTTGGAGGTGTTTCCAATAATCTCATGATAGATTTCGCTGTAACACTTTTGCCGCATCCGGACTCCCCAACAATGGCAACGGCTTCCCCTTTTTTCACATCAAAGTTCACGCCGCGAACCGCTTGCACTTTTCCTGCATAAGTATGGAAGGTGATGTGTAAATCATTGACTTCTAATAGGTTCTCCATCATCGTCCCTCCTATTCTAGTAATATCAAATCTTTATGTTAGGACTCATTTATTTCCGAAGTTTTGGATCCAGGGCATCCTGCAATCCGTCACCAGCCACATTGAACGCGAACATGGTTAAGGAAATCAATATTGCAGGAATTAAAAGTTGATAGAAGTTTCCTACCAGAATGCTTCCCAGGGCATCACTTGTCAATGTTCCCCAGCTTGCCTGAGGTGCTGGCACTCCCAATCCCAAAAAGCTAAGTGTAGCTTCGGCAAAAATAGCAGTAGGTACAGTCAACGTTAAATTGACAAGGATCGGTCCCATTGTATTTGGAATCATATGTTTTCTTAAAGTCCAGCTCGTGTTGGCTCCAGAGATGGTTGCGGCATGGATATATTCATTCTCTTTAAGTTGTAATACCTGTCCGCGTACAAGTCGAGCCATCGGAATCCACCCCGTAATCGACATCGCAATGATGATCGGCAGAATACCAGGTTTTAATACGACCATCATTAAGATAACCATCAATAAGTATGGGATCGCATAGATCACCTCGGCAAACCGCATCATGATATTATCTGTGCGCCCACCGCGAATGGCTGAAATCCCGCCATAAAGGACACCAATTAAAAAGTCTATCAGCGCTGCCATCAATCCAATGAACAAGGATATCCTCGCACCATACCAAGCTCGCGTAAATAGATCCCTTCCTGATGAATCCGTTCCAAACCAATGCTCGCTATTTGGGCTAAGATTCTTTTTCTCGAAATCTTGACCATAATAAGTATATCCGTTAATATACGGACCAAAAATCGCCATCAAGACCAAGAGGACTATAAGAACAAGTCCCGTCATCGCCAGCTTATTTTCTTTAAACCGACGCCAGACGTCAGACCAATATGAAACTGTAGGTCTGGCTATTTTTTCAGCTTCCTTAAAGTTGTCTTCTGCGGGTTGGAACATATCTTCGGTTAAATGCACTTTATCTGCCATTATTTCTTCTCCCCCGTCACTTTAATTCTAGGATCAATCAACGTATAGGCTATATCAACAATGAATATCAATAGGATAAGCACAGCACTATACACAATTGTGGAACCAAGAATGACCGGGTAGTCTCTGTTGGATATTCCCTTTACGAACATATCTCCCATGCCCGGAATACCAAAAATACGTTCAATGATGAAGCTTCCTGTCACGATATTAGCCGTAAGGATGCCCAGAATCGTTATAATCGGCAATAACGCATTCCGAATCGCATGTTTGATTATGACACCGCTCCGTTTCAATCCTTTGGCCTTAGCTGTCAAAATGTAATCCTGCCCCATTACTTCAAGCATGCTTGTCCGCATCAATCTCGCGATGAAAGCAAGCGGCATCATCGAAAGGGCAATGGAAGGTAAAATGGTATGCTGCCATGTCGCCCATGTAGCTACAGGGAATATGTTCCACTTTATCGCAAAATAATTGATTAAAATAGTCGCCAGGATAAAGTTAGGAACTGAGATTCCTACGATGGCAATGACCATTGATAAATAGTCGGGCCATTTATTTCTTTTCAGCGAAGCCACTACACCCAAAATCAGCCCAAAGAAGATGGCAATCACCAATGCTTGTGCCCCTAAGTGCAAGGACACTGGAAATCCCTTCAAAATGTAATCATTCACAGAAATCGATGAGGATTTCAATGAAGGACCAAAATCAAATTGAACGACTTCCAATAAATAATTCCCATATTGGGTCAACAACGGCTTGTCCAATCCATAGTGGACTTGAAGGTTTTCATAAACAGCAGGAGGCATAGCTCCTTCTTTCGCAAATGGATTTCCCGGAATCGTATGCATTATGATGAACGTTAATGTAATAACTGCCCACAAAGTAATAATCGCCCATTTAAAACGGTTTAATGTATATCTCAACATGGTAATCACCCCAATCATCGATTTTCTAAGGAGTTGAAAACGGAAATGAATTCATGAAATATTCAAATTCGCAATTGAAAAATGGGGTATGTCCTTAATCGGACATACCTCCCATTTCACTTTTATCACTCTCTTACTTTTTATCCGCGTAAATAAAGTTCGGATAAGCGTTAATCGGAGCATAGACTCCAGTAACATTCGATTTAACCATATATGGTTTTGTATAGAAGTAAACCGGAAGGATCGGCATTTCTTCAATCAGAACTTCCTCTGCTTTATGTAAAGCAGCCATACGCTCTTTTGGTTCCATTGTAGATTTTGCCTTTTTTAATAAACTATCATATTCTTTGTTGGACCAACCTGCATCATTATAAGCTCCGTCAGTTTCCCAAAGCATGAAGGTCATCGGATCAACATAGTCACCAACCCATCCTGCACGGGAAATTTCGAAGTCGCCGGCTTTTTCACGATCTAGCTTAACTTGGAATTCTGCATTTTCAAGTGTCACTTCAACACCTAGGTTATCACGCCACATCCCTTGAACGGCTTCAGCAATTTTCTTATGGGAATCTAATGTGTTATACAAAATTGAAAACTTAGGTAATTCTTTCATGCCTTCTTCAGCAAGACCTTCTTTTAACAATTTCTTTGCTTCAGCTACGTTTTCCTTAAACAGGTCGCCTGTATTTTCCTGGAAATCACCAGTTGCGTCAGGAATTCCCGGAGGGATTACACCAAATGCAGGCTTTTGACCGCCTTGAGCAACATTTTCGGTAATTTTTTTACGTTCGATAGCCATCGAAAGCGCTTTCCTGACCTTCGCATTGTTGAAAGGTTTTACTTTCGTATTGAAGTTGTAATAGTAAACAGCAAGTTCTGCGCCGTTTTTGAATTCTTTGTCACCGGAGTTAACCAATTGACCTTGCACGTCCACTGGCAGTGGATAAGCAATATCCAATTCGCCACTCTGATACATTTGCCATGCTGTATTTTCATCTTCAATTAGAGCAAAGTTAACCGCATCCAATTTGATTTTATCTTTATCGTAGTAATTTTCATTCTTTTCGATTTTCAGGCTTTCTTTATGTTTCCATTCCGTTAATTTGAACGGACCGTTCGAAACGTGTGTCTTTGCATCCAAAGCCCATTTTGGATTTTCTTCCTGCACCTTTTTATCGATTGGATAGAAAGTATAGAAAGAAGTCAAGTCAAGGAAGTATGGTGTAGGCTGTTCCAAAGTGACCACTAACGTATGTTCGTCTGTCGCTTTTACTCCTACGTCCTCTTCCTTCCCTTTCTTACTGTTGTATGCTTCCCCGCCTTTAAGATAATAAAGTTGGTAGGCATAATCAGCAGCTGTTTCCGGTTTCAAAGCATATTTCCAAGCATATTCGAAGTCAGTCGCTGTAAGCGGATCTCCATTTGACCATTTCAAACCATCTTTCAATTTGAATGTCCAAGTTAATCCATCTTCACTGATTTCCCATGATTCCGCAGAACCAGGTACGATTTTGCCCTCTTCCGTTTTCTTCGTCAGTCCCTCAAACGTATGTTCAAGGATCCATGATTCATGAGTACCTTGCGCATTGGCAGGGTGAAGCGAACCAGGTTCACTTGAGTTGTTTACGTTTAATACTTTTGATCCGGATGAGTCACCCGAGCCGCCTTCCTTTTCATTCGAAGTTTCCTTCGAACCGCCGTTGCATGCCGCAAGCATTAGCATGATGGCCATAAGAAGAGCAAGCACTGAAAATTTAGACTTTTTCAAAAAATATTCCCCCTATCTTTATTCTTTCTTAGAATATTCCCATTTAAGAGATTATCCTTCTAGCACCTATTAATCTTCCGTATAGTACATAATAATGTCAGCGAGGAAAGTTAGAAGCATTCATGGCAGGAATCCACAAAAAACAACTAGCGAACCGTTTGCATAAATCCATATTTCTCCCTAAAAAAGCATTAATGCAGTTTACTAGTGAAAAAATCAGCCTCTTTTCAACCTCGCTAAGGGTACTATACCTCGAATTAAAGATGTTGAATTTTAAGTATATTACGAATAAATCAAAAAATCAATAAACCGATGAGTACTTTTTCACAAGATAGTATTTATTCGCTAATCAATTCGATCTAGATACTAGGTAAATAGGAATGATAAGTAAAAAGACTGCCGACTTGCAGTATTTTTCCAAACACATTTATACCAGTATTCATATAAGTTCGCTCGTCTACTCTTTTCTAAATATTCTAATAACTAAAGCCAGGTCGGTTGCTAAGGCCACGTTCCTAGCAAACCATTTACTAACAAACATTAAACTTTAGTAGAATAACATTTTTTCTCAAAATAATATTCAGGTCTTTTCAATCACACCCCAAATAATGGATAATAACTATGTAGGAATAGAGATATTCTTTCAGTTCCTCACCTAAAAGTACGCGTCAAATCCAATGATAATGACCCTTCTTCATTTATGATTAAATAAATATAATGACACGAAAAGCAAACAAATGCCTGTCACCTTTTTCACATCCAATGGGATCCGTACGCCTCCAAATAAACCGAAATGGTCAATGACTGCCCCAATCAGTATCTGGCCTGCGATAACCCCGGCCAATGCTGGTGCCACTCCAATCTGAGGGACGACCAATACCATCACAATGACATAAATAGCCCCTAAGAGTCCGCCTATCAATTGCCATTTTGGAACAGAAGCGATGGCAGATATGTTTCCATTTCCCGCGAACAAAACAATAAATAATAAAGCGAGTGTCCCGATTCCAAAAGATATGAAAGAGGCTTCAATGACTCCCACTTTTTTCCCTAGCCCACCATTGATTTGACCTTGTATGGCAATGGTGATTCCGCCTAGGACCGCAAGCAACGGAAATAATATCTTCACAATGATTTTGCTCCTTTTTATGTCCATCCGGACTGATTAATGAATCTTTATTCTAATTTTAACATGAAAAATATGTATATTGTCCTTTAGTGATATAAATTGATTCTAGCGGGAGAGAAATCACACAAATAAAAACTGGCCCTATTGGCCAGCTGCAATGTTCTACTACTAAACTATAATCTATTTGATTCCTGAATAATTTGTTGTCTTAACTGGCAATACTCTGAGCTTAACAAGGAAAATACCAGTGCATCATGCGATTTAGCCCGAAGAAATAGATAACTTCGAAGGGTGCCTTCCTCTTTAAAACCAAATTTCTTCAATAGGTTTCTGGATGCAATATTATCCTTGAAAGTTAATGCCGCAATTCTGTTTAGTCCCAATTCTTCAAAGCAATACCGCAATACTTCGTTAACGGCTTCAGACGTAAAATGATTCCTCCAATATTCGGGATGGATTTCATATCCTATTTCGGCCCGTTTGTTCGCAAGGCTCAATTGGTTCAGGCCAACAGTTCCGATGAATTTGCCTGAATCCTTTAAAATGACTCCCCACCTCAGCCCACGTTTGTTTATATAAGCACTTTTAAACGAGTCGATTAAGCGGCGGGCATCTTCAACTCGGGTTAAACTTTCTATTCCATCATATTTGGTCACTTCATCTTTAGAGAGAATTTCAAACAGACTCTCAGCATGATGGTGACCTATTTCGATTAAACGCAGCCTTTCTGTGTCCAATTCCTTTAACCACATCGAAGTATCCCCCCGGTATATTCAGCTGTCTACTTTATTCTATTCTTGAAGAGAAGATACCTGGCTTAGTGGACAATACTTTTTGAAAAATTCCTTTCCTTAACATACAATGCCGAGTGCTCATGCCCTCCCCTTGTAATCAAATCCCTGATGATTTGGGAGAGGATGACACTATAAACCGTCCCATTACCGCCATAACCTAATAAGAAATAACAATTAGGATGGTTAGGATATATTCCTATTGTCGGTAAACCATCATGGGTCTCACCAAAAAAAGCTCCCCAATAATAATCAGCCCTGACCCGATTCTCTAATTCTGGAAACAAATTGATAAGCTGCTTCAATAATTTATCTCTTTTGTTCAAAATCATTGAATCCCTCTTCTCCAGATAATCGATAGATTCATCAAGACCTCCAATGATAATTCGGTTGTCAGGAGTTTTTCTTGTATATAAATAAGGCCGTGCCGTTTCCCAGATCATCATATTATCATGCCATTTAGCTCGATCGGCTATTTGATTTGTTGTGATGGCATATGAACTGAGGATCACTGCATTTTTATCCTTCACTTCTTCTTGGGCTTCATACCCAGTTGCGAAGATGACCGCCTGTGCATGTATCGTGTGTCCGGTTTCGGTAAATAACTGGGTTTGATTCTCTTTTAATATCTTCCCATTGATTTTCGTTTTTGAATAGACACGTACGCCTTTCGAAAATGCCTTTTCAATCAATAAATGAGCATGTTTATAAGGATTGATTTCGGCATCATTACCTGTAACCAGCGCTCCTTCTTTTGAAAACGAAAATTTACGGCCAAGTTCTTTTTCAGTATAATATTCAACAGGGAAATTACGGGATTTAAGATTACTATATTCTTCTTTAAGCTTGGAAACATCCTCTGGATTGGATGCATAGTACAAGCTTTTTCTAATTTTAAAATCTGGATTTTCCTTTAAACTTGGAACAACCTCTTTCTCAAGGGTCCGAATGGCGTCCAAACAAAGCTGAACATGTCGTGTCCCCGCTTCTTCTCCAAAACTATGGATGAGGGAAGTTAATGATTTATCATTTGAATACTGTAAAAGTCCAGTATTCGCAAGCGTACTTCCTTCACTTATATCCCGTTTATCGATAAGGACGACATTCAGACCCGTCTCTGCCAAAAAATAGGCACAGTGCGCCCCCGATGAACCACTCCCTACTATACAAACATCACATGAAAGATCCTCTTCCAAAATTGGATATTTTCTAGCTTCAAATGTATCTTTCCAAAACATTTTCCCTGCCTTTAAATCCATACAAGCTCCACCCTTAGGATAATTTATTAGTTCCATATAACTATATCGTTTTGATGCTATTATTATTTACCCTGACAAACATGGCCTGCAAACGTAAAATGATTCTTTTTCTACATGAAATAATTCTTCCAATTTATCAAAAAGCCCTATGATTTTGGTTACTCTTAACACACTTCCGGGTTATATGGACCCTTAACCTCAGCTTCCCATTCGATACCTTTTTCCCATTCCAGTAAGGAATGTTAATGAGCTAATTTTACACAAAACTATTTTTATAGCATACTATACTTCCAATCCAGATATTCTACTAGGAGGAATCAAAATGAAGAAAATCATCCTTTTATCAGCACTGTCGCTATCCCTATTAGCTCCAAAAGTTGCTCTGGGTGCCAATACTTACGAGGTGGCAAAAGGAGATACCTTAACGAAAATCGCTACTGAATATGATGTCAGCATTGACGAATTACTTAAAACGAACTCTGCTATAAACGATGCAAACCAAATTCGAATCGGACAAATCATAAATCTTCCCGCTACCAACACCACAGTTAATCGAGAAGAAAGTCAATCAGTTGAACAGCAGGTCCTTAGTTTAGTGAACGAAGAACGGTTAAAACGGGGCCTCCCTTCCCTTAAAATGGATACATCCATTTCTCACGTAGCAATTCTGAAATCCGAGGATATGCGAGATAGTAATTATTTCAATCATACAAGCCCCAGATATGGATCGCCTTTCGAAATGATGAAATCCTTTGGGATTAGTTACAAGTACGCAGGGGAAAATATCGCAGCAGGTCAACCTAGTGCGGATGCTGTCATGAAATCATGGATGAACAGCCCTGGACATAAGGCCAATATTCTGAACAAGAACTATACACATATTGGAATTGGGCATGTGACAGGAGGGAAATACACCCACTATTGGACCCAGCAATTCATTGGAAATTAAAAACGTTAGAGGCGGCAGATTGCCGCCTCCTTTTTTTATCCTTATATTCCAAATCTAAAACTTGCTATTATCCTTTATTAGAAACTCCAAGCAAAACATGCGGGAACCTTTCACTTTATTTAGAAAAGAAGTCTTGCAGTTTTCACTTCAAAAAAATGTCATTCCAGAACATATGTAAAGTAGTTATATCATACTATCTTTCAATTATCGTACTTATAAAAATAAAATTATGTTAAAATAGAATTCAGACATAGGTACAAAGGGGCAATTGTAATGAAAATAGAGGTTGGCTCTGTTATCAACGAATTACGAATAAAACAAAATCTTACAAGAGAAGAACTGGCTAAGGATATATGTGAACCTAATGCCCTGTCAGATTATGAAAGAAGCATCACTTCTCCAACCATTGATGAATTGGCACTTTTTGCGGTTAAGCTTAAAGTTGACCTGCCGTATTTCTTCACCACCAAAAATGAACCGATTTATAATTACATAGAAACCATTAAACTTTTGATTAACAAATACAAACGCACACGTAATTATGAAGCAATTTATGAAATCGTCCAAAAAGAAATGGCAACTGCACCGGAAAAATCGATATCGTTTTATCAATTCTTGAAATGGCAGGAAGGTATCTCTTTTTTTTATTTGTACAATGACAAACAAAGGGCTATAGAATTATTGAATGAGGCCATTCAGATTACCATGGGGAAACGGGTCATTCTTCATCAACAGGAGATAGAAGTTTTAAATAGTATCGGAATTATCCATTTTAAAACGAAGAATTATGAAGAGGCCATCAACATCTTCAATGAAGCACTGGAGTTTATCGAGAATATTCCCCATGTGAATCAAGAAGGCACTATTATCTTGAAGATCATTCATGGATTGGCACAAACATTGACTGAACTTCATTATTATCAGGAATCATTAAATTATACCCTTAAAGGGATCAACATTTGTAATTCGATAGAATCATTATATTTATATGCGGAACTCCATCTTTTAACTGGTAAGAATCTTGTTCATCTTCAACAACCTGAAAAAGGACTGCACTTTTTAGAACAATCCAAGAATCTTTTCAGTCTTCAAAAAAACGAAGAATTCATACGAATTGCCGAACATGAATTGGAAAGCATATTGCAATTCTTATGAACTTCTATGGATAAAAAAAGATAGAGATTGCTTTGAAAAAAGCAATACTCTATCTTTTTTTTAGCATTGTTTATCCTCACTTACTCTACCAATTTTCAGAATGCTACTTTAAAACAATCATTACACTTTCAATAGCTATCCTAATTCAGCTATAATAAAAGAATGTAACCCAACTGGAGGAAAAAAAATGTCTAATAGATTAGGTTTAGTGCTTGACGTAGAAACAACTGGTTTACGTCCCTCTTCAGATGAAATTATCGAGCTTGCTCTTATACTCTTTACATACAGCAGTGAAACAGGGGAAATTATTAATCTTATTGATCAGGAATCATTTTTAAGGGAGCCCCTCTCCTTTGGAGCAAGAAGGAATTATGATCAAGCGTATAGAGTTCATGGAATTCCATACAGTTCCGTAGAAGGAAAAAGTTTTCATGATGAAAAAGTTAAATCCTTCATTTCGCGTACCGATTCTATTTTCGCACATAATGCTTCTTTCGATAGAAGTTTTCTTTACCAAATGTATCCGGAAATCAATGATCAGAAATGGTTCTGTACGATGCGGAATGTACCTTGGAAGCAATACGGATTTGAGAATGGTAAACTCTTAACATTATTGCAGGCACATAATATTACGAATTTCCAAACACACAGGGCTATGGACGATATATCTTACCTAATGGAACTAATGAGAAAACCAGGACCTTCTGGCCATCCTTATTTAAAGGAAGTCATTGCAAAAAATCCAATGAAGAAATATGCACCTGCTTCTCAAAAGACAAGGGTATAGCTGATTGCATAATTACTTCATTGTTTAGGCGCACCAAACAAAATAACGTTTTTATTGCAAATTGCCCTTTCCACGAGAACAGGAATGCATTACTTTACGATGGGTGTTATTTTAGGGGCACTTTTATTTCCCTGCATTTCACTTATTACCTGATATTTATCAAAAAACAGCGACCCGTCATGGGTCGCTGTTTTTTTGATCATTATACAGTTGCTTCTTCCTGTTTTTCATTTAATGCGCCGTTCAATTTCTTATACCGATAAATAAAGTAAAGAAGTGATAATATTAATGCCACAACGAGGAATATTGCTAATATGCCAAGATTATGCCACATGAAGCTATAATCTCCAGTTGAGATGACTGCACGGAAAGCATTAATAGAATATGTCATCGGTAAGAACGGTGTGAATCCTTGCAGGAAGCCAGGAACTAATTCATTCGGGAATGTTCCGCCACTGCTGGTCAGTTGAAGAATCAAAATCAATAATGCTATGAACCGGCCAGGATTGTCAAAGGCCGAACCCAGGAACTGAATGATTGCCATGAATGTACAGCTAGCAAGAATGCTTACTGCAAAAAATAGCGGCAGGCTCGTAACATTGATTCCAAGACCTAAAATTAAAATCGAATCCACCATTATGGCTTGGCAGATTCCTATGAGTGCCATGACGCTGTATTTACTAATAAACCAGCTAAATCCACTCGCGGGTTTTACAGCAGGATCTTTTAACGGGAAAATGATCGTCAGAACGATAGCCCCGATAAATAAACTTAATGAAATTAAATATGGTGCAAAACTAGTGCCATAGTTCGGGACATCATTAATTGGTAATTTATCCACTTTAACTGGGCTTGCAAACATGTCATATACTTCATCATTGGACTTTATCTTGCCTGCTTCGTCTGCCCCATCACTTAATTCGTCATGTAATTCTGCAGATCCATCTGAAAGTTTGGCGATTCCATCTTGTAACTTAATGGCTCCATTCGCCAGTTCTCCCATTCCGCTAGTAAGGCTGGATGAACCCTCCTTCAACTTATCCGTTCCTCTAACCAGACCTTTCGAACCTTCGGAAAGCTGTGAGGTTCCACTTGATAATTGCTTGGAGCCATCTTCAAGCTGATCAAGTCCGCTTACCAAGTTATTGCTGCCTTCGGTTAACTGTCCAAGCCCACTTTGTGCAGAATCTATACTATCACCAAATGTTGTCAAGCCAGATACCAATTGACCTTGACCATTTTTCAGTTCATTCGCTCCATTGGCGAGTTTATCCTGAGCTTGCTTCAATTGAGTGAAACCGCCGCTTATTGCACTTGTGCCTTCACCTAACTGATTAGCTCCAGCACTAAGACTATTTGAGCCCTTAGCAATTTCAGTTGCACTTGCCGATAGTTTACCTACTCCTTCAGATACTCCTTTACTACCTTCACTGATGCGGGTTAGAGAAGTGATCACTTCTTCCAAACGCGCTTTCTCTGCAGGATCATCCGTAGCTTCAGATTGTTGCTTCAATCCGGAAATAACCTCATCCAAACCTGCCGAAACTTCAGATGCCCCAGCTTTTGCTTCGTTCGATGCTGCACTCCATTCAGATAATGAACCTGAAAGTTGGGAAGCTCCAGCAGCTACACCATTTGCTCCCTCTGTCAAAGCGGGCAGCTTTTCGTCGATTTGATTGAAGCCCTCTAAAGACTGTTGCAGGCCAGAGGCCAATTCACCAGTACCCGCTTCAGATTTCTTGGCTCCTTTCAAAAGCTCGGATTGCCCATCCTTCATTTGTCCAACACCAGAGCTAAACTGTTGTAACCCTTGATTGAGTTCTTTTGATCCTGCGGCTGCCGAACCGACCCCATTCGAAAAGGTCAATGATTTTTCAGCTAATTTTTCCAGGTTTTCATGGATTTCGACAGAACCTGAATGAAGGGAATCAATTCCTTCATCGACTTTTTTGGAACCATCTTTAGCAGAGTTAATTCCTTCACCAAGTTCATTTGATCCGTTCTTCACTGTATCTGTTCCATCTTTCAATTCTCCAGCTCCATCACTGGCACTTTTGAGTCCGTCAGCCATTTCGTTCAGATTATCGAACATTGACTCCGCATAGGTTTTCGTAACGGCTGACGAAACCTCCCCTTTAATTCTCTCCGAAGCTGCGTCACCTATTTTTGTGGATATATAGTTGAACCCTTCATTGGACGTATAAATTAAATCAAGTTTTTCCGGATTGTCCTCCTGTAAGGTCGTTGCATTTTTGGAGAAGTTCTTCGGGATTTCTATTTTCATGTAATAATCTTGTTTTTTCAGGCCTTCATTTGCTTCTTTTTGACTGACAAAATGCCAATCGAAATCCTTCTTTTCCTTTAACTCCTTGACTAAATCTTTTCCTATTGTAAGTTCCGATTCATTGAACTCCGCACCCTCATCCATATTGACAATGGCAACAGGCAATTGGTCCACCTTCCCATATGGATCCCAAAATGCCCACAGGAAAGTGCCGCTGTATAATAAGGGAATCAGTATGATCCCTATTATGGAAATGAGTATCATAGGATGTTTTATTATGGCTAAAAATTCACCCTTTAAAGATTTTAACACGCCTACCAAGCCCTCCTCTACGACGAATTTGCCGTTTATTTAATCTATCTCGGTGAAAAACGGATTGAAAAATACATATTTAACTCATTTGCTTCTGCAATATATATTTAAAATTCACTATCTTAATCTTTAATATATATTTACTTTTCACGCAAACAATAACTAATGACTATATTGTTCATTCGGTCATTATCACGAAAATAATATAACATTTTTCCATTCTTTTATCAATATTTTTTCACTGCCTTACATCCTATATCTACTATTTATAACTTTATATCCTGTTTTAAATTGCCTCTTAACTGATTAAGACCTTAGCATCGGCTGATAAAATCCCCTCTATTTTTCATGGCAAAAAAGGGCATCCATTTTGGATACCCTTTTAATAAGGTATATAAACATAATTAAATGAAGCGCTTACAAATCATTTTGAAATAATGCCTTTTAATTTTTCCGCCTGTCCGTTCAGTTTCTTTAAGGATTGCTGATATTCTTTTTCTAATTGTTTTATGATGCCTGCGGCTGTATCTATTTTTTTAATCGCCCCCACACCATGACCCGCTGACCAAATATCACGCCACGCTTTAGATTCAGATGTTTTGGACATGCTGTCAAAATCGACTTTTTCTTTTTTGGCTAATTGTTCTGGGTCCAATCCTTCCTTTCTGATGCTCGGTTTCAGCATATTACAATTAACTCCTGAAAATGCATCAGTCAAGATGATGTCATCATGATCAGAATCGACAAGCATTTCACGATAATCATCATTGGCCCTGCTCTCTTTCGCCACGATAAAACGAGTACCCATATATGCAAGATCCGCTCCTGCAGCCTGAGCTGCCAAGATACTGTGGCCAGTACTGATGGATCCGGCAAGCAAAATGATTCCGTCCCAGAATGTTCTTACGCTGTCCACGAAAGCAAAGCTATTTATTTCACCAGCATGACCACCGGCTCCCGCAGCAACCAAGATCAATCCGTCCACACCTGACTCCGCAGCTTTTTTTGCAAAATCCACGGAGCTGACATCCGAAAAGACCAACCCGCCATAGCTATGTACGACATCAACCACATGTTTTGGTGAACCTAATGATGTAATGACGATGGGAGGCTGATGCTTTTTGACCAATTCCAACTCTTCTTCAAGACGGCTATATGTACGGTGGACAACCATATTCATTGCCCATGGAGCAATCTTTGAGCCAGGTTCTTTATCCTTTGCTGCAATCAATGTATCGTTTATATCACTCATCCATTGATCCAACACCTCAATCGGCCGCGCATTCGGTGCTGGAAAAGAGCCGATCACCCCATTCAAGCAGCATTCTTTCACTAACTCAGGACCGGATATTAAAAACATAGGTGCTGAGATAACTGGTAAAGATAATTGATTCCACCACTGTTCAGGCAAACTTCTTGTCATTTATGAAACCTCCCATTTTAGTATATTACCAAAATATAACACTACAAGATTATCATACTTCTAAAATACACAATTTTCAAGAAATTAATTCAGCTGCTGAATTAACTTGTCATGGAACGCCATCTCAATAAAAAAACTGTATATGGAATACATTCCATATACAGTTTCGATTCAATTTGAAAGCGCCCATTTACGAATGGCCTTGGCCACACCATCTTCATCGTTTGTTGCTGTAACCCAATCTGCCTTTTCTTTCACAATTTCTTGGGCGTTTCCCATAGCCACACCCACTTTTGCATCAGAAATCATTGCAAGGTCGTTAAGGCTGTCACCTACAGCCATAACATTATCCATCGTAATATCGAGCAATGAACATACGAGCTTGATCGCTTTCGCTTTATTAACGCCCATGGCATTCACTTCAATATTCGTTGGGCTGGAATTGCTTATTTCAAAGTTTCCTTTTGATACCAGTTCATCCATGATGATTTGGCGGATATCATCATCAGTTGTATCAAAACCGAATTTAAGCCATTGAGAATCATGGATTTTTTCAGGCATTTCAGCCCTGTATATATTATCGCAACTAATCGCCCAAAAATGTGTACCGTGTTTTTGGCTTAATTCCCACATCCATTGTATGGACTCACTATCGACGATATTCCTTTCCACCAGTTTTCCTTGATTATCGTATATTTCGCTTCCGTTTACGGTAATGAGGTATGATTGGAGTTCCATCGACTTTGCAAAATCACTGCATGTCGCGTAGGATCTCCCTGTGCTCAACACAACAAAAATCCCTTGATTTTCTGCTTCTTTTATCGCTCTCCGATTTTCTTTTGATATCTCCCCATCCTTATTGAGAAGCGTTCCATCCATATCAAGTGCAACCAGTTTAATATCTTGTTCCTTCATTCTTATTCACCCTCCCAATTCCTTCTTTATGTAACTAAGTCCATGATAGCTTATAATGCATTCGTCAGGAAAGTACGTGAATATTTGAACAGGCATTCCATTCGTTTCATGATTTTTATTATCATCCAAATATCTTTATCCGGCCACTTTATATTCTGCCATTCTAAACATCCTCTACTCCCTTTCTTTTTTCATTTCATTCAATTCTTTTTTTAGCTGACCTTCCCATTTTGGGATACCATCATTTTCATCAAATTCTATAATGACATCCGTAACTCCTCTTTCCTTGAATATCTCATTAAACAAACGATCCTTAATGTCATCCGCTTGGGCGATTGAAATATGGGGATCAAGTTCAACTTCAAGTTCAACATGAAAGTCTTCCCCTTCTTTTATTACGGCAAGTTTCTGTATATCCCTTACGTCTGGGTCATCCATGACCATAGTTCCAATTTTTTGTCGCATTTCAATATCGGCTTCCCCAAGAGCACCTGCAGCATTATCAAGAAATACCCTACCAACCACATAGAACATCCCGAGACCGATCATGACGGAAGCAACGCCTTCAGCTTGGATGAAGGGCGTGAAGTTTGCTAATAAAATGGCAATTATCGCTAGTACCCCACCACCGGTTGCTACCATATCTTCCATGAATACTAATTTTGTCGCGGGTTTTGCTCTTTTTAAACCAGCGAAGCTCTTAAATATGACGGCTGCTCCTTTAGCTTCGATTCCAGTCTCATGCACCACTTCTTTCATCGCTTTAAATAATACATATGATTCCAACACAACCGCTAACGAAAGGACAGACAAGTTAATAAGGATACCCGTTGATTCTACAGGGTGCAAAATGTGATGGAACCCTTCTTTAATCGTTTCATAAGACATGATCCCGACAACCAACACCGCCCCTAATAATACGAGGTTAACCAAGCGTCCAAAACCATCAGGGAATCGATCAGTTGGTGACTTTTTACTTAGTGCAGATCCAATAAATACGAAAAACTGATTCGCAGCATCGCCCAAAGTATGTAAAGTTTCAGCAAACATGGCTACATTGCCTGTCATGAAATAAGCGATCCCCTTTAGCACAGCGATGATACTATTCACACAGGCAGCAATGAAAGCCGATTTATTACCTTGTTTTAATAACCGAAATAACTCTTTCACATAAAAACCCCCCTTATATTATTATAAATCCATTATCATAATGTATTATCCCCAACACTGGAAAATATGAAACCACATAAGCCAAACCCTTATCTATACGATTGGTAATGGCCATGAGTTGTAACTCCCAAAAACCAATATATTCCAGGAATGGACCCATCTATTCTAAATAAGTTCACATGAATGCATTCATTTCTATTGAAAACTGATTAAAGCAACAAAAAAGGGAGTAAGCGGCGGCTTACTCCCTTTCGCAAGAACTTCTGCGTTAAGCTTACATCTCTTGTTTCACTAACTTAGATGGATTATTGACTTTATATAGTATTTCTTTATTGTATTTTTTGTCGACCACTTTTCCATCAAATTCGATTGCGTCCCCTTCTTCTAGCTCAGCTTTTTTTAATGTCTTGCTATATCCACACCAAGCATCGCCGATAGTCAATGCAGGCTCCGTTGTCACTTTGACATTCTCCAAGAGTATGACTTCATCTTCTTCACCAGTGAAATGGTTCATTTTCGCCGTAAACTCCTTGACTGTTGCGGTGAAATGCACTTTTTCCCCAGGTAAGTCCAATTTAGGTTTTGCAGTCGTCTTTTTAGTTTTGGTTTTTGCTTTTTTGGGTTCTGCACTTAGCTGATCGAAGTTTTCCGTAATTGGTGCTTCCATCACCTGCACAGTTTCACTTGAATCTGCGGATGTTTCTAAAACCGGCCCACTCAACAATTCTTTTCCGAAACTGTTGCTTTGCATTTCCTTTAAATAGGAAGGGTGAATGCAACTAAGCTTACCATTTGCAAATTCAACAACTACGGTGTCAAGGCCATTTCCATATTGTTCATAACCTGCCAATTTGACTTTAGCTTGAAAACTGCCACTTTTATATAATAGTTCTCTTTTTACCGAACGGGCAGTGAATAATTTCCATTCCATTCCTTTTGCGATATAGTCCGTATCATCTAAAAAAGGGATATATTCTCCTTTTGGTGCAATATAATGAATCAAATCTTCAGCTGAAGTTTCAGCCACAGTCACCACTCCTAATCTTTTCTATAGATTATATTCTAGCAAAGGATTTCAAAGTTGCAAATGAATGAGCATCCTGATGGGTTAATAGCAGTCACAAATTCGAACACACTTAATTATCACCCGTTAAATGAATGCAATCAATTTGGGAACCAGAAAAAAAGCTGCCCACTAAGAGCAGCCTCTTTATTTGAAAAGTCAATCATTTCTTTCTATAATCGAACAAAAAGGGCTACATAACTTACCCTTCCTTAACTTGAATTTTTTTTAGTTTTCCTTCTTGTTCAGGAGAAATTACGTTTTTCTTATGATAAAAAAGAAAGTATGACCCAATAACTAGAATCGTAAGAAGGGTTGTAAGAAAGAATTGCAATCTCATGGAAGCAATAAATGCCTGAGCAACGAATATAATAAATAATAAGGCAATCGTCGCGTAGGTTAAATAAGGGAATAGCCACATTTTCACTTTGAGTGTCCCTGGATTTTCTTTTTCCGACTTTTTCCGCAAATACAGATGGGAAAAGGCAATAAAGATATACATGATCATCGTGACTCCTCCCGAGCTGTTAGCGAGAAAAGCAAACAATTTATCAGGGGAAACAAATTTAAAGGTCGTGCACACATAAGCAAAGAAAACACTTGCCATTAACGCCCAAATCGGGATTCCCCTCTTATTCACCCGAGAAAGGATTTTCGGTGCATCGCCTTTCTTTGATAAAGAATATAACATACGAGAGCTTGTATATAGCCCTGAATTCAAAACCGAAAGCAATGAAATGAAGATTACGATATTCATGACTTGACCCGCTGCCGGGAGGCCTGCCATATCAAATACGCTGGCATAGGGGGTTTTAAGTAAATCTTCAGCCCCCTGGGGAATTACGAGAACCAAAACAGTCACTGACCCAACAAAGAAAAGAAGGAGACGCCATACAACACTGTTTATGGCTCTAATAATATTTTTTTCGGGATTTTCAGACTCCCCTGCAGCAATGGCAGCTACTTCACTTCCAGATAATGAGAAGGTAATGAATATCACACTAAGGAGGACAGGCAGAAACCCATTTGGCAAAAAGCTTCCATCCCCAGTAATGTTAGAGAGTCCTGGTGAATCGAATCCTGGAACAAATCCGAAAATCATGGCAGCGCCCAGGAAGAGGAATATTACAATGGCAGCCACTTTCATGAAAGCTAACCAGTATTCAAATTCCCCATAAGCTTTGACTGAATAGATATTCGTTACCATCATTAATATAGGGAAAGATAGACTGGCAGCCCACATAGGTATGCCAGGAAACCAATCATGAATCATAGTACCCAATAGCGTAGTTTCAATGGCAATGATGATAACCCAGTTGAACCAGTATAACCAGCCTATCGTGTATCCGGCCCAGGGACCAAATGCTTGATGTGCATATGTTGAAAAGGATCCGCTATCAGGATTCACCACAGCCATTTCACCCAGCATACGCATTATAAGCACGATCATCAATCCTGCGATTATATACGATAATATGGCACCAGGTCCTGCTGAATCAATTATTGTTCCGCTTCCGATAAATAGTCCTGCCCCAATTACCCCGCCAATAGAAATCATTGTGACATGCCTGGTCTTGAGACCATGTTTCAATTCATTTGTTTGAAGTGCCACTATTGTCACCATCCTTTAAAACTGTCAATTTACCGTTTTGTAAGCAGTAAATCACTGCTCATGGGTACCCTAGTAGAAATCTTTCATTCAAAAACAATGATTACATTCATATTCCCGTTTAGATCAATAATTTTAATGAGGCCTAATTCACAATCGGTATATGTATATTGCACAGCAAAAACTCTATTAACCGTAAGTGCTTTTCTATTTATACTCCTTTTTACTACCATCAGCCCCTCAACGAAATACACGGAAAGTACAATGATCTTTGTTGATTTTGGACTTTTCGCTTTTTGTTGAGTGAAGTCCTTTTATGTAAAATTATAGTTACCCAGCTCTATTATTTCTTTCCTCAATCTTCACCCTCTTTCATTAAAATTTTATACATATATAAATAACAGCAATATCCATGCCAAGAAAAGGATAGTTATTTTATGGGGGTTTAACGCTTTTATAAACTTAAAATGATTCATTATTGAATCGTTAACCTAATTTATGATTCATATATTAATTATTAACCCTTTTTGATCCACAATCGATTCAAAATGACAATTTTATTATTTTATTTTAAAATTTCGACACATATTTTTACTGAAAAATAACAGAAAAAAAAGATGCCAAAATCCAAATTATTATTTCTTGGCATCTTCCAAATAGATTTATTATCACTCAGAATGATTTTGATTAATACCGGCAGACCTTCCGCTATTAATCAAAGATCTATCTACAGCCTCGAAAAATATCGTTAAGAATATAATGCTCTATGTAATGTCAATATGTATTAAACCTTTATAAATTCGTTCTTAACTGCGGGGAAATGGATACTGAATGTAGTTAAACTTTCATTTGAGACACAACTCATATATCCATCATTGCTTTCAATGATCTTTTTACAGACGTATAATCCAATTCCCGTTCCTAACTCTTTCGTTGTGACAAAGGGCTCAAAAATAGATTCGATCAATTCATTGTCGATGGCCGGGCCATTATTTGAAATTCTAATTATTCTTTCATTCGCCTCATTTAAAGAGGTTATCCTCAAAATTCTTGGATGTTCCTTATCCTTTAAGGCGTCAATGGAATTTATAAAAAGATTCAAGAACACTTGTTTTAATCCATCCTTGCTCGCTGTCATGACGAAGTTTGGATAAATATCTATTTCCACATTAACACTGGCATCCACAATATTTGCATAAGTCAGTTCTTGAATTTCTTCAATTAACTTCAACACGGAAATTTCCTCTCTTTGTTCCTCATTAAAATCTGATTTAGAGGTATGGAGGAATTGGGTTATCCTGAAATTCAACTGATTTAACTCATAATCAATGATATCTAAATATTTCAAGCCCGGGTTCTCCCTTTTCAGTAATTTATTGAACCCCATGATAGCTGTAAGAGGGTTTCGGAATTCATGTACAAAGCTTGATGATATCTGACCCAGTACCGCTAATTTATCTTTGTGGTTTTCACTAATATAAGACTTTTTCTCCTCTATCACTTCATTTGTAAGATTCGTATATCTCGTTACTGCATGGTAGCTGAACGTATCAAAGTGCAAGTTGATATCATTAATGAATTTCTGCATATAATTAATTGGGATATTGACCCCAAAAAGATTTCTGATTATGATATTTCTCCCCAAATTGATATTATATAGAAAATCCCCAATGTTGATATTTGCTTCAAGTCGCTCTTTTGCAACCTGGTAAGCCAATTTTATCAGCATATCTTCAGACAATACATCCTTGAACGTTTGGATGACCAATGAGTACATCCCATAACCATTTTCTTTAATTTTATCTTTGTAGGGGTCAATTTCATTGATCTTAATAGTCTCGTTCCATTCATTTAAAAACACAGATTCTTTTTCTTCCAAATATTGAATCAATACATTTTTATACTTCTTATGTTCAGATGAAAACTCCATACTATTGACCACACATCCCCTTACGGAATTTTAGATACTCTATCAATAACATCATTCTATATGAGATTTTGATTACCTGCTCTTCATTATTCATAGTCTTTAAGGTGAAATATAGCTTATATGGAGAAAAGGTATGCTTGTCCGCATATGTTTACTCGCGATACCAAAGAACCGACCAAATCAGGTCGGGAATCTGAGATTTTAAAACGGAAACTCATCATTCATGTTTTTAAATATACTAAGAAACTCTTACTTTAGAAATTTGATTCCATATTTTTTCATTTTTCTATAAAGCGTATTTCGGCCGATATCGAGTTGCTTCGCGGCGTTACTGATATTTCCATTTGTTCGTTCCAACGCATTTCTGATCAACTGGGTTTCTTGTTCTTGAAAGTTTCTTGGTCCTTGATCGGAATTTGCCCCTTCCTCATGTGTAATGGAAGAAACAGGACAAAGCGCCACAAGCAAGTCCCTTGTAATCGGTCCATTTTCAGCTAGGAATGCAGCCTGTCCCAGTACGTTTTGCAATTCACGGAAATTTCCTGGCCATGAATATTCCAAAATGAATGTTTTAGCCTCATCAGTTAATTCGGTATGTTCACTCCTATAAGGTAAATCCGCTAAAATGTATTCTGCTAACAGCAATAAATCCTTCCGACTTCTAAGATTTGGAATTTTCAAAGATAATCCACAAAGGCGGAAAAATAGATCTGCACGGAATTCTCCAGTTTCAATTTCTTTTTGTAAGTCTTTGTTGGTGGCGGCAATGACCCTTACATCGATTGGAATGGAAGCATGTCCGCCGACACGCGTCACACATCGTTCCTGAAGCACGCGAAGCAGGGTCGCTTGAGCTTGAAGCGGCATGTCCCCGATTTCATCCAAAAAAAGGGTTCCGCCATCCGCAGCTTCGAACTTCCCCTTATGTCCGCCGCTTTTTGCGCCAGTAAAGGCACCCTTTTCATACCCAAATAACTCACTTTCCAATAAATTTTCGGGAATTGCGCTGCAATTGATGGCGATGAATGGCTTATCACTTCTTAAACTAACCCCATGAATGGATTGTGCGAATAGTTCTTTTCCCGTTCCGCTTTCTCCAGTGATTAGCAAGCTGATATCAAGCGCTGCAGCTCTTTTAGCAATGGATATGGTTTGATTCATTTGCGGATCGTTACTTAATATATCTGAAAATTGATAACGATTAGTTGTTAAACCATCAATCAATTTTTGTTTTTTTAATCGAACGATCACGGATGATTGATGTTCCATATTTTTTCCAAGGGTTTGCACCATAAATTCCTGGTCTTTAATTGAAACCCTCTGTTCCAAAACAAGTGGGTCTGTTCCTGATATTATATTCGATACCGGTTTTTTCAATGTGCCGATAACTTGTGACGCCGCTAAATTGAGATCTGTAACTTTCCCCTCTTTATCAAGGGTAATTAACGGATCAGGGTATGAATCATATATAAAATAAAGGTTTTTCTCCCTTTTTTGTGTATGGGACAATAAGAGTGCTTGTTTGATGCTATCAGCCACCCTTTGAACTAAGCTAACGGAAAAAGGATGATAATTCTGTTGATGACTGCTTAAGTTCAAAACACCTAGCAGATACCCATCAGGGTGATAAATGGGCGATGCGGCACAAGTGAGGAAATGGTTATCCTGATGAAAGTGTTGACTGCCATGAATCAATACAGGATTTTTCTCTACTATGGCCGTTCCTATTGCATTTGTTCCTTTTGATTCCTCTAGCCAATTGGCCCCTTTCCTAAGGGAAACATTATCTGCATGGCGAATGAAAGCTGGATCCCCAACTGTTTCGATGATATACCCTTCAGGAGCAGCAAGTAATAAAATGGACTCCAAACCATTAATCGAGCGATAAACATCTTCTAAAATGGGGGAAGAATGGTACAGGAGTTCAGCATATCGATCGTGGTATTCGGCCAACTCAATTGCACCAAGCATATCTTCCTTATCCATCATGCTTGGCTGAAGTCCCTTCGAAAAGCACCGCTGCCATGATTCTTGAATAAATGCCGGTATGGTTCCTTTATCCGCGCTTATATTAACAGACATTGAATAATCCTCCCGTATGTATAATCGAGTAAATCGGCTACTGTTTTTTATTCAATTTCATAAATGAAACTCTTTCTAATTCAAAGTTTCAGAGCATTCAGGATTCGTTCATATAGTTTAATTATAACAGAAAATTCAGATACTCACCAAAATGAATACGGCATTATGCGAACTGCTAAACTTTTTTGTTCCAATATGGAACACCATCCTGTTCCATATTGGAACAGGATGGCATCTTCCGATATCGCTCCACCATCTTTTAACTGGTTTCATCGTTTTTTTGTTTTGGCATAGGTCTTGCATAATTACATATCGAGAAATTGAATCCTATTGATAAAGGGGGAAGGAATCAGTAATCCGGTTTTTGAAATATTCTGACTTGCTGCATGGCAGCCAAAGAGAATTGTATCAATCACATAAGATCATGCCTGATCCTTTACTTAGAGGAAAGCCATTGTCCGAACAAATATGCAACTTAAAATCCAAATGAAAAGGGGTATTATACATGGAACAAACTATTAAACTTAATCCACGAGTGCAAGAATTCTTGAAGGGCACTAAAAAGCTTTTGATTAATGGGGAATTGGTGGAAGCTGCTTCAGGAAAAACCTTTGAGACTCTCGATCCTTCTAACGGCAAGGTTTTAGCGGTTGTGAGTGAAGCAGGACCGGAAGATGTAGATAAAGCAGTCAAAGCAGCCCGTAAGGCATTCGACAACGGTCCTTGGAAAAAAATGAGTGCATCGGAGCGCAGCCGCCTCATTTATAAATTAGCGGACCTCATGGAAGAACATAAAGAGGCTTTAGCACAATTGGATACCTTGGATAATGGCAAGCCAATTGGTGAAACCACTAATGCCGATGTCCCCCTTGCAATCGATCACTTTCGTTATTATGCTGGGTGGGCAACTAAGATAGTAGGACAAACAATACCTGTTGCTGGGAATTACTTCAATTATACCCGTCATGAAGCAGTTGGAGTGGTAGGACAAATCATCCCTTGGAATTTCCCTCTTCTTATGGCTGCATGGAAATTAGGTGCAGCCCTTGCAACCGGATGTACGATCGTTTTAAAACCAGCGGAGCAAACGCCGCTTTCAGCATTATATTTAGGTCAATTAGCGCTTGAAGCAGGTTTTCCTCCTGGCGTCCTCAATGTCATCCCTGGATTTGGGGAAACAGCAGGATCACCGCTTGTAGACCATCCAGATGTCGATAAAATTGCCTTTACCGGTTCAACTTCAGTAGGGAAAATGATCATGCGCCAAGCTTCGGGAACTGTGAAAAAAATCTCGTTGGAGTTAGGCGGGAAATCACCTAATATCATTCTACCGGATGCAGATATGAGTAAAGCCATTCCTGGTGCTTTAATGGGCATCATGTTTAATCAAGGACAAGTTTGCTGTGCCGGTTCCCGCCTGTACATTCAAAAGAAATCCTATGACAACGTGGTAGCCGACTTAGTGTCTCATGCAAAAAACATTAAACAAGGGGCCGGTCTTGATCCTTCTACACAGATAGGGCCATTGGTTTCCAGTGAACAATTGGAACGAGTGGGCAGTTATATTGAAAAAGGAAAGTCTGAAGGTGCCGAAGTGGTTACCGGGGGCAATTATGGGCAAGGAGAGGGCTATTTTGTAACACCTACGATATTTGCAGGCGTTGAAGATGAAATGACGATCGCTAAAGAAGAAATCTTCGGCCCTGTTGTAGCTGCAATGCCTTTTGATGATTTGGATGATGTGATAAGCCGTGCAAATAACTCAGAATATGGATTGGCTGCAGGTTTATGGACACAAGACGTAAAAAAAGCCCATTATGTGGCCAATGAATTAAAAGCTGGTACAGTTTGGGTAAACTGCTATAATGCCTTTGATGCCGCTTCTCCATTTGGCGGTTATAAACAAAGCGGAATTGGTCGGGAAATGGGCAGTTATGCTTTGGAAAATTATACGGAAGTCAAAAGTGTATGGATTAACTTAAACTAAATAAAAGAGTGAACGCTCCATATGATCAATCGGCTCAAATATCATGATTGAAATGCAGGTTATCTTTTCCTTTAATATTTGCAAAAGGCTGTACCAAAGTGTAGACTTCGGTACAGCCTTATCTTGTTATTTAACTTATATCATTCAGGCAAAGAGAAAAAGAAGAGACTTTTCATTTTCGAAAAGTCTCTTTGTACCCATTATCCATTACGTTCGATTTGCATTTTTTCTCTGTTTGCTTTTTCTTTTTCAATGGTTTTCTGTCTTGAAGTCCCGGCAACCAGGATTCCAATCACCACTATCGCTTCAAATCCATATTTAATGAAGGGATTTGCAAAGTAGTCGAGCATGAAAGGTTCAGCTACAATCATTTTAGCAGCTGTCCAGCCTAGTATTCCCGCACCAATTATAATGATGAATGGGAAACGTTCTATCAGTTTCAGGATTAAAGTGCTTCCATACATCACTACTGGGATGGAAACAAGTAGACCGATCACCACTAAAGTGAAGTTACCATGTGATGCACCTGCAACTGCCAGGACATTATCCAATCCCATCAAAGCATCTGCAATAATGATCGTTTTTATGGCAGCCCACATCGAGTCTGCAGGCTTCAAATCATGTTCTTCTTCATCAATTAGAAGTTTATAAGCAATCCATACAAGAAGTAATCCGCCTATTAAATGCAGACCAGGCACCTCTAAGAGTACGACAACCAGCAGCGTTGCAATGATCCTTATCACTATTGCCCCGACCGCTCCCCAAATTATCACCTTTTTTTGCTGATCTTTTGGAAGCTTTCTTGCAGCCAATCCAATAAGGATCGCATTATCACCGGCTAGAACCAAATCTATCATAATGATCGCTAAAAGTCCTGAAATGAATTCACCTGATAAAAAATCCAACACTATTTCCTCCTTTATACAAAAATAAAGAGACCTCTGCCATAAATGGCAAAGGTCTCGCTAAGCACTAAATGAATTAGGCCAATAAAGCCGGTGGGTTCCCCACGTAATGACGACTTTATTTCAGGTTATCCCTGACGCTACTCCCCTTCACGGGAATAAAGAATATGTAACTCTTTTACTATCTTTCCATTAGGAAACTAGCAAGAAAAAATATCACTAATTCAGTATACCAAAAATACAAATAAAATAAAGAAAAAAAATAGAGATAGGCAGAAGATTCCTGAACTTAACTTGCCCATATCCTTTCAAGGGATAATTTCAGTCAATCATCCCTTCTAGATATTGGCATATTTCGTTTCCTAGGTTGGGGATATGGCTCAAATCCTTCCCCCATAGATATTGATTACTTAAGGTGGCCTCTATCAATTGTCTAAGCGGGATTTCTTGCTTATCATAATGAAGCCATTGTTCCTTGAAAAATTCAATGGTCTTTATATCATCTTTAACGACATAGGTTTTACCCGCAAAGCTTTTACCAATATAACGCCCCTTCACTTCGTGAACCTTGTAAAATCGGATCAAGCCTGAAAAACCCCGTACGATACAGTGAGGCAGCCTGCCTTGCCTCTTATGATATTCCTCTAAGGTAGGCAGGAGACGGACCTTGAACTTCGAAATGCTATTCAGCGAAATATCGGCCAGGAGGTGATGTACAAAAGGATTCTTAAATCGCTCCAGAACACTTTCCCCATATAACAACATCTCATTTTGATCAAAAGGTAATGAAGGAATTATTTCCTTTTCGATGGCATTGCTCAGAAATTGGTTGAATTCCGGATGATCGATTGCCTGTTTTACTTCTTCCATTCCAGATAAAATGCCTAAAGGAGCCATCAAGGTATGAGAACCATTAAGAATCCGTACCTTCCTCATTTGATAAGGTGTTAAATCTTTTACCCAACGCACATTTAAGCCTGCCTGTTGTAAAGGAAGACGTTGATCAATACAAGGGTCACCTTCTATAGCCCATAAATGGTATGGCTCTGCCGTATTTAGCAGCGTATCCTTATATCCCCATTCCGTAAATAGTTTTTCCGACTCATTGGCTGGGAACCCTGTAACGATACGGTCTACAAGCGAGTTTAGGAATAGGTTGTCCCGGTCCACCCACTCCATGAATGACTTTGGTAAATCCCAATCCCTGCTATGCTTAAGAACGCATTGCTTCAATGAATCACCATTTCTCTCTAAAAGCTCACATGGCAGCATGGTCAGTCCTTTTTTCGCATCTCCTTTGAAATGGAGATAACGATGATGCAAAAAAGCAGTCAGTTTTCCTGGAAAAGATTCAATTGGCTTTCCTTCTTCCAAAGGAATCGGCTGGTATTTGAGCCCTGCTTCAGTCGTGTTGGAAACTACAAATTCCAATTCAGGATTTTCTGATAATGCTAAAAAATCTTCCCATTCTTCATATGGATCAATTACCTTCGAAAAAACGGAAATGATCTCTGTTCGCTCCACTTTCTCCCCTTGGTGAAAACCACGTAACATTAATGTATACAGTCCATCTTGCCGCTTCACCTCCTCTATTTTCCTTTTTCCGGCGAGGCGAGGCTGAGTAACTGCAATACTTCCCATAAAATGCCCTTGTTTATTACATTCATGAATCATCCAATCAAAGAAGCCTCGAAGAAAATTCCCCTCCCCAATCTGCAATACTTTTATGGGAAAATCCATCATATGTGAATATTGGACAGCTTTTGTCTCTTTACTCAGACTGTTTAGTTGACTTTTATTTATACTCATGATCAAAGAACCCCTTTTCTCATTGAAATATCCAATTCAGAGTGCGTTTTAAGAGGTCGCCGTTACGGAGCATACCTAATGCTTATATTTCGACAATAGCCTTTATTACTTTTGCATCAGGAGTTAACCACCCTTCAAACTGATTGATCATTTCATCCAAATGTGTGCGGTGTGTAATATACTGGCCCATATCCAGCTTGTCATTCTTCAGCGTATTCACGACATAATCAAAGTCATCCCTTGTTGCATTGCGGCTTCCCATTAATGTAAGCTCTTTACTGTGGAATTCAGGATCATTAAAGGAAATATCCGCTTTAACTAACCCAACATAAACCAACCTTCCGCCGTGAGCAGGATATTTAAATGAATCCATCATTGACTTAGCATTACCTGTCGCATCAAATACCACGCTTGGCATATCTCCATTCGTCAATTGGGCTAATTTCTCCATTGGATTTTCCAAAACGTTCAAAGTATAATCGACATTTGCCCATTTGCCAGCAAACGCAAGGCGTTCATCATTTACATCCATTGCGATCACCTTCGCACCCTGTTCTTTAGCGAATGCCATGACTCCCAAGCCAATTGGACCAGCACCAATTACCAGTGCAAATTCCCCTTTATGAATAGCGGCGCGCCTAACTGCGTGAGCCCCTATACTTAAAGGCTCTATCATTGCGGATTGGTCAAGTGTAAGACCTTCTGTTCTCACCAAATGATTATAAGGCACCGTCATCCACTCACTCATGCCGCCTTCAGCATGTACACCCAAAACTTTCATATCCGTACAGCAGTTCGTTTTTCCACTCCTGCAAGCCAGGCATTTTCCACATTCCATATAGGGGATGATCGATACTTGATCCTCGACATTCAGCCCGGATTCATTCTCCGGTATGGATTCAATATAACCGGATAATTCATGTCCAAGTATTCGAGGATAGCTAAAAAAGGGTTGATTACCCCCATAGGCATGAATATCCGTACCGCATATTCCTATGCGGCGCACACGAATCAAAGCTTCTCCTGAGTTTGGAACCGGTTTTTCCGACTCGATCATCTTAAATTCAAAAGCTCGTTCACAAACAATACTTTTCACTGAATAACACTCCTTTTTAATAACTTAATAGATATGTACACCTGTTAGAGAATGACGCCTTCTTTAAAAATGCTTATCTCTCTAAAACCGAATTTTTCATTATTCGTTTTCTTTTTACCAGATGAAAGTTCAAGAATGTATTGGAATAAATCGTCCTTTAATTCCTCGATCTTTCGACCTTCAATCAACTGCCCTGCATTATAATCAATCCAGTGTTTTTTACGATTGGCTAAATCTGAATTCGTTGCTATTTTCACAGTTGGCACCGGTCCGCCAAATGGTGTTCCCCTTCCCGTAGTGAACAGAACGATATGTGCACCCGCTGCCGCCAAAGCCGTCACCGAAATCAGGTCATTTCCAGGAGAATTGATTAAATTCAAACCATGCTTCACTACCCGTTCACCATATGGACTAACATCCACTACAGTGGCATGGCCGCCTTTTTGCGTGCACCCAAGTGATTTTTCCTCCAGCGTACTTATGCCGCCTTCCTTGTTTCCGGGTGAAGGGTTTTCATAAATTTCCTGATCATGGCGAATGAAATACTGTTTAAAATCATTAATAAGGCCAACGATTTTATTAAAGGTTTCTTCATCTCTTGCCCTGTTCATCAATATCGTTTCCGCTCCAAACATCTCAGGAACCTCTGTCAATATCGTGGTCCCTCCATTTGCTACAATAAGGTCGGAAACAGCACCAACCAATGGATTAGCGGTAATGCCTGAAAAACCGTCGGAACCCCCGCATTTCAAGCCTATTTTCAACTTTGAAACCGGTACTGGCTTGCGTACGAACCCTTCGGCATATTCCACTAATTCTCCCATTAAACGCAAGCCGCTCTCCAATTCATCTTGAACCTCCTGGGCTTTTAAAAATTTAATGCGATCGGGAGGAAATTCACCAATGACATCTTTAAATGCTTCGATTTGATTGTTCTCACATCCTAACCCTACAACTAAAACTCCTGCTGCATTTGGATGTTGAGCCAAGGCAGCCAAAAGTTTCTGTGTATGGGTTAAATCATCTCCCAATTGAGAACAGCCGTATGGGTGGGAAAAGTGATGAATCCCATCGATTTGCCGATCTTTAAACTGCTCATTTCCCATTTTAGCGAGAACTTCACATGTTTTATTGATGCAACCAACCGTGTTGATGATCCAGATTTCATTCCGGATACCCACTTCCCCATTTTCACGGATATATCCTTGGAAGGTATGATTTTGACTAGGCTCTTTTGTATTTTGACTGCTAGGTTGATAGGAATAATCCAATATACCCTGCAAACCGGATGCTAGATTATGGGTGTGAACCCAATCGCCGATGGAAATATCTTCTTTTGCTTTTCCGATCGAGTAACCGAATTTGATTACGTCCTCCCCTCGTTTTACCGGTTTCACTAACATTTTATGCCCTTTAGGAATGTCATCACTTGCCTTTATATAGATCATTCCCCTGTCTTCCGATTGAATCTGGAGGCTATGTCCTTTATGAATCCCCTCCAAGGAAATAACAACATCATCATTTGAATGCAATTGAACAAATTTATTCATTTTGTCCCCTCCTTTTCATGAGTGAAGACGTTCAAAACCAAACGTCAATCCATTCCGAAAGCCCTTTCATTTTCCGCTTGAACTTTTTTAATTTTTAAATTCCTTTTAATTTTAACATCAATTTTTGAAATATAAATTGCATATTTTGCTATAAATATACTCATTCTTGTTGTATTATACTTGCAGGAGATGAACGAAATGAAAAAAATACATAATGCATTAAATCATGATTTACTCTTCCCCTTTTCTTTTGTCTATCAAGATACGAAAAGTCCCCAGAATGAATTGTCCGATCATATGCATGATTATTATGAAATTGTTTATGTTTATAATGGTAAGGGGACTTTTTTTATCGGTGATGTGTTTTATGATATGCAGCAAGGGGATGTATTCCTGATCCCTAATAATACGATTCATAGGGCTTTACCCAATAAGGACGATCCCGTTACCTCCACCATTATCTTTTTCAGTCCCACATTGATATATAAAGATATGGTTGATGATTCTTTTTCATATTTACATTTGTTTGACCTGACAAAAAAGAGTAAGAATTATAAAATATCATTGCCGCAAAAGAAACAAGAAAAGATGGAGGAACAGCTACAGCTCATCCTGCAAGAAACATCTAGCCAATCAATGGGTTCGAGGCATGCTTGTTTGCTGACCGTTCATCAAATCATACTTGATTTATACCGTACCCGGATGAATGACAAAGAAGATTTACCAGTGGGCAATAGCTATAGTTCAGAATGGATCAAAGATATTTTAATCTATATTAATGAACATATCGATGAAACATTGACTTTGACGACACTTGCACAAAAAGCTTTGGTCAGTCCCGCTCATTTCAGCAGAGTTTTTAAGGAAACGACTGGAATTGGGTTAATAGTATATTTAAATACGAAAAGAATCATCAAGGCAAAGGAACTTTTACTGGAAACGAATCACACCATTGCCCATATTGCTGAAATGTGTGGTTTTGAAAGCATGCCCCAATTTTTTCGCACCTTTAAAAAATACAATGAAAAGACGCCAGCAACATTTCGAAAAGAAAATCGGATGCGTTAAGTTTGCCTAGTAAACATAAAAAAATGGAAGTGGCTTCCCTTGATATTTCCTTGGGAGACACTTCCATTCTGACAATCTATTACGCAGGCTTTACTATCGGTCTTACAAAACGGATGACTGCAAGCGATGCAACGATGGCCAGTCCACCTGCAAGCAAGAATGCAACTGTGTAGGTGCCTGAGGTATCGACAATATATCCTGTTAACGTCGGTCCGATGATACCTGCTGTATTTGCCAAGAAATGCATAAAACCTCCAACAGATCCAACATTACCAGGGTCGACAACATCGTTGACGATTGCCCAGTAAATGGCACCAGTCAAATAAAGGAAGAAGACGGAAAGTGCGACAAGCGTAACCGCACTGACCGTTGTGGATACCAGTCCGGCAAAACCGATACATACCGCCGATAAGAACAAACATGTTACAAGAACGATCTTACGTGAGAATAAAACACCTTTTTTAGCGAATTTTTTAAAGAAGAAATCCGACACGAAACCACCCAAAGCAAGTCCGATGAATCCAAAAATCCAAGGAATCACAGTGATGATGCTCATATTTTCTACACTTAGGCCGCGTGCGTCCACCAAATAGCTTGGGAACCAAGTTAAGAAAAAGAAGAGAATATAGTTGTAAGAAAAAAAGGCGAGAGCGGTAAATAAAACCGTTTTTTGTTTTAAATAAAAGGTGAATTTCAACTTCCCTTCCGATGTTGCCGCCACATAAGATTTCCCCGTATGTTTCTGTTCTTTTGAACCTTCTGGTTTTTCTTTAACGAATTTCCACCAGCAAATCGCCCATATTAGACCAATCACCATTATGGCAATGAAAGAAACTCTCCATCCATATGAGATGGCAATAAATCCAACAATCGGACCTGCTATGGCGCCACCAAGCGGGGTTCCGCTATTCGTCAAACCAACGACAGATGCCCGTTGATTCGCTGGGAACCAGTTATTCACCATCTTATTGATGGTTGCCGAAAGAGGGCCTTCGCCCATTCCAAACAAGATGCGGATGACGATCATACTGGCAAAACCGACAGCCAGTACAAGAGCACCACTGAATAAAGACCAAACGATCATCGCCACGAAAAGCGTAAGCTTTGCACCCCATTTATCGGACGCCATTCCACCGAGGAAATTAAATATGGCATAACCAACTGAAAAGCTACTAAAAATGATCCCCATCTGTGTCGCTGTTAAGGATAAATCATCTTGGATGAACGGAGCTGCAATGGATAGTGCTGATCGGTCCAGATAATTTATCACCCCTGCCAAGAACAAGAAAACAATAACCATTCCTCTACCATTTGAAAACATAAAGTATCCCCCTATACGTTTCTATAAATGCAGCAGCATTTTTGGAAACGTTTCCATTTAATAACCAAGAGTAAAGCCTATATGACCTTTAACTAAATCGGTTTAGAATCCCCGTAAAAAAAGCGTTTTCTTTTTCACAGGAATTCTTACAACCGGTTCTAGCAAGAATTCCTTGAAAGCAAAGTCGGTTTCAAGCGATGTACGCTTGTATCCTCTTTACCTGTTTTATTGATTTGACTAAGCAGTAACTCTGCTGCCAAGTTGGCCATTTGAATGGCAGGCTGATTAACCGTAGTGATGGTCGGTGTATAGAAACTGGCATAGGGTACATCATCGATCCCTATTACCGCCATGTCATCAGGTATATTTATTTCGTGCTGTTTCATATAACGCAACACTTCATTAAGTACGATATCATTTCCTGCCAATATGGCTTGAGGCGGCTTTTCCAATTCGAAAAATTCTGAAAGTGCAACCGGGATTTCATCTGCGTTCACTGTTTTAATATAGTCTGAATTGAATGGTATCCCATGTGACGCAAGGGAATCCTTGTACCCTTGGATCCGTTCGATACGAGGACTGATATCGCGTATGATTGAAGTGGTTATGATTGCAATGGTTTCATAACCCTTTTCAATAAACCTGTCGATCGCTAACTTGGAAGCAAGGTGATTGTCGAGCATGACAGTTGCAATATCCAATTCTTCGATCGTCCTATCCATGAAAACAATCGGGAAATGATCACTCTTCATACGTTGATATAAATCCAGATTGTCCCCTGTGGGGAAAATGATGATCCCATCCACCTGTTTAGCTCTTAGCATTTCAATATAATTCTTTTCCTTTTCAGGATTGTCATCTGCATTGCATACGATAATATGGAACCCTTGTTCATAAAAGTAGTTTTCAATAGCTCTAATAACTTGCGTTGAAAACGTATGAAGGATATTGGCAACCACTACCCCGACGGTAAAAGTGGATTTTTGTTTTAAACTGCGTGCTATTATATTAGGCTGATAGTTTAATTCTTCTATTGTTGCTTCAATCTTTTTCCTGGTTTTTTCACTCATATATTCGTAACGTTTGTTAAGGTATTGGGAAACTGTGCTTTTTGATACTTTAGCATGATTGGCGACATCAGTAATTGTAATGGTTTTCATTTCATTCATTCCTGTCGTATGGTTTCAAATCTCTAATACCAATATGGCTGAGATATATAAGGAATATTCTATTATAATAAGGAACGCTTTACAATCACCTTCTGATGCAGTAAAAAAGTCAATATCCCATACCGTGGAACTAATTTAATCACGGTCACTTGTTTGCCTTTTTATTGGACCTGGATTCAGACACCTGAGTATGCCATGAAACCACCATCGACTGGTACCGTAATTCCTGTGACAAAGCCCGAATAGGATTCATCAACAAGCCAAAGCAATGTACCAAGTAAATCTTCGGGCTGCCCAAAGCGCTTCATGGGTGTTGATGTAATGATTTTATTAGATCTTGCCGTCAGGCTGCCATCTTCATTAAGCAAAAGATCCCGATTTTGCTTCGTCAAAAAGAATCCTGGAGCAATGGCATTCACCCGTAAACCTTCCTCGGCAAAATGAACAGCCATCCACATCGTAAAATTATTTATCGAAGCTTTGGCAGCACTATATGCTGGTACTTTAGTCATTGGAGCGTAGGCACTCATGGAAGATACATTTACGATAACAGGTGCTTCCACTTGCAATAACTCTTTCCCAAAAACCTGACTCGCCAAAAATGTACCGGAGAAATTACTGGCAAAAACCTGGGAGAAACCATTTTCATCCAAATCAAAGAAGGATTTTCCTTCTGTTTCTTCCCCATATTTCTCTGGAGCGGTAATGGCATCAGGATGATTGCCTCCCGCTCCATTTATTAATAGATCCACTCTTCCGAACGATTCTAATATTTTCCCTTTTGCATTTTCCAATGAGGCCCTATCCAAAACATCCGCTGCGATGGATATCGCAGTCCCCCCAGTATGTTCAATGAGTTCGACCACTTCTTGCCCTTTTTCAGCCGTTCTGTTCAATATAGCTATCTTGACACCATGGCGAGCCAATTCCACCGCCATTTTGGAACATAAAACACCGCTGCCTCCAGTGATCACTGCCACCCTGTTGGATAAGTTTTCATGAATGGGAATCATGATTTTTCACCTAATTTAGTAGCCTCATATGCATCCCATAATCCCAGCAAATACATGATTCCCAATGCTCGGTCATATAAACCGTAACCTGGGCGGCAAACTTCACCCCATATATGGCGGCCATGATCCGGTCTGACATAACCAGTATAATTTTGCTTATTCAATTCTTCCACAACGCCCTGTATATTGATCGATCCATCCTGGGTATGATGGGATGTTTCCACAAAGTCACCGTTTTCAAAGATCTTCACATTGCGAATATGGGAGAAAGGCGAACGGTTAGCATATTTTTTAGCCACCTGGACCATATCATTTTCAGGGTTTGCCCCCATCGATCCTGTACACAAGGTAAACGCATTCGATGGTGAATCCGAAATCGAAATCAGTTTTTCATAGCTCGACTCTCCGGTGATGATTCTTGGCAAGCCAAAAATGGACCATGGCGGATCATCCGGGTGTATTGCCATTTTTATACCGCAAGCCTCGGCAACAGGTAATATTTCTTTTAGGAATATTTCAAGATTCGCCCATAGCTGCTCTTCGTCCACAGTTTTGTAAGCTTCGAATAGTTCAGAAATTCGATCCATCTTTTCTGGTTCCCACCCGGGTAAAGTTAAATCTGAAGCTTCCGTTACAGTACGAATTAAATCTTGCGGATCTAGCGTATCCACTTTCGCCTTTTCATAAAACAGGGCAGTTGAGCCATCTTCCAAAGGATGGAACATTTCCGTCCGGGTCCAATCAAAGATCGGCATGAAGTTATAACAAATGACTTTCACTCCAGCTTCCGAAAGATTTCGGATCGTCTCTTTGTATTTCTCTATATAAATCATGCGGTCTTCGTTACCCAATTTAATCGATTCATGGACATTTACACTTTCTACGACATCCGTGTGAAAACCAAATGATTGGATATACTCAATTTCTTCTTGAATTTCTTCCTTTTCCCAAACCTCACCAACAGGTTTTTGGTGAAGTGCCCAAACAATCCCTTTCACTCCAGGAATCTGTTTAATGTGCTCCAACGTAACCGTATCATTGTCTTTCCCGTACCATCTAAATGTAATATTCACCATGCACCTCCATTATTCTGCAATTTTTTGCATGTATTTTCGGCTTAATTCCACTGCGGCTTCATAGCCGCCATTTTGATAGGCTTTGTTCAAGTCACTGCCGATCCCGATTGCTACCGCGCCTGCATTCAGCCAGTCCTTCATGTTATCCAAATTAATTCCGCCGGTTGGCATGATCCTTACATTGGGCAATGGACCATTAACCGACTTGATGAAAGAAGGTTCAAAATGGTTTGCCGGAAATAACTTCAAAACATCACAACCGGCTTCCAATGATGTAGCCATTTCTCTAATTGTCATGCATCCAGGCATATAGGGAATGCCGTATCGATTACAAAGTTCGGCTACGCCATTGACAAAATAGGGGCTGACGATAAAATTGGCGCCAGCTAAAATCGCATGCCGAGCCGTTTCAGAATCAAGTACAGAGCCTGCTCCTAATAGTGCATCCGTATTTTGCAATTCTTTGAAAGCTTCTTCAATTCCCGGTGTTGTATAAGTCAATTCGATTGCCTGAATACCGCCTTCCACAGCTGCTTTAGAAAGTTGTGCCGCCTCCTTTGCATCCTGTCCCCGGATTACAGCTACAACTTTCGATTCCGTTATTCGATGTATGATTGAATGTTTATCCATAGCTCCTACCCCCTACCCCTTAATTAAAAACGATGATCGCTTTTCGAACTTGTTCGGGATGATTTTCAACAAAATTAAATGCTTCCTGGATATCATCGAGCGAAAATGTATGGGTAACTAAACCTTCATGTCTGAGTTTTCCTTCATTCAAAAGTTTTACCACTTTTGGGAACTGATCGGTTTGCAATCTAGACCCCTTCACCGATACTTCCTTTTTTGTGATCGGTAGCTGGGAAACCGATGAAGGACGTTCATCAAAACCGAGTACGACAATCCGCCCCGCCGTTGACACGACATCGAAGGACAATTCAAATGTCATCGGCAAGCATACTGCATCAATGACGACGTTGGCCCCTTCGCCATTCGTCCATTCTTCCACTCGTTTTTGAACATCTTCTTTACCAGCATGGACGGTGATATCGGCGCCGCTTTCTTTAGCGAATTCCAAACGCTCATCACTTAAATCCGTGATCATCACTGATGCTCCTTGAAGCTTTGCCATCTTTAATATGCAAATGCCAATAGGCCCAGCTCCCTGGATAAGCACTGTTTCTCCTTCCTCCACTTCGCCTCTCCATACGGCCTGTGCGCCGATAGTGTATGGCTCAGCCAATACTATTTCTTCCCAAGCTAAAGCGGGATCCACGACATGTAATTGTTTCTCCGGAAGGACGAACCATTCCCTCATTCCACCATCTTCATGCACGCCAAAAACGGACAGTTTTTCACAAACATTTTGGCGGCCTTTGCGGCAGGCATAACACTCCCCGCAATAACTGATGGGCTCAATAACAACGTGGTCCCCCACTTTTATGCCCGCGACACCTTGACCTATCTCCACAACTTCTCCCGCTACTTCATGTCCAACGACTCGCGGCAGTGTAGCAAGTGGATTCGTACCATGATAAATATGCATATCCGATCCGCAAATCCCGACTCTTTTTACTTTCACAAGGACATCCGAAGAGTTTGAAATCCGAGGTTTTTCCACTTCTTGAATGATCAGTTCATGAGCTTTCCGTACTTGAACCGCTTTCATTTCCCCACCTACTTTGTAAGAAATTCATAAACACTTGATGCTATCGTAATACCTTGTTTCAGGTTTTTTTCTTCATTGATTTGTTCAATCTCACCCGGTACATATACGCGATCGAATCCTGGAGCAGGTTCAACCTGTCGAAGCTCTTCGATCATTTGATCCATTTGCTCTAAAAATATATCAGTATCCGTAAAGAACGAAGGATTAATTACACAAAAATAATGTCCCAGCTTCCGTTTCTTATCAAGGTCGTCATACATTTTCCCAATGTGCGGACCAAATGCTGCACCGGCCAATAATCCAGAAAACACATCCACAATTACGGATAGGCCATAGCCTTTCGGACCTCCGAAAGTGGAAAGGGAAACGACTTTATTCGGGTCTGTCACATTAGCTCCATTTTCATCCACTCCCCATCCTTCTGGGATTTCCTTTCCTTCTTCGCGTGCCTGGAGGATTTTCCCCAGAGCAACATTGGATGTTGCCATATCAAGAATAAAGGGTTTCTTCGTTTTGGCAGGAACTCCGTAAGCGATTGGGTTGGTACCAAGAAATGATGTTTTTCCTCCGAACGGGACCACAATTTTATCGGTATGTGACATCGCGATGCCAATCAACTTTGCATCAGCGGCTTTTTGAACGAAATAGCTTAGTGCTCCGCAATGGCTGCTATTAAAAACTGTCACCATGCCAACGCCATTATCTCTAGCCATATCGATTGCATGGTCCATGGCCACGTCGCTAATCACATGCCCAAAACCATCATCTCCATCAACCACACCGGTAACTGGCCCTGTCTTTTGGAAGGAAATTCGGGCATCGGGATTTATGCCTCCTGCCTGTAAACGGTTCACATAATGCTCTGTTCGCAAAACACCATGGGAATTGACGTTTCTGAGATCGGCATGAACCAATACTTCCGCGATTTTCCCGGCATTTTTTTCATTTAAACCCACTTTGGTCAGCTGTTGTATGACTAATCGTTTTGCTTCCTCCGCTTGTATCGTTACTGTTGCCATTTTCTCCCCCCATTTCTTTTTAGTCAGCTATCTTTCTATAACAGCATCATTCTGTATGAAAGGCATTACTTCATCCAAATATGGTAAGCCTTCATTGTCGCCTGCAACAGTGGTGACAAGAGCTCCTACACCATTTGCGAATGTCAACCTTTCATCAATTGGTAAGCCATGAAGATATCCGTAAATATAACCTGCATCATAACCATCTCCCGCACCAACAGTATCAACAGGTATAACCGGGAATGCTTCTTTTTCATGCCATTCACTTTTGGTATAAAGTTTTGAACCATGTTTCCCGTCCTTAATGACAAGCTGATCAATATCATTCACCTTTGCGAATTCCGCCAAAGATTCTTTAGAGTCCGTTCCGATGATCAATCTTATTTCATCCAAACCTGTAAGCAAAATATCAACATATGGAAATATATCACAATATACAGATCTTGCTTCCTCGATGGACCATAGCTTTAAGCGGATATTCGGATCAAAAGAAACAGGTATATTTTTTTGTTTTGCAATATCCATTACCCTCTTGGCAATATCCACATTTTTGGGATCTATGGCCAAAAATACGCCAGTAAGGTGGACTATATCAATCTCTTCAAACATCTTCTCTGTTATATCTCCCGGCTTTAAAGTTAAAATGGGAGATTGATAGCGGTAATAAAATGTCTTTCCGGAACCATCTTCCCGGATTTCTTTAAAGTTAAGAGATGTTGGATATCCATTTACATAGGCAACATCACTCATGTCCACGCCTTCCCCACGAGCGAAATTATAGATAACTTTACCGAACTCATCCTTGCCCAATCGGCTTATCCATTTTGCCCGCATTCCAAGCCTTGCACAGCCAATCGCAAAATTCAGTTCAGCGCCTCCTACTTTTCGCTCGAAACGGTTTACGAATCTTAAAGGTCCTGTCTCTTCCGGATTTAGCGTAATCATGGCGTCGCCAAGCGTTAAAACACCATATTTTGATGACAATACAGTACCTCCTTCTTTCGAACAATCACAAATGAAAACAAAAAACATCTGATCATATCATTTTCATTACACTTTAGATAAATCGATTTAGTAAAGTACTAAACCGGTTTGGTAAATCATAAGGAAATTGTAAATGAAAACCCTATCAAAAACAATAGAAAAGTTTGATAATTTCTAATTTTATTTTTATTCGCAGTTTTTCCATTTTATTTTTCAGTATAATTTATGATAAAAAGCCCTATTGCGGTAAAGTGGAAAGAATTATTCCTTCCCTCTTTTTTAATGATTAAGAGTTTCTGATTTTTCACCCTCGGGCTTTCCATCAAATTTACTCTTTGCTATTAATTTGGAGAAAGTTGTATAATATATCAATTGTTAAATAAGTTTGAAAGGTTGTTTGGAATGAGTCTTTTGAGAATATACATCTTACTTACCGGAATAATGATTACTTGGGGGTTAAATGTCTCGGTTATTAAAATTTTAGTTGCGAATACACAGCCCGTAACAATAACCTCTTTGAGAATTTTTACTGCTTCTCTTATAGTCATTCTTATCCTTTTCTTCTTTGGACTGATACGCCTTCCTAAAAAAAGTGAACTTTTTTACGTTTTTGGAGGAGCACTTTTGAGTGTCGTTTTTCATCATTATTTTTTAGCTGAGGGATTGACGAAGACTTCTGCATCGAATGCTGGACTGATTTTGGGCATGGGGCCAATTTTGACAGTCATCTTGACCATGATATTCTTTCGTAAAAAGCCAACTTTAATTAGGCTTTTTGGCTTTATATGCGGTGCCATGGGTGTGAGTTTTACCGTTATGGCAGGAAGTGGAGGACTTCATTCTATTAATCTGGGGGATGTGGATATTTTACTTTCCATACTTTCACAGGCATTAAGTTTCATTCTTATCAATAAAGCCTCAAAAACAATGGACCCACGATTACTAACCGGCTACATGATGCTGATTGGATCTTTTATTCTTTTTGCCATCAGCTTATGGAAGGAACCAGAGGGCTTATCTTCACTGGCAACTGCACCGTCCTCCATCTGGGGAGCTTTCATTTTCTCCGCCATTTTCGCCACTGCCCTCGGGCACATGAGCTATAATTATGCCATTGGTAAGGTAGGCGCAGCCGAATCATCCATTTTTCTTAACTTAAACACCTTATTCTCTTTGTTAGGGGCAGCATTTTTCCTTAATGAAGCCATTGTACCTGCACATTTCATTGGACTTATCTTCATTGTTTCGGGGGTATTGCTTGGCTCAGGTGCAATTGAAATATGGATTCTTCAAAGGAAAAATAAACGTATTTCTGCCTAGCGGCAACGGCAGCCCCTAGATTCAGGTACCTTTCTTCATACCAGAAAAAGAGACCCTATGACACTACCATCCCAATGGCTTAGCAGTGTCATAGGGTCTTATTATATATTGCCCATCCTCTTCTCCATCTACAGATGATTATAAGCCCTTGAAACATACTTGCAGTATAATAATTGGAGATTCATATCCGTTACAATATACCCCTATATTCACATGGACATATCCATTGAAGTATGCCCATTATGACAAGCTTTTTTGTTAACAGAAGGCTTGTTTGCAATCTGGGCTAATTGATTTATTTTATAAGCATGACTGGAATCTCATGCTGTCTGTAATCCGTAGACAGTCTCTTTTATATGTATTAATTCGACAAATAAGTCTTCAACGAGGTTTCTCAGAAAGAAAAGGGCCGCGATAATTTTTTCGTTTTTCCTGCCGTGGTTGCTACGGCAATAACATGATCCGGCTCTAACGAATGCTTTATCCCCAATAGAAACCCTAATGTAAGAATCGACACCAAGCTCATTTCTCTATCACTTCCCCGAGACACTTCCATACTTCTTCATAAACCCTTTTAAGAGGTATATTGTACTGAACGGCAATTTTACGGCAATCTTCATATTCAGGTGCCTGCTGTATGGGTTGGCCCTCATGGAAACCTCTCTTTATCGTCACTTGCCCCCATTGTGTGTCTACATATAATAAAGATCGTTCGAGTCTGTGTACGGTAAGAGGATAGTAGCGTATACCGAGAGTCGTCGTTTCAGCAAATATTATCTTCTTGATTTTCGAAATCACCTGCTGTGAACAGAGAAGTTGCAATAACACCCCCGGTCGATTTTTTTTCATGAAGATAGGCGTATAAAATACATCATTTGCTCCTGCTTCAAACAACAAATCCATTACATGACCAAGCCATTCACCGGAAATATCATCTAGATTCACTTCCATTTTTACCATTTGTCCATCAAGATGCTCATGATCAGGTGGGTGCTTCATTGGATCTCCCCTATAATAATGCGAAGGACGTTCGGATGATTTTCAAATGTTTTTGTCCCCGCACCATAGCCAATCGATTCGACAGTCATGGCTGGAAGCGAACCAAATTTTTCAGCTAAAACCGCAGCGATGGCAGCACCGGTCGGCGTTGCTAATTCAGAACGAATAGCGTTTGAGGCAATCGGTACCCCCTTTAATATTTCAAGTGTGGCAGGTGCAGGAACCGGGTATGTTCCGTGATCAATATGTATATGTCCAGATCCCGTAGGAATGGCTGATGCCTGAACTGATTCAATACCTAGCTGTTCGATTAAAATTGCAGCCCCGATTATATCTATTATCGAATCTACAGCCCCTACCTCATGAAAGTGAACTTTATCAAGCGGTAGCCCGTGTATGTGCCCTTCCGCTTCACCAATCTTCTTAAATATGGCGAGTGACATGTTTGTTACCGCTTCATTAAGGTTCGCCTCATTGATAGCTTCTACAATTTGTTTGTAGGTGCGGCTACCATGATGATTGTGAAGTGCATGGCTATGGTTGTGTTCATCGTTATGGTTGTGTTCATCGTTATAGCTGTGCTTATGTCCATGACTGTGGCTGTGTTCATGTGGTTGCTCTGATTTACTGGTAAGAATGACATCAAATTTAGTACTCGTAATGCCATTTTTGACGACTTTCCCCCATGACAGATTATATTCTTCATCTATATTCAGCTTTTTTAACTCTTCTTCCATTTGAAAAGGGTCTGCACCTGCATCGATCAACGCACCAATAACCATATCTCCGCTTATGCCGGAAAAGCAGTCAAAATATAATGTCCTCATCATCATTGATCTCCTTTTTATGTACAAGTTTGTATATAATCGCTGCATTATAGGCTGCACCAAATCCATTATCGATGTTCACCACACTTACACCCGATGCGCATGAATTAAGCATGGATAAAAGGGCCGATAAACCGTTAAAATTGGCACCGTAACCGATACTTGTCGGTACAGCAATAATTGGATTTGTGACAAGGCCTCCTAACACACTTGGGAGTGCCCCTTCCATCCCCGCTACACAAACTGATACGGTGGCTCCTCGTATCTCGTCTATATTATCAAGGAGGCGGTGCAGCCCAGCAACACCAACATCGTATATACGCCTGACTGGAATACCTAGTGTTTCGGCCGTCACGGCAGCTTCTTCAGCAACGGATAAATCTGATGTCCCGGCGCACACAATTGCAACATATGAACCAACGGATTTTGGTTTTTCTTTAACCCAGGCAAGTGTCCGGGCCATATCGTTATACTCAAATTCACTACATTCTTTTTGTACAAAAACTGCTTTTTCCCGAGAAATTCGAGTCACAAGCACAGAATCATTCCTTGTCCGCAGTGATTGTACAATCGTTAAAATTTGCTCAGCCGTTTTCCCTTCTCCAAATACAATTTCGGGAAAGCCTTGTCTCCTTTTTCGATGATGATCAATTTTTACAAACCCCAAATTCTCATATGATGCAAGTTTTTCCTTTGCTTCCGCTGCTGTCAATGAACCATTTTGAACCTGCTCTAAAATATTGTCGATCATAACATTTCTTCCTTTTTTAGCGCTATATTCATACTTCCGCTTGTATAGCCCGTGAGATCCATTGATACATACTTATAACCAAATTGCTTCAGCCGTTTCGTGATTGCCGCATGGTATTGGAGCACTCGCGGCATATCAACGGGTTCAACTTCAATTCGGGCAGTATCCCCATGCGTCCTGACTCTTACCTGATGAATATCCAATGATTTTAAGTAAGCTTCTGATTTATCCACTTTCGTCAACTTTTCCTTCGTAATGATATCGCCATATGCAATGCGTGAAGATAGGCATGCGAATGATGGTTTATCCCAGGTTGGCAAACCGGCTTGCTTGGACAATACTCTTATTTCTCCTTTGAATAAACCGGCTTCCAGAAGAGGTCCCCTGATTCCTTTTTCTTTAGCTGCTTTCATGCCTGGACGAAATTCGTTAGCATCATCAGCGATGACTCCATAAATTATATTTTTAAATTCATATTCTTCAAGAATAGGAAGCAGGTGGTCAAATAAACTACTTTTACAAAAGTAACAGCGATTCTGATTATTTTCTGAATATCCAGGAATGGCCAACTCCGAAGTTTGAATGACTCGATGGTTGGCACCTATCCATTTTGATAGCATAATGGCTTCTTTCAACTCACTCGACGGATAGGTTTCCGAATCTGCTGTAATGGCTAACACATTATCATAACCCAAAGTATCAATAGCAACATTTAGCAAAAAAGTGCTGTCCACCCCTCCTGAAAAAGCGACCACTACCGACTCCATTTTTTGAAGAATTTCCTGCAGATTTCTATACTTTTCTAGTAACATAGCACTTTTCCCCTTTCTGGTTTGCCTGAATTTATCCACTCTCCGCCAGCAATAATACCCTTGATGGACTACTATAAGATTGAACGAGATACATCAAATTGGTAAGAAAGGAGGAAATGAACACAGTCATACTTTCATTCCCAGTTCCCATTGGACCGAAATTCAAATAAGCTACGGATTGCTTTAGCTTTTTTGTACGATTGCTGAAAATTTTTTTGCCATTTCTGTCAGCCTGGTGTAATCTTCACCCGTAGTCAATTTCGCAGGATTGATCAATGAACCACCAAGTCCTGCCGCGATGGCACCTGCCTTAAAAAAAGATGCAAGGTTGTCAAGGTTGACACCGCCAGTTGGCATAAGGGGAATGTGAGGAAGCGGTCCTTTAAGATTTTTAAAGTAGCTAACACCCAGTGTATCTGCCGGGAAAACTTTGACAATGTCGGCTCCATGCTCATAAGCAGTCAATATTTCGGTTGGTGTGAGCGCACCGGGGATACTAATAACGCCATAGCGCTTAGCCATTTTAATCGTTTTGACATTGACGGTTGGAGAAAAGATAAATTCCGCCCCTGCCATGATGACCGCACGGGCCGTTTCAGGATCCAATACCGTGCCGGCACCCGCTATGATATCATCACCGAACTCCTCTTTCACTCTTTCAATTAAATGGCACACTTTGGGAGTTTCCACCGTTATTTCAAGTGTTCTGATGCCTCCCTCTTTCAGGGCCCGGGCGATTGGTATAATTTGGTCTGGGCGTGCACCGCGAATGACGGCAACTAGCTTCCCATGTTTAAGCTCTTCAAGTTTAGTCATTTTTTCCACCTTTCTACCTCGTCACATCCTCAGTGCCGCCACTCATGAACAAAGCGAGGTCGGCACGGACCGGTAGCCCCTCAACATCGCCATTTACCATCGTTGCCATTGCTCCCATGGCATTTCCGCGCCTTGCAGCTTCATATAGAGGCAGTCCATCGAGCAGGCCGGAAAGTACACCGGATGTAAAAGCATCACCAGCACCTATGGGATCCACGACCCGTTCCACATGGAATCCAGGAACGTATGTTTTCGGTACAGACGGGGCTGAAATTAAAGAACCCTCTTTGCCCAATTTAAGTAAAACTGTTTCAACACCGAGTTCATGAAAATGATCGGCTAACATCTCCGGAGCATGGGAACCGAATAAAAATTCGGCTTCGGCCACCCCAGGCATGACGATATCACTTTTCGAGGCGTACTTTGTTATGATGTGACGCGCTTCATTTTCATCCGACCATATTTTCAAGCGAATATTCGGATCGAAGACGATTTTTGTTCCGTTTTCTTTAGCAATGCGGATCGCTTTATCCAAGAGCGAACGACACGAATTCCCTAGTGCAGGGGTAATTCCGGTAATATGGAGATAAGCTGCTTCTTGGATGGCGAGATCGGTTAGTAATTCCGCCGTCATTTTACTAGCTGCCGAATCTTTCCTGTAATAGTAAACTCTAGTATCATTCAGCCGTCTGTATTCTTTAAAAAATACTCCGGTAGGCGCATCAGGATCTCTTGTTACATAAGAGACATCAACACCTTCTCCGCGAATGAACGATTGCATGGCATCGCCAAATTCATCCTCGCCGAGACGGCTTATCCAGCGTGTCCTATGACCGAGTCGGCTTAGCCCGATCGCGACATTGGATTCCGCACCGCCGAACTTCATTGAAAAAGATCGGGCGTGGCGAAGTGGACCTTCTTCATTCGGGGTAAACACTGTCATTGTTTCTCCGATGGTTACAACATCCATGTCATCACCTTCTTTCTCTTGTCATGCTATTACGTGATTAGAAAGCGTGCCGATCTTCTCAATGCTGACGTTCATCCGGTCACCGTTTTTCAACCAGATTTTCGGATTCCGCCCCATTCCAACGCCAGGTGGCGTACCAGTTGCAATCAAATCACCCGGCATCAGTGTCATGGACTGTGATAAAAATGATATGATTTTCGGAACCGTAAAAATTAGGTTGCTTGTATTTGAATCCTGCATAATTTCACCGTTTAATTCAAGCGAAATCGCTAGATTGTGGGGGTCACCCACTTCATCTTGCGTCACGATAAAAGGACCAAATGGCGCAAATGTGTCAGCCGTTTTGCCTCTCGACCACTGGCCATCCTGAAATTGCAAGTCTCGGGCGCTAATATCATTCATAATTGTATAGCCAAAGATGTAATCATTCGCCTCTTCTTCTGATACATGTTTCGCTTCCCTCCCAATGACAAACGCAAGCTCTGCTTCAAAGTCGACCGCGGTTGAATTAATTGGAATTTCAATCGCATCATTATGGCCGGCAATGGCATTTGCATATTTGGTAAAAATGACCGGTGATTCAGGAGGTTCCATCCCCGTTTCCTTGCAATGATCAAAATAGTTAAGTCCTACGCAAATGATTTTATCCGGCTTTGCGATTGGCGGCAGGATTTTTACTTCTGACAGCTTGAATATTGCATCGTCATTAACTCGTTGTTCAATTAACTGTTCTGCACGTGTTCTCAATTCGCTGCTGCGTTCTATGAATTTTTTCATGCAAGTTGGAAATTCTTCTGGACTAAGAGCCGTTAAACTAATGATTTGATCATTTTTAACAAGACCGATGTGTTGTTCGGTTTGTACGGAAAAAGTCGCTAATTTCATATTTTTTCCCCTTTCTTAAGTCAGAGCGTATGGTGTTATTTCCCCGTTTAAGACCTGAACGATATTTCTCGCTGCCTTTTGACGAAGTTCAACCATTGCTTCCTCTGAATACCAGGCACTGTGCGGCGTAATGATGACATTGTCCATTGTGAGTAGCGGGCTATCGGCGCTGACCGGCTCTTTCTCTGTCACATCAAGTGCTGCACCTGCAATTACCCCTTTTTCAAGTGCATCAGAAAGTGCTTTTTCATCGATTATCGGTCCGCGTGCCGTGTTAATGATAACCGCATTTCTCTTCATTTGTTTAAGGCGCTCCTCATTGATCAGATGGTATGTATCATCAATTAAGGGCACATGGATCGACAAATAATCAGCTTCTGCTATAATTTCGTCGAGCTCCATTTTTTGAACCCCAACCGCAGCCATGTCTGCCGCTGATACGAAAGGATCGTATGCAGCAGTTTTAAAGCCGAGCGGTTTCACCTTTTCAATGAAACGGCGCGGAATCCGACCAAAGCCTAGAACCCCAACAGTTTGCTCGTTAAATCGATGAATCGGGACACACACCTTAAAATCCCAGTTACCTTTTTTCACTTCATTGTTTAACAGTGTCACTTTCCGCGCCGAAGTAAGTAAAAGTGCCAATGCATGATTCGATACTTCTTCCATGCCATAATCCGGTACATTGGCGACAGTAATCCCCTTTTCCTTAGCCGCATTGAGATCAATTGTATTGACGCCAACACCGTAGCGGGAAATGATTTTGGTGTTTTCAAGCGAATCAATAACTCGGCGTGAGATAGGAGCATATTGATTCAAAATTGCATCCACTTCTTTTGCCTGCCCCATTACTTCTTCTTCAGTTTTGCATTGCGCTTTGATGAATTCGATTTCCAGACCGCTTTCTTGAAAAATCTCTTCTTCATATTTCAAATGTTCAAATTCGTAATCCGTTATTAATATTTTAAACGACATTTGGGCTCAACTCCCTTTTAGTAATAAATACGTGAATATTAGAGGGGATCCCCTCACGTTAATATCATTATTTAACTGCTGCCTTTTCAATTTTCGCAATTCCGAGTCCTTTTGCACCGAGTTTTGATGTTTTTGCTTCTGGATAGTATCGTTCGATCATTTGAATACCAATTGCGGCACGGCGTACACGTTCCTTTGTGAGTGAGATATTCGTACTTTCCCATTGTTTCCCTGATGGATATACATCTGGGTGATTACGAAGACCGAATTTGATGTAGACAGGCGCCAATACACGAATTATTTCCGGTATTTCATAATAGCGAAGAAAGCCGCCGAAAGTATCCGGAACTTCAACGTATAAATCAATTGGAATGTCTATCGATTGTCGGATCGCTGCAAGTTTAGACAGTGTTAATGCAGGTGGCACGTTGTAGGTATCCGCACCGATGTCTTCCATTAATTTGACGGATACTGGATTGGCAGAACCCATTTGAACCGATACTTTAACAACAAAGTCTTCCGGAAGCTGTCCGTATTTTTTCATTTCTTTCGTTAAAAGAAGGAGTCCTTCATCCGCGACTAACGCACCGCGAAGACCTAGTGCAGCCCCTCTTTTCAGGTCTTCCATGGCATAAACAAGCTGATCGGAGCCCTCATGGCGAATTCCCTGAGATTTGCCTCCTGTCGTAAGCGGTCCCGCACTGACATCCCATGAACCCCTGGGACCGACAAACAAACTCAGCTCCATGCCACGCTCTGCTGTCATTTTACACATTTCTATAATTTCTTCATCGGTTTGAAGCATGATGCCGCTGCCCTGAGATATTCGGTGAATGGTCAAACCGAGTCGGTCAATTTCTTTCAATGTTTCTTTCAGTGCTATCGGGCCTTCTACGCTTGGGAGTTCAATACGGTATTGAGCACCGTCTGGAAATGTTTTCGTTGATGTAGGAAGTTCTTTTAAATCAGTTGATGGGTATCCTAATTGTTCGAGCAAGTCTCGTGATTCTTTCATTTTTGGACGCCTTCTTTCATATTTATATTTTTTAAAAGAACAGCTACTTTGTCACTCAAATCAGCAGGGTATACATCGCAGGGTGCACGGTGTCCAGCAGCAACGTCAAACCAGCGCTGATGAACCGCTTCTTTCATGGCAGTAAAAAATGTCGGACCGTAATTGTACACATCCATCAGTTTTGAAATCACTTGATGTTTTTTCTGTGCTTCAGCAAGGTCACCTTTATGATACAATTGATATAAATCAACGGAAATTTCCGGTGCAAAGACAGCGCTTCCATTAATGCTTCCCGCTGCACCAATCATTTGGGCCGGAAGCAAGTGCTCGTCAAAAGCCGAGAAGACTCGGAAATCACTGCGAACTTTCTTCACTTCCGCCAGCACTTGACGAAGGTGCCCGAAATCACTGACAGTCTCTTTAATACCAGCTATGTTTGAATGATCTTCAGCTAATTTTTTAATCAATTCGATTGATAAATTTTGACCTGTCAGAAGCGGGATATTATAAATGAAAACTTGCAGATCAGTATGATTCGCTACACTGGAAAAATGACGGTATAATTGGTCGTCAGACAGCTTCCAGTAATACGGGTTGACTACGAGAACGCCGTTCGCTCCATGCTCTTCTGCATAAGAAGTCAGTTCTTGCACCTCTTTTAATGCGGTATGCCCTACCCCGACCATGACAGGCACTCGTCCGTTAATATGCTTGATCATTTCGCGTACATATAGTTTTCTTTCTTCCGTTGTAAGCGATGAGAACTCACCTGAACTTCCCATCAATAAAATACCGTCTATATTCCGTGAGATTAATAGGTCGATATAACTTCTGTTCAGCGCCATATCTAAGTTCCCCGATTCATCAAATAAGGTGACTACCGGTGGAATGATGCCATGAAAGTCCATTGTTTTTCCTCCTTTTATTACCATTCAGCGATGCTCCCGTCTTCATTACGCCAAATTGGGTTTTTCCAATCATGTCCGGTTTCTGCTGCCTGCTTCACTTTTTCTTCATCAATTTCCACCCCAAGACCCGGTTTATCCGGAATGTTCACATAACCATTTTCATAGTCGAATAATTCTGGATTTTTCATATAATCGAGAATGTCCATGCCTTCGTTGTAATGAATACCAAGGCTTTGTTCTTGAATTATGAAATTCGGTGTCGTTGCGTCCAAATGAATTGATGAAGCGAGGGTCATCGGACCGAGCGGGCAGTGCGGTGCGATCGCTACATCATACGATTCTGCCATCGCGGCAATTTTTTTCCCTTCTAAAATACCACCTGTGTGGGATAGATCCGGCTGAATAATATCGACATAGCCATCTTGAAGAAGCTGCTTAAAGCCCCAGCGTGTATACATCCTTTCACCCGTCGCAATCGGACACGTAGTATGCCAGGCAATCTCGCGAAGTGCTTCATTATTTTCCGGCAGCACCGGCTCTTCAATGAACATTGGATGGTATGGTTCAAGTTCTTTCACAATCGCCTTTGCCATCGTTTTATGAATCCTTCCATGAAAATCCACTCCAATGCCAAAGTCTTTGCCAACAGCTTCCCTAATTGAAGCAACGCGTTCGATGACAGCCTCTACTTTCGAAAAACTATCAATGTAATTCATTTCTTCTGATGCGTTCATTTTGACAGCAAGGAAGCCCTCTTTCTGTTTTTCGATGGCAGCTGCAACGACATCCACTGGCCGATCTCCCCCGACCCACGAGTACACTTTAATTTTTTCACGTGCTTTGCCGCCGAGCATTTGGTATACAGGAATATTGAAGTATTTTCCTTTTATATCCCATAGTGCCTGCTCAATCCCAGAAATGGCACTCATTAAAATTGGCCCTCCACGGTAAAATCCACCTCGATAAAGTGTTTGCCAGATGTCTTCAATGTCGTTCGGATTTCTCCCGATCAAATAATCGGTCAATTCGTTAACTGCTGCTTTAACGGTTTCCGCACGCCCTTCCACGACAGGCTCTCCCCAGCCGGAAATGCCTTCATCTGTATCAATTTTTAAAAACAGCCAGCGGGGTGGAACTTTGTATAAAGAAATTTTACTGATTTTCATCAAGCACCTCGCATTGTTTTTTTGGAAGGAAGAGAGGTTTTCAAACATGGAACCTCTCTTTCTCTTATTAAGAACCTTTAATGAAAACCGTTTTTATGGCTGTATAAAATTCTTTCGCCGCCTCACCTTGCTCTCGCGAACCCGTACTCGATGCTTTCATGCCTCCGAATGGGGCTTGCAACTCAACGCCCGCGCTTTCTGCGTTAATACGGACAAGCCCTGCCTCAATTTCATCGATGAAATCCAGAATCGAGCTAATATTTGATGTGAAGATTGATGCACTCAATCCGTATTTCGTATTATTTGCCATGTCAATCGCCTCGGCAAGATCGGTTGCTTTCATAAGCGCGATAACCGGTCCAAAAATCTCTGCCTGTGCTATCACCATATCCGTCGTCACGCCTTCAAAAATCGCAGGTGTAATGAAAAAGCCCCCATCATAGTCTCCGCCAGTTAATATCTCCCCGCCATGAATGAGTTTTGCTCCCTCCTGCTTCCCTTTTTCAATGTACTCTTTCACCGTATTGAACTGGCTTTCGCTTGCACATGGGCCCATCCAAATTCCCTCTTGAAGGCCGTTGCCAACCGTTATTTTCGCAGCTGCTTCTACCAGTTTTTGTTTAAATACATCATAGACCGAGGATTCAACTACAACACGGCTTGAAGCTGTGCATTTTTGGCCGGAGGAACGAAAACCACCGTTGATGACCGCCTCGACTGCTTGGTCGATGTTTGCATCTTTCGTCACGATGACTGGATTTTTGCCTCCCATTTCAAGTTGATATTTTATCCCGCGGGCGGAAGCTGATTTCGCGACGCTCTGTCCGACACTTTCAGAACCGGTGAATGTGATTGCATTTAAAAGCGGATGATCGATGAGCCCTTGGCCTATGATCGATCCTTTACCGGTAATAAAATTCAAAACACCCTCAGGGAAGCCTGCTTTGGTGAAGCATTCCATGACTTTCGCTGCTGTAACGGCTCCTTCCGTAGCGGGTTTCCATACGATTGTATTGCCATATACAAGTGCTGGAGCCATTTTCCAGATGGGAATGGCAACCGGGAAGTTCCATGGCGTGATTATCCCCACAACACCAAGAGGGGAGCGTTTTGTAAACATTAGGGCATCTTTATCGGATGACGGAATAACATCGCCGTCTTTCCGCATCCCTTCCCCAGCATAGTAACGCAGGATTGCAACGCCTCGTGCAGTTTCGCCTTTTGCTTCAGGTAACGTTTTACCCATTTCGCGAGTCATGGTTTCGGCAATTTCATCTAGATTTTCTTCCAATATATTGGCCGTTTTGAAAAGGATTTGTCCACGTGCAGACTGACCGAGCCTGCGCCAATCCCCCTTTGCCTTATGTGCAGAAGTCACCGCTTCGTTCAAGTCATCTTCTGTTGAGCTTTGTACGTAGCCAACCGGTTCTTTGTCTGCGGGATTAATGCTTTCGATTGTATTTCCAGAAGATGCATTCACCCACTCATTATTAATGAAATTCTTATATGTTTTCGTTGCAAATGTAGTTGATAACATAATCTTCAGCTCCTTTTTCGTTTTAAAATGTCGGTCCAATTCTCCAAATGCCAAAGTCATGCTGCTTTAAGATCTCCGCTTTTGTTAATTTTCCGTTTGAAACATGTTGAATTTCTTCCATGATGCGCCTTCCCACTTCATCGACGGTTTCTAAACCATCAACGATCGTACCTGCATTTAAATCCATATTTTCATTCATCCTGTCAAACATTGGTGTATTAGTTGAGATTTTTATGACGGGTGAAATAGGAGAACCCGTTGGCGTGCCTCTTCCACTTGTAAAGAGAACGATTTGGGCACCGCCTGCGACCATTCCCGTCAATTGCTCAATGTCGTGGCCAGGCGTATCCATCCAGACGAGCCCTTTTTTTGTGGGCACCTGGGCATAATCAATGACTTCTTCCAGCCTGGTTGTGCCAGATTTTGTCGCTGCCCCCAGTGATTTTTCTTCGAGTGAGCTGAGACCTCCCTCAATGTTTCCCGGACTTGGATTTCCGGTGCGGATATCTACGCCCATTTGCATCGAGCGGTCTTCCATCATTTTAATAACCGCATAAGCTTTTTTGGCTACCTGGTCGTTTGCCGCCCGGTTAGCAATCAAATGCTCTGCACCGATGAGTTCAGTCGTTTCCGCTAATATTGCGGTTCCCCCCTGCTGAACAACCAAATCGCTTGTACGTCCGACTGCCGGATTAGCCGATAAACCGGAGCATGCATCAGACCCACCGCATTCCGTGCCGACAATCAGCTCGCTGAAATCACATAATTCCCGTTGCACCATCGAGGCATCCTGGACCATTTTAACCGCAATTTTAGCTACTTCGGCAATGGTTTGAAGAGTGCCTCCATGTTCCTGAATCGATACAGTTTCCACTGGTTTACCGCATTTAGCAATTTCATCTCCAATACGGTGCGCCTGATGTGTTTCACAGCCAAGGCCGAGTACTATGACACCATATACATTTGGATTCATCCCCATTCCCGCATAGGTTCTGGCCGTTTGATCAAAATCAGAGCCCACTTGCGCACAGCCATGCTGATGAATGAATGTGACGGTTCCGCTCACCAATTCTGTGACGCGCTGTGCAGTTTGGGTTGCGCATGTTATCGTTGGCAAAATCAGTACATGATTCCGGACTCCGACGCGGCCATCCGGACGGCGATAGCCCCAAAACTGCATTTTTTCATTCAGCAATTTTGTCACCCCTTCCTCTTTTACCTTCTAAATTGTGTACATGAACATGTGCACCAGCTGGAATAAAAGCTGAGGCTGCCCCTATGACTTCCCCATATTTAATTATGTCTGCTCCTTGTTCGATGGCTTTGACTGCGAACTTATGTCCAAAACGAATCGGTTCAAGAATGGGTACGACAAGTTCTTCAAGGTCTGCCTTCACAATCACTGATGTGTTTGCAGGGATTTCGGATAAAGCGACAGCTACACTATCTTTCGTACTCAAGTAAAGTGTTTTATACTCGCCCATTTTGTCACCCCTTAAATTGTTTGAACTGCTTTACTTTGGATAACCGGGTTGTTTAATACTCCAATCCCAGGTATTTCGATTTCGATTCGGTCATCGCCTTTCAATGTAAATTCATTTGGCGGAACCACGCATGTACCTGTAAGTAACACTGATCCGTCAAAAACAGTGTTATCCAAGACTAAATAGTCGACAAGCTCTTCCAATTTTCGTTTCAGTTGGTTTACTTTCGCTTCACCTTCAAATACTTTTTCTTCATTTCGATAAATACGGCACATGATTTTAAGCTCATATGGATCCGGAACAGCCTCTTTTAACAAGATGGCCGGTCCAATGGAGCAAGAGTTTTTCCATACTTTTGCCTGTGGAAGATAAAGCGGATTTTCACCTTCAATATCACGGCAGCTCATGTCATTACCTGCGATATATCCAAGTACCGTTCCCTCTTTATCGATGACAAGACCAAGCTCCGGCTCCGGAATTTGCCATTTTGAATCAGAACGCAAGTATACCGGATCATTCGGGCCCACGGTTCTTGCTGCAGTCGATTTAAAGAAAATCTCAGGACGCACTGCATCATAAACTTTGTCATAGAAAGTTTGGCGGTCCAGCTTTCCTTGTGTCGCTTCGTAGTTACGTGCTTCTTTGCTTTTCTTATATGTAACGCCAGATGCCCATACTTCCGGCGCATCGATTGGCGTGGTTAATTCAAGACCTTCCAATGGCCGCTTTTCCCCTTTGGCGATAATTTGTTTTACAATATCAAACGGCGTTCTGTTATCATGACGAGCCGCTGTAATCAACGACATAAAATCCGTAAATGGAAGGTCCACCACATTGTTTTCGTTTGTCACGGCAGCAAGTTGTTTTTTATTGTCTTTTACATAGCGAATAATTCTCATTTTCTAGTTCCTCCTAAATGGCAGGCCTCATTTATATTTTTTGATATTCATAACCGAGCTCCTGCGAAATTTTATTGCTGCATTCCTTTAAGAGACGTACATAATACTCATGTGTTTCTTCATTTACTTTCGAAGCAGGCATCGATACACTCATTGCAGCGATTACCTTTCCTGAATAATCTTTTATCGGGACGGCAAGACAGTAAATGCCCGGTTCGTTTTCTTCATTATCCATTGAATAGCCATTAATGCGTGCTTTTTCGATTTCCGCTAAAAACTGCTCCTTGGATCTAATCGATCTTTCGGTCGGTCCCGTATAATCATAGCCATCCAAGAGCAAATCCAGTTCACTATTCGTTTTCGTCGCAACAAGGGATTTGCCAACTGCACTCGTATGAATCGGAACACGTCGGCCAATACGGGAATAGAGGACCGTTACCCCAGTGCCCTCCACTTTATCGACATAAACACCTTCCTGCCCGTCTAATATGACAAGGTGCAGAGTTAAATTCGTTGTTGCTGAAAGCCATTCAAGATGTTTTCTTGCTACGTTGCGCAAATCGAGATGGGTCACAACAACGCTTCCCCTCTCCAATAGCTTTAATCCTAACGAGTATTTTCCATTTTCTTCGCCTTGTGAAATATAGTGATGCTCCTGTAAGGTTTTTAATAGTGAATGAACCGTACTTTTATGTAAATTCATTCGCTTGCTTATCTCTGTGATAGTTAGTTCGCGCTCACGCTCATCAAATAAATCCAATATTTTCAAGGCACGCTCCACCGATTGGATGATAGGCATCGTTCCTCACTCCTTTTATAATCTGTCTACCTTTATCTTATCGGATTTATGACGAGCATTCCTCACTTTATTTCAACTTTTTTTCCTTGGAGTAAGACATCCTGTTCATAATCAAGGACCGCATCCTCAATGACAGCGATTGGAACAACACCATTTGCAGCATCTGTATGTCCAAACATCCTGTTGCTGGCCGCAACCATTTTTTGTCTAACTTTCATCCGCTGCTTGCGTTCAGTTGCCAATGATTGTCTTTCTTCTATAAAATGATCCGCAAAATCATGAACAACCTTTCCTGAATGAAGTTGAGTAGCATCCACAAAATCAATCCGTCGATCACGAAGCTGAAGGTGAATTACATCCCCTGATTTTAGTAAACCAATGCCGCCGCCTTCATATGATTCCGGTGTCATATGTCCTATAGCAGCACCATATGTGACTCCTGAATAGCGGCCGTCGCTAATGATTGTAGCGATTTTTTTCATAACGCGATTTGCATTGATGTGTTGCATTGGTGTAAACATTTCCGGCATTCCGAATGCTACTGGCCCCTGCCCTGAGATAATGACCGCAATTTTCAATGTGCCTTCTTCAACCATCCTGTCAAATAACTCCCCATAGGAAGCATTTTTTAGAAGAGACCATTCCGGCTCATTGTTGTATTTAAGAGACTCGAGCAATAAATTATGTCCGAAAAGCTTTTGCTCTTTTATTTTTGAAAGCAGATTTGAATCGAGCAGGCTTTTATTTGCATCATCCTCATTTTCGTAATAAAGGACAAATGCCAGCTTATCATCGAATTGGTCAAGCTGTGGTGTCGGCATTCCGCTGATTTTTACAACCGCGCTTTCAAAGAAGTTTCCTTTTAATACATCAACACCGCTGAATCCACGGCGTGGATTGGATAAAATGACCTGATTTTTCTTTACATTAACCGCTTTTAGGCTACTTGTAATCGCAAGACGTTCTTTCCAGGTTTTTGCTGCGACAGTCGGCGCATCCTGATCCATTGGTACACCATTCTCGATAAGTTCATAAAAAAGTGTTTCCATTCCCCTGCTTGTCCCACTGCAACATTGCATCGCAAGTGAATAAATGTCCCTTCCCTCTGTCAAACTGTAATCAAATAAGTCAGGAATTGGATGGGAATGATGAATGCGGTCAAGGTCCCATAAGCTGAATTTGAATCCTGCATAAAGCATGCCGGCGACAATATGCATCATTAAGTTAGTAGAACCACCCGAAGCGCTGTGAATACGGATTGCATTTTTTATGTTCGCAGCGACAATGTTGGCCACGCCGTAACGCTCTTCGTTTATCATGCCTGCAAAACTATCAAGCACCGAGTTAATCTGGCGTTGTGTTGGTGGATCGGTTAACAGCTCCACGGCTGGATGAACAAGACCCATGCCTGCAACTAAATGACGTGAACTATTCCCCGTTCCATTGAAAGCACATACACCTCCCTGCCCGTCACATGTTGCGACAGCAAGTCTCATTTCAAAATATTTATGCTGTTCCCTCGTCAATATTCCTCGTTCATACGCCCGTTCAAACACACCCTGGAATGCAGTATTCGATGAACATTGCAATATATATGCCATCGTATCTCGTAAATCAACCGCTACATCAGTAGCTCCTTTACTTTCCGCTTTTTTCGCAAGAGTTTCCAATTCCTCAATCACGTCAGCTGGAATCGAACCGCCTTCTAATACGTGAGCAGGTGCGAATGTTGCGAAAAAGGGGGCTTCACCACGGTTTCGGCGAACACGATCAACATGTGCGAGTGCGCTTACAACACCAAGAGGCTGCTTATCACACCCTTGAATGACGAATGCACCATGATAACTGTGAGCTTCTAGCTGGTTTACAACCATTTGTGCAACCGCGTTTCGGCTCTGGAGAGAGTAACTCATTCCTTGATTGTTTTGCGCAGTTCCATCACACATTACCGGTGTCGAGAAATGAAACGGCACGCCGCCGTTTTGCCAGATGCGGATTGCTGCCCGTGCCGACGTTTGGTAATCCATTATGTGGGCCGGATGATCGGACGAACCACCGATAATTGCGATACGCGGGGCATTCCTCTCGAGCCGCATATAAATTTCTTCAAGCGTCCAATCAGGCTTCCCCCCTTCATATGTGGAGCCAAGCGTCAGCTTCGAACGGTCCAACAGACCCGCAACCGTAATGGGTTCATTTGCTTTTCCCTGCACATTATCGCGGTAAGGGTTTATTTCGTTATCAATTAGTGGATATAGGTGTGTCATTTCAGCACTCCTTTTCTGATTTCAAATGGATTCTTCCATTCTCTAAAAATATTAACGAAGGTTTTTAGTCTAGTGCCAATTCCTCTGGTTCTGAAAGGAGCTCTATATTTTTGTTTTTTAAAGCTTCCTCCATCATGCTTTCAGAAATCCAAATTTCACCGATTTCAAGCGTGTTTTTTATTCTTACCACTCTGACTTTATTCAAATTGAAGGCATTGCACGTTTTGATAGCAGCTTTAACAGCTAATTCCTGCGTATCTAAAAACATCGGGAGCTTTACTACATCTGTAACTGTGCTAGTGAGTGCATTGGCATAGCCTTTTTCCCATTCAATTTCATTCATGACGGCCTTCGTCGTCATATCAGCCATGCCAATGCCGTTTGCATTACCGTGAGTTTTTTCAGTAAGTCCAAGTACAACGGTCCGTTTGACCTCTGGCCCCCCGGTAGCATATGGAGTGGCGAAGTTACCCGTAATATTCGGATCCATTCCATCCCCTGAAATATCCTTTCCGAGTTCATTTACAATAAGTACGTCGATCGAATCGAAATGTAATTTTGGCATCAATGATTTTGCTTCAAGCAATAGTCCGGGTTCCACTTCCTCCAGTTCCTCTGCTGGGACTGCGACGATTTTCGCTGGTTTATCATAGGCATTTTCAATTGTCGCAAGACCAAATATGATAGGAGCTTTTGTTAAGGAAATCTTCGCCATTTCAGTGACATGTTCCGCCATATACTTAAAGCTGTATGCATGTGCAGCTTCGGCTCCCTTTTGCTTGCCTAAACCGATTGTTATCATTTTCATTAGTCCGCTTTCAACCGGTCCGCGAAATGCTGTATGTGGTTTTATCCGATTAATGACTATGATTTTATCCGATTCATATGCAAGCTTATCAATATAGACAGGGAGCCCGTTTGGCAATTCATCCAGTTTAATAACTTCCATCGATGACAATATTGGCGCTCCAACCGATTCTTCTGAGATACCCAGCTGAAGCAACACATCGATTTGTCCTTCAGCTGTAGCACCCCCATGGCTTCCCATTGCAGGGACGATAAAAGGATTGCCGCCAGCCTCTTTGACGGCAGCCACAGTTTCCCTTACTAGAGTAGGAAGCTCCGCTACCCCTCTGCTTCCTACTGCAATTGCCACCCTGTCATCTTCATTTATTCTTGATAAGAGACCTGCTCCTTTTATCGCCTTCTTCACCTCACCAGCTACATCAGCTATTTGAGGTGTACGAAATTTCTGCCTCACTTTGACCATTTTCGGTAATTGGATTTCACGTAAAAGTTCAGAGATAATATCCATTTCAATCCTCCAAACAGACTGGATTATTTACCACGTACATTTTCAACTTCGCTCATCATTTCCTCTACAAGATCCGGCCCGAATTTTTGAGCATATTCGTCCGTCACTGGTTGGATGACTTTCTTCATTTTTTCCATTTCTTCCGGCTCTACTTCATTGATTTTCATTCCTTCTTCTTTTAGAAACTTAAGTGCTTTTTCATTTTCCTTTTGGTTAACTTCCCGTTGATACTTTCCAGCCTCCTGTGCGGCCTCACTCATGATTTCTTGCTCTTGTTCTGATAGGTCATCCCAGAACTTTTTACTTACAAGGAATACAAATGGTGTATAAACATGTTTTGTAAGACTTAAGTATTCTTGCACTTCATTATATTTTTGCGTTTGAATTGTTGCGAGTGGATTCTCCTGACCATCAACAGTGCCTGTTTCCAGTGCAGTAAATACTTCTGAGAAAGCCATCGGCGATGGATTCGCCCCTAACTTTGAAAATGCATCTAAATGCACTTCATTTTGCATGGTACGAAGTTTAAGCCCTTTGAAATCGGCAGCCGTTTTAACTGGGTGCTTGCTGTTGGTTAAGTTTCGGAAACCATTTTCCCAGTATCCCAAACCAACTAAATTATGTTCCGGTAATTTATCCAAAAGTTTTTTGCCAACTGCACCATCAAGTACCTTATAAGCTTCTTCTTCAGTATTAAAGACAAATGGGAAGTCATAAATTCCAAATTCCTTAATCATACCAACAAGTGGTGAGGTTGAAGGAACAGTAACTTCCTGTAAACCGCCTTGAAGAGCTTCTGTCATTTTCTGATCATCTCCGAGGGTGGCATCAAAAAAGTTTTGGACTTTCATTTTCCCCCCGCTTTTTTCTTCAACCAGCTCTTTAAATTTCTCCATTCCTATTCCTTGTGGATGCATTTTACTATTTCCGATCCCTGCTTTGATTGTTCTTTTCTGAATACCGTCAGCTGAAGCGCTTTCATTTTGTCCGCTTCCGCAAGCACTTAATAGCAGTACTGCGGGCAGTAAAACTCCAACCGCTAAACGTTTGAACATATTATTCATTTTCATTTTCCTCCTATTAAATAAGTTGATTATCTGCATACAGACCGATTACTTGATAAATTCCTTTAGGAGGTAAACCATTCTAGAGGAACCAGCACTAAGGAAGGAAACAAAATCAACAAGATCAATACAATCACTTCAACGAGCAAGAAAGGCCAAATCCCCTTCATGATATCTTCCATACTGATCTTACTTATGCCGCACATGACATTTAAAACGGTTCCGACAGGTGGCGTAAGTAAACCGATGGCGTTATTCAGGATAAACAGGACCCCAAAGTAAACTGGATCAATACCTGCAGCGACCACCAATGGCATCAAGACAGGTGTTAGAATCAGGATTGTCGGAGTCATATCCATAGCAGTTCCAACTACGATAACCAGTAGGTTTATCATGATTAATAGAAGGAATGGATGATCCATAAATGGCTCCAGCAATCCAATTACCTGACCAGGTAAATCGGCTACAGTTATCAGCCAGGATGACACGAGTGCAGCAGCGACCAGAAACATGACAACACTCGTCATTTTTCCTGCATGGACAAAGACATCATACAAATCTTTCACTTTCATTTCGCGATAGATTACAAGACCGACAAATATGGCATAGACTGCAGCCACCACTGCCGCTTCAGTCGGTGTAAATAAACCGAATTTCAATCCACCAATGATTATGACGGGCAGGAATAGAGCCCAAATGCCTTGACGAATAGATATAAGTACTTCTTTTGCTGAAGCTCGGGGGTTAACGGCGACTTTATCTTTTCGTGCAACAATGGCCCAGGTAACCGTAAGTCCAACCGCTAGTAAAATACCTGGAACGATTCCTGCCATGAACAACTTTGTAATGGACACACCGCTCGCGACACCAAAAATGATAAAACCAATACTTGGCGGAATGATTGGGGCAATGATGCCACCTGATGCAATCAACCCACTTGATCGGTTCACATCATAACCGGACTTCACCATCATTGGAATTAATATAGCCCCAAGCGCTGCCGTATCGGCAACCGCAGATCCCGATAAACTCGCAAACAATACACTCGCAATGATCGCAACATAGCCAAGGCCTCCCTTGATATGGCCAACCAATTTCATTGCCATCTCAACGATACGCCGTGATAAACCGCCCCGATTCATCGCCTCTCCTGCCAGCATAAAGAACGGTATGGCCATTAAAGGAAAGTTATCCGCGCCACTGATTAGGTTTTGTGCGATAATTTGACTATCAAAAATACCAAGAAAGTACATAAGCACTACGCTACTAACAAGTAAGGCAAATGCAATAGGAATTCCAAGTCCCATGGCTCCCAGTAAAGATCCGACAAATACACCGATCATCCCTGCTTCTCCTCCTTAATTATCCTAATATCTGATTCAAATTCATCAGCATGGAGGGAAATTAGTTCTTCTGACTCACTTATCATCACTAATTCTTCGTCTTTAATTTTATTGAAGAAAATCCGATACAAATTGAATATGATCATGCTGCCCATTGAAACACTTACAAGAATACCTGTCCCATATACAAATGCCAGTGGCATTCCAGTGGCCGGTGCAGCACTATCAATGTTTATCATGGTCATTTTCCAGCTGCCATCCAGGATTAAGATAAGAACGAATAACATCATCAAATCACTAATAACTAACACCACTTTTTTCATCTTATTCGGGAGCCGTTTAATGACCATGTCGACACCTAAGTGTTCTTTGTTTTTGAAAGCACCGATGGCGCCGAGGAACGTCAACCAAATGAAAAGATACCTTGACATTTCTTCTGACCAAGTAATCCCTGAATTAAAGAAATAACGAAGAACTACATTACCAAATACGAGTACGACCATTATCGCTAAAGCAGCTGCCATAATAATGTTTAACGAATTTTCCAAGATTCTGGATATTTTATTCACCTATACATCTCCCCCTTCCTATCTGGAGCGCCTGCTTCATTCTGCTTTTATTTTTCCGACGAGCTCCTCCGCCCAGTCATTTTCCTCAAAGACTTCATCATAAACAGGTTGAGATGCTTTTATCATTTTTTCAGAAAAGTCTTCGTCAGGCGTAGTGAATTTGATTCCATTATCCTTAAGGTATGCTTTGTCATCTTCATAACTTTTTTCCATCAATTCAAACTCATATGCTGCCGACTCTTTTGCGGCTTTTTGAATGATTTTTTGTTGTTCCTTTGTAAGCCCTTTATAGAATTTGCTATTGATAATGTAAATATTGGGGCTGAACATATGCTTGGATTCCAGTACATCACTTTGAACTTCATTCCACCCCGAGGATCTCAGCGTGGCAATGGGATTATCTTGAGCATCAACTACCTTTTGTTCAAGTGCGGTAAAAACTTCTGAAATTGGTAATGGGCTAACGTTCGCCCCCAATGATTCACCTAGTTTTATGTAATTCGGGATGTTCGGCATTCTGAGTCGAAGTCCATCAAAATCTTTCATACTCTTAATAGTACGATTACTCGAAAACATCCTAAATCCGTTTGCACTCCATGCAAGTGGTGTCACTCCATGTTTTGGATCAAGCTCTTTTGTCAATTCCTCTCCTATAGGTCCATTCAATACCTTCTTTACATGACCGTAATCCCTAAATAGGAAGGGCCATTCAGGAACACCCATTTTAGGAATGTCCGACTGCATAATTAGTCCTGGAACACCCATTTCGATCGTCCCATTTCTGACTCCGTCGTAAAATTCTTTTTCTGCACCTAATGTACTGTTCGCATAAATCCGCACCTCCAGTTCACCATTACTCTCCTTTTCAACGATTTTTTTGAATTTTTCTTTCAAGGCAATGTTTTGAGGATGATTTTCAGCAAAATAATGCGCCACTTTAATCGTTTTCTTTTCAACTCCAGATCCACTGGTTTTTTCTCCCTCTCCTCCGCCACATCCTGATAAAAGGAATGCCATGGCTAGAGTTAAGCTTGTGGAGAACACAAAAAGCTTTCTTTTTTTCAATAAAAACCCTCCCCAAAGTTTTTTTGTAAGCGTTATCATTTGTCACTGATCTTATTACTTCTCCTCACCCTTATATAAGCCAAATTTAAATTGTTTTATAATATAAAACTCCGTTTTTGTTTTATTCGGAGTAAGGAAAACACTTCACCTCTTATTACGTTTTTCAAGCGGATTCATGACTTTTAAACGATTACTTTTAATAAAATGAAGGGTTAATTTGTTCTATAATATAAAACTCTGTTTTTGAATTTGAAATCTTACGTTGATTATAAGCTTCCATTTTTACTAATGTCAAACCATTTTTTGAATTTTATAACAACTTAACAAATCTCTATTTCACTAATTAATATTTATAGATTCAGAACGTAAAAGATGAAATGTATTTTTTCTATACTAGGATAGAAAATCATACAAAACCAGGTTCTCTTACTCTTTTAATTGTATTTCCTGCTGAAAAGGCAGTCTTTAAGAGTTTAATTTTTTTCCTTCTTATTACGTTTATTACCCCTTCCATTCCTACAAAAGATATTTTCCATTTTTAAAGGTTTATATTTTCTTTTGAAAAATTACAATCCATATTTAATATTGAGATCATGTCATTATGAACCTCTCATACAACAGGTTAAAGATGAAAGGTATAGAAACTCCACCCAATGGTTTTAAAAAGGTCTCATTAAATATATTTAATTATTACCGATATATTAAACAAGGTTCATATATAACACGGGGAAGGAATAAACAAAGATGAATAAACTCAGTACGAAAATAGGTTTTGTTCTTTTAACAGGCATGATCATCACATTAATTGGAAGTTTACTATTGATGTATAAAAGTACAAATGATACGGTTGAGAAAACAATCGCTATGAGCAGCTTAGACATAGCTAGCAACATCTCTCAAGGAATTAATTCAACATCTTATGCTGATTTTTTAAGTAATCAATCCGAAACCTCTACATATTGGGAGATACGCGAACAGTTAGACGATTACAGACAAAAAACTGGAGCATTGTATGTATATACATTGGGGATTAACGAAAGTAGCGAAAAAGTCCATATTCTTATAGATGGAGTGGGTAAGGGAGATAAAAAAGGAGCTCCCATTTCAACACCCACAACCGCAACTTCATATCAGGATGTAGAAAACGTCATGAAGGGAAAGGTTTCTACCACTTCCATCGTTCATGATCCTGAATATGGTGACTATTTATCCGTTTTTGTTCCCATCAAGAAAGGGGACGAGGTCATAGGAATACTAGGGGTGGATATTGATGCCAGCAAAGTCGACACTACGGCCAGCAAGGTTCTGGGTGGCATCCTTCCCCTGACCATAATAATCAATGTAATCTTAATGGCGATCGTAGTCGGTGCCTTAATATGGTTCTTGACTAGAAAGTTAAGCCCCCTTCTCAAGGTCAGCTTGGCTGCAAAGGAAATCTCAAATGGAGATTTATTAACAGCCAATAAACTGATAAGCAACATAAAAGTAAACGGGAACGATGAAATCAAGGTTTTAGTGAAATCCTTTGAAGAAATGATTACCAATACAATTATGATCGTCAACTCCATGAAAAGCTCATCTTTCCAGCTTTTGGAGTCATCAAGTGATATCGAACACAAAATCAAAGAAATGGATACTTCCACACAATATATTGTTAATGGCATTCAGCAAGTCGCAGGAGCTGCTGAAGTACAATTGCACAGAAGTGAAGAATCATCGAGGGTCATCGAGGAAATGACCATAGGAATACAAAGAATTGCAGAAGCTTCTTCAGAAGTCAGCGAACAGACAAATCATGTTTCAACTAGAATGTCCATTGGAAATAAAGATATAAATGAACTCTCAAGTCAAATTCTGCAAGTAAAAGATGTGATGCTGCAAACAAGTTCAAAAATAAAGAAATTGGATGAACAAGCAAATGAGATTGTGAATATTGTACATTTAATCACAGGAATTGCCGAGCAAACAAACTTGCTATCACTAAACGCGGCAATTGAAGCTGCCAGGGCTGGTGAACAGGGTAAAGGTTTTGCGGTGGTATCGAACGAGGTACGGAAATTGGCAGTGGGTACGAAGGAATCTGCCATCAATATACAAGAGTCCCTCCTACATTTTAAATCCATCATAAATGAATCCGTGAAAATGATGGAAACTGGAACTAAAGAGGTAGAGGAAGGGACAAAATTTGTCCTGAATACAAGAGAAACTTTTAAACAGACCATAAAATCTTTTGAGCATGTTAGTGATCAGATTCAAGAAATATCAGCCATTACAGAGCAAATGGCAGCAAGTTCCCAGGAAATCAATGCTTCGATAGAAGATTTTGCGGGGTTAACAAGGGAAACTGCAGTGGCTTCAAAACAAGTGGCACAATCAACAGATCAACAAGCGAAATCCATGGAGGATATTTCCTTCTCGACCTCCTCGATGGTAAAGCTCGCTAATGACCTGGAAACATCTGTTGAACAGTTTAACGCGTAAACATCTTGAACTACATTCTATTACTATATTAAGAAAGGGATTTTGCTATTCATGCAAAATCCCTTTCTTTTTATTTAGTTGATTTTAGTTTCAAATTACCTTCATATGGTATATGTTCAACCGTTATCGTTATATCTTTTCCTTCTTTATCTTTACCAATTCGTTTATAAGTGAATTTATTTTCATTAAGCTCTGTAAGTTCAAGAACTGCACCATACTTATTTTCCCCTTGTGAAGCAAGGGCTCTTATCTTATTTCCATGAACAACATCGTAATAGCCGTAATCCTCACGGCTTTCACCGGTTTTAGCATCAAAAAATTCATACTTATTTGTTTTATCATCATATTTTGCCAGTCCTAAATAATTCGAGTTATAGCTAGATACATCATTTCCCTTTTCATCCAACGCCGCTATTCCTTGCCATGTGGTGCTGGATAAAATTCTGTCTCCATCAACGTCTGTATCAACTTCCCCAGTGTAAGTTTCCAAAGTTTTATCTGGATCAGTAAAAGAAAGTTCTGTTTCAGTATAAGGAATATGATCAACAAACACTTCTACATCATTACCATTAGCATCTTTACCCATTCTTTTATAGGTAAACATATCCTCATTCAGTTCTGTTATTTCAACAGCGGCTTGGTAACCCATTGATTCTGAAATTAACACTCGCATCTTTTCATTTGTGATAAAGAAAGTTCCTTTATCACCACGACTTTTTTTAGTATTTTTATCAAAAAATTCATATCTTGATGATTCATCATCATATTTCGCTAGACCAATAAAGTTTGCATTCTCTTTAGTTAAGTCATTATTATGCTTATCATAAACTTTTGTTCCTTGCCAATTCGTGCCACTAAGAATCTTAGTCATTTCCTGTCCTGCGGTTAACTTCTTTTCTTGTTTACTTTCTTTAGCGGTTTGTTCATGCTTCTGAGCACTTTGATTGTCTTGTGCGTTTGTGTTGCATCCTGTTAAGGTCAATGTTAACCCAAGTAGTATAGATGATGAAATTTTTGCTTTTTTATTCATTTTTTCGTCTCCTCAAAATATTATGGTTGTCATTAATTAGTAGTGCAATGACATTTCTAATTGCAAGTATCGGCGATCTGGTTATTTTGCTTCTGCGGATAGTAAAATTTGTTCAATCTCTTTAAACCCTTTCTCGCGGGCATGTTGTAAAGGTGTCATACTACCATTATCAGGGATGCTGACATCTGCCCCATGATCTATTAGCAATTTCACTGTCTCCTGCTGTTTTCCATCACCATTATTCAAAATGTTAGCTTCTAGTAAAGCTGTCCAGCCGAGATCATTTACATGATTCACATCAATATCGGTTTTAGTAAGGAGTTCTTTAATAGCCTCGACATGTCCATGTTCCGAAGCAGGAATTAAAGCCGTTCCTCCATAACGGTTGGTAATAGACGGGTCGGCACCTGCTTCAATTGCGAGTTTAAGTATATCTATATAACCTTCAGCACCGGCATATAAGAAGGGACTATTTTTCATGTCATCCTGAATGTTGACGTCTGCACCCGCTTCAATAAGGATTTTTGCAGTCTCTACATCATTGTTATAAGTCGCAATCATAGTTGCGGTTCGCCCTTCCGAGTCCTGTGTATTAAGATCAGCACCTTGATCAATCAAACTTCTTATTCTATCCGTTTCATTTAGTGCTACAGCTTGAATCAGTTGTTCATTCATTCCCTTTCCTTTCTCCTTTTCTTGTTTATTTAGCTCTACTTCGTTATCTAGGACACAGCCTTGAAGGATGAAAAGGCATCCGATGACAATCGTTAGCCGTCCCAACATGAAACACACCATCCTTTCCCCGTTTGAACATCATCTGCACGAACCAAAAGGGCTGGTTCTAAAAAGCTTTTTTAGGCTGCATGAGGATTATATCTCCCTTTATTTTAGTTGCTTACTTATTCCGTCTTCATTATATTAGTGCTTAATCTTAAACTCCCTCTAAACAATTTCTTAAAAAATGATTAACTAATTCATAAAATTTCTTAATATTTATAAAAAAATCCCGCCACCTTGGTGACGGGTCATAAACCATATTATTTAAACATTAAAGCGATACCCTGCTCCCCAAACGGTTTCCAGAAATTTAGGTTGTGCGGGATCCCTTTCAATTTTTTCACGTAGTTTCCTGATATGGACGGTGACAGTCGAAACATCTGCAGCCGATTCCAATCCCCAAATATTTTCATAAAGCTGTTCCTTGCTTAATACTTGATTCGGATGCATGACTAAAAACACTAAAGTATCGAATTCCTTTGTTGTAAACGGGACCATGTCTCCGTTTATGTGAATTCGACGTGCAGACTTATCTATTGAAATGCCATGAACATAGATTGAATTGGATTTGAGGTGACTTCCTGATAAACGTTCATAACGCGCTAAATGCGCTTTCACTCTTGCAACTAGTTCACTTGGACTAAAGGGCTTTGTAATATAATCATCTGCCCCTAAACCAAGCCCGCGAATTTTGTCGATATCTTCCTTTTTGGCGGATACAAACAATATCGGAATATTAAGGACAGCACGTATTTGTTTGCATATCTCAAATCCATTCAATCCTGGAAGCATGATGTCCAAAATGATTAATTGATAATTTCCTTGAAGGGCCTTTCGGAGACCTGCATCACCAGTATGTTGAATATCGACACTAAAATCATTAATTTCCAAATAATCCCTTTGTAATTCAGCAATACTGACTTCGTCTTCAATAAGTAATATCTTTTTCACATTTCCTCACCTTTCTTTATGGAAAAGAAGACACTTGTACCTTTTCCTATCTCGCTAGTAGCCCAAATATGTCCTCCATGCTCGCCGATAATTTTTTTTGCGATCGCAAGCCCTAAACCACTTCCACCAGTCAGAGAATTTCTAGATTGCTCAGCACGATAAAAACGGTTAAAAATATAAGGCAAAGCAGAAGCTTCTATGCCATAGCCATTATCTGTTACTTGTACGACTACATCACATAGTCCTTCATGCAGAGAAATGGAAATGTGTTTTTCATCTTTATTCATATACTTTACACAATTACTGATTAGGTTGGCCAATACACGTTTTAGTTTCTCTCTATCCGCTGTCACGTATATCGGTTTATGTAGCTGTTGAAGTTCAATCTGGATTCCTTGCTGGACTAAATCCAGCTGAAGTTCATCTACGTAGTCTTTTAAATATTTATCTAGTCTGACCGATTCAAATGTGAATGGTTCTTTTTTTAAATCCAGCTTGGAAAATAAAAACAATTCATCTATCAATGAATCCATATCTCTTGCTTTTAGGTATACAGTCGATAAATACTTGTCCATTTTCTGCGGGGTGTTTGCTACTCCGTCTTTTATCCCCTCAACATATCCCATAATCGAAGTAATCGGTGTCTTCAAATCATGAGAAATATTTGAAAGAAGTTCTTTACGATTTTCCTCATACTGAAGCTGAAGGTTTACGGACTCTTTTAACTTTTTTCTCATTTCCTCAAACTCCCTATTCAATTGTCCGATTTCATCATTCGAAGTCGCTTTGATTTCAAAGTTTAAATCTCCTGATTTTATACGCTCTGCACCTTCTTTAAGTATTGAGATAGGTTTGATGATGCTTCTTGAAACTAAATAATTTAAAAGTCCAATAATCATTACAAGCAGCAATAACAATAGCGCGAATAAAATGGGAAATGACTCGCGGGTAAGCTCAGCATAGGAACTTGCCTTTCTCAATACAAAAATACTTCCTTTACTTTTATCCGAAAAATAAAAATCAAACTTCACATATGTGAAAAAAGAGTCTTTCATCCTGATTGTGTCTCGCGTATTGATGTTCGTTTCCTCGAACACGGGAAGTGATTGAACCAAGCCTAGCTTATCAAGTGTGGGGGACGAATACTCAATGTTATTTCCCTTTCTAACGACAATCTTAATATCTCTATGTTCAATCTTCTCCAGCTGTTCTTCGTCCAGAAGCTGCTCTGGATTGTTTTTTGCCAAAAGCTTTAAATCGAGAAACACACTTTCTTCTAATGCAGTCAAAGGTTTTTGGAGATAAGATTTTTTGTATAAATGCTCTATCGATTTTATATCACCTGTTATTGCAAAAATAAGTAAAAATCCAGCTGCTAAAAATAAGGTGATGGAAATAAGAATTACACCAACGTAGGACAACAGAAATCTCATTTTAATTGACAAATATTTTCACCCCATACCGATCTCTCGTTTACTCTTTTATAGAAAAGTTCACCGTTTATCTGCTGTTCTTGCATGAAAAAAGTTTCCCACGGTAATCTTTCTTAGAACTTTAAAAAACATATCACACAAATCTTAAAATTTTCTAAAATGCATAGAAAAAAATCCTATTCAATTGTCGGTCAACCGTTTTTTTATTAAAAAAACGTTCCTGTTGTTTTCAGAAATCCGCTCCCTTTCCGCGGCCTATCTGCCAAGCCTCCTCGACGCAAGCTTCTCTGAGGTCTCGGCTAGCTAGTTTTTGTTAAAATATTGGTTTTTCATCCTGCCTTTTATAATAATGGAATAGTTTATAAATTATCCAAGAGTTAAATAAAGCTGCACTTCAATGTTATTAAATTAATAACTATACCTTCATTTTGCTGTATACGAAATAAATGAGTGATAAACCATTAAAAAAGCGAACTTACCCCTTAAGGGAAGTCCGCTTTTTAATAATACGGGTTTCAAGAAAAGTTCATCTATTCTTCTCATTCATTTGGTGAAACGATCATTTGGTCATCCAATCTAATATCGTCAATCGACCAAAACCAATTATTTTTCGCATTATGCATCCTCCATTGCACTTTCATCGAAGAAGCATCTTCAGGAACCTTAATCGGTTTAACCTCATACTTATTCAAAACATGTCCATTTTTATTATCGGAAGCAGCTTTATTGTCATAAACGAGAACTTGTTGTTTTTCCCCATTATCAAAGACAGCAGTTACTTCTGCTGTTTGCGTTCCTTCTTGTTTATAATGGGATGCAAATCCCAAGTATAGATCTTTTGCACCATCAACTTTTACAGAAGGTGAAGTTAATGTACTATCAAAAAAGCCTATTGATGATGGTGAACCGTTATCATCCCATTCATCAGGATCAGCTACAGCTATTACACCTTGACCCAGCTCAAATTTGCTACGATCTTGGTCTTCCGCTTTTGTCCAAAAGTCCTTTGTTGTGAAACTCCAACCTTGCCACTCCAATGTACCGGCAGGCATATTTGAGCTATTAGTAACCGACCAGCCGTTAGGAGTTGCATGGCTCCAACCGAGAATAGAACTTGGAATGTTTTCATTCACCGCCGGCTTTAATGCAGACTCTAATTGGTCAAAACTTTCTCCAAGCAACATGTTTACGAATACATTTATATTCTTGGAGCCAATTTTTTGGCCGCCCTCGTAAGCAGTAATCGTGAATTGTGATGAACCGGAACTTTCCTTACTAGGTGTAGCTTTTATTGGCAACGTTTTTTCTTCAGTTCCTGAAAGCTCATACTCAAGTTCATTGTGCTCCACACTCCAACCTTCAGGTGCATCAACTTTAATTTTCCCTTTCACATTACCATTTCCATAATTTTTCACCTTTACTTGCAGTGTAGTCGATTGACCTACCGTTACTAAAGAAGGGGAAGCTTGTGCTGAGACCATTTCCAGGGCTTTTGTCTGACCTTCAGCCAGTAACACCTTTTTACTGCTATTGTTAAATGAATCTAGTGCTTGTACCTTAATTTTATAATCCGTACCTGGCTTAAGACCAGCTACAGGGAATTCTAAATTCTTTGGAACAGGATCAATATAGAATTCAGAAAATGCGATGAAGTCTGCGTCTAACTCCCCTGTTTCCTTATTTTTGGCTGTAATGTGATAAGAATGTACGAGCATGTTATCTTTTGCCTGTGGAAATGTAATATTCAAACTTTTCAGTGCCGATTTTTCTTTTACAATCGAAGCCTTGTCTTTAACTGCAAAAACTGGTGGTAACTGATCTCGATCGTCTGTATATGTAAAGTTATTTTTTTTAGAAGGGTGTTTGATTACCCATGGTTTTCCTGCCCAATCGTCTTTATGAAAATCACGTTTTTTAAGGACAACTTCATTATTATAAACTTCTACAATCATACCTTGACTAATATCCCGATATCCTTCAGGATGAAACCCTTGAAGTTTGCCCGGCTCTAATTCCAAATAACTTACAGAAGACGTGCCAACAGACGTAAAGTCTTTTTGATGAATCGTTCTAGGGTCTTCAAGTGGATAATGAGAATGGCCTGAAAATGTAATAACCTGTGGATGTTTCTTTAATGTATCATATAAAAGTTCTTTATTTTCCTGAGTTCCCCATAAGTCACTTCCATACACAGTGTCTTTAATGTGTTGATGAAGAAAAACAAAGATTGGTTGGCCCGGATTCTCTTTTTCTGCTGCAGCTAACTTTTCGCCTAGCCAGTTAATTTGAGGAACAGAATATAAACCATGCGTATTACCATTTTCCGGACTTAACGTAATAAAATCATATCCATTTACTTTTTTATGATAGTAAAGGGAATCCATTCCTGTTTTCTCGAGAAAGCGATCTTGTGCTTTTTCTACTGAAAGTCCATTCCAATAGTCATGGTTTCCCATAGTGAACATGGATTGAACATCGCCTTGTTTCTTCTCATTATAAATGGAGAAGAACTTATCATATTCAGTAGCGTAGCCATAGTCCGTTAAATCCCCAACGACAACAAAAGCATCCTGTTCAGGCGCAGCTTTGTTTAATTGATCCATTGCTGTTCTAAACTTGTTCATATCAGCAGCTGATCCATCATCTATATGTACATCACTGATTACAGGAAAAACGAGCTCGGGTTTACGTTTATTATCTGAATTTGAAGATTCCGAGAATGCTTGTACATTTGATAAAGAAGTTGTTAATCCCACCGTTACAACTGTCAACATTGCAGCAAATTTACTTTTCACTTTCAAAATCTTTTTCCTCCTATATATCATTTAGCCGCTATAATTATGTAAGTATTTCCCAAGAAGTAAAATATCCTCCTCATTTTTCAATTTTTATGTGGTTTTCCAATTAAAATAGTAACTTTGCATTATTAATAAAATATAGGTTCAGTGTAATTTAAATATTAATAAATCAAATAATACCTATGGCCAATAGACATTCCGTTCACTTAAATTGTTTCTGGAGGAAAACTTAAGATAATTTTTCGCTTGTAGTAATGATTTGCCTTTGCTTGATGTAAAAGGGGAACTACCCCTTAACTACGTAGTTATCCCCACGAATCTTAATGGCTTTTATCATTCCATCTCATGGATTTGGAGATACGTATGCTGTTATACGTATCCCGTTCCAATCCTGAAAGGAATGAAAGCACCAAGAGTTCAATCCGTTTGATCTTGTTTGGCTGTGGATTTATATCCATTTTCAGCAACATAATCGCTAGTAAAATTGCCTTCTATAATGCTATCGAACATCTTCGGTTTGTCTTCCTCTTTCATGCAATTGTTCTGACCAGTTTTTATCGGACCACAGATCATTTTGTCTTTGGTTTGGTTAACATTTGCTTGATGTTATTCATGGCCATCCTTTTCAATTTTTTGATAGTGTAATTGAATCAATGGAATCCTACTTACATTGAAGCAATCCGTTTTCTGCTTCCTAAACGACACTGATTTTCATATCTTTGCTGCCCTTTGTTAAATTTGTATCATGCCGTCCTCCCCACCTTGATCATCGTTCTAAGTATTCATAAGATACATACCAACTTTCATAAGCTCTATCACTTGTAAAACTGACTATAAAAGAGTGAAACTTTCCATACAGTTTGTTTTATAAAACTATCAATGTTGAGATTACATAATACTAAAAAAGGTGAATCCATGTATTCTAAAAAAACATTTCTAAATTGTCCTTGCAATAAAGAGGATTCCTTGTTATATTACAGTCAATTAAATATTTTCTTACTTCATACTTTTTGAAGTGAGGATAGAGGAGCAAAGACCATTAGTACACATTTTGAGGAGAATGAGATCCCATGACTATTGTGGAAAGGGGAATTTGCCGAAGCGGAAAGAATCTCATGTTCTTGAAGCTGGTTCTGCTATTGAATAAATGCAGGACTGTCATATAGGAAACTATATGGAGGGCTATCTTATGCGCGGAAACATTTTTTTGATAAATATTGTTTCTACTGCAGCAGCGAATCCTCGTTGTTGCTATTTTGCGTTTACTCCTGAATGGCCCTAACCACCTCTGAATTTTTATAAAAATTATACAAAAGGGCGTGAAGTTATGAATTTTGGCCAAGTTTTAACCGCAATGGTTACCCCGTTTAATCATAATGATGAGGTTGATTTTAATGCTACGAGAACTTTAGTAAATTATTTAATTACTAATGGTTCTGATGGATTAGTAATAGCTGGTACAACTGGAGAGTCTCCTACATTAACTGCAGAAGAGAAAGTGGAATTGTTCAAAATGGTTGTAGAAGTTGTTGATGGAAGAGTTCCAGTCATAGCTGGAACTGGCTCAAATAACACGAGGGCTTCCATCAGCTTAACAAAACAAGCAGAGGCAGCAGGAGTCGACGGAATCATGCTCGTTACCCCATACTATAACAAGCCGTCTCAAGAAGGATTATTCCAGCACTTTAGTGCTATTGCCCATTCAACATCATTACCGGTAATGCTTTATAATATCCCAGGACGAAGTGTCGTGAACATGTCCGTTGAGACGATTGTTAGCCTCTCAAAAATCAACAATATTGTGGCAGTAAAAGAAGCAAGTGGTGACCTAGATGCCATGGCACAAATCATCAGCAAAACAACTAGAGATTTTACATTGTACAGCGGCGATGATGGATTGACATTACCGGTTTTAGCCATCGGAGGAACAGGCATTGTTTCGGTTGCTTCACACATAATTGGCAATGAAATGCAAGAAATGATCAATAGCTTTAAAAATGGGGATGTCCAAGTTGCTGCCACTGCACATCGCGACCTTCTTCCAATTATGAAAGCATTATTTGCTGCACCAAGCCCAGCACCGGTAAAATCAGCATTAAATATGCGGGGGTTAAATGTTGGAGGTGTCCGCTTACCATTGGTCCCTTTAAACGATGAAGAAAAAAGAGCACTACAAATAGCTCTACAACCGAGTAACGCAGAAGCAATTTTGTTAAGTAAATAAACTTAATGATTCATTAATCGAGTCTTCAATACCGATTTTCTGATTAAAAACCATAATAACCGGGCGAAATTTAAAAAAGCAGTGCAAACTTCGAATGAAGTGTACTGCTTTTTTATCACTGCATGGCTCAGTGCTAAAACTAGTTGAGCAATATAATGATTTTATGATTAAGGGCAAAAGGAGGATTTACATTTTCAAGAAAAATATATTTTGTATCCAGTAGGAATCGTAAATGTCGAATTTTCTATAGCAATGATTTCGGGGATTGATCATAAGCTTATTATTTCTAGTGATGTTGATATGTAATTATTAAGACAGAGTCGTTCCATAGTATTCAATCTATAATGGCTCCTTAACACATTCAAAAGAAATAAAGTAATTATAGCTTTGACGTTCAAAATTTTGAACGAACATTATTATAGTTCAACTTAGAAATGGATTTATATCAACTTATATCACTTGATTATGAATAATAGCCTATTTTCTCTTTTATAAAGGCTATTTTTTTAACGAGTTTTTTTATCCAACCCCTTTTACCTCATGGCCTGAAGTCGCTTTCTACTACTTTTCTCTCTCTTGCTCTATCAAAAACCGCTCGTAAAAGTGACTTTTACGAACGGGACTTTTTTTCTATATGGGTAAAACTGTTGAATATTTTATTTCTCTGAGAGCTAGGCTAGTTTGAATTCTTGTTATGCCTAGTTTATTTAACTTTCTAATAAATATTTCTAATTCCTGCCGATCTTTGTTAGCCACTTTTAAAAGATAATCATACTCACCTGTTAAACAATGGCACTCTAATACTTCCGACATAGAAGCTAATGCCTTCTCCAAAACTTCCAGTTTTTCAGCTTGATGTATATTCGTACTCATAAAAATAAAACATAATAAATCAAAACCTAGCTTCTCCTGGTTTAAAATTGCTACTTGCCCATTAATAAATCCTTCATTTTCCAAACGTTTTATCCTAGAATGTATAGCTGGTGGAGATAACTTGACACGCTTTGCAAGCTCAGTATTGCTTATTTGTGCATCCTTTTGCAGTAAATCTAAAATTTGAATATCAACATTATCAAGAACCTTGCTTACGATAGATTCCACTTATAGTCACTCCTTTTACAATTGTTCGAAAAACGGTATCAACCCAATAGCAAAACTTAATTTAATTCTGTATATCAGTAATTATTTTAAATAATA
>NZ_JBHTYI010000015.1:0-91280 GCF_043656335.1 Peribacillus sp. NPDC056705 | reverse complement strand
GCGACATGTGGAGCTGACTGATACTAATAGATCGAGGACTTAACCAACGCTTTTTAAAAAATGAAATACCTTCTTATTATCTAGTTTTGAAGGAATGAAAATTCTTCAAAAAATGAATATAGTCTGGCAATGATGGCGAAGAGGTCACACCCGTTCCCATTCCGAACACGGAAGTTAAGTTCTTCAGCGCCGATGGTAGTTGGGGGTTTCCCCCTGTGAGAGTAGGACGTTGCCAGGCTATTCATTTAAATCTTTTAAATGGGTTTTAGGAAACATTATATTATTCCGCAGTAGCTCAGTGGTAGAGCATTCGGCTGTTAACCGAACGGTCGTAGGTTCGAGTCCTACCTGCGGAGCCATATGCTTCCATAGCTCAGTAGGTAGAGCACTTCCATGGTAAGGAAGAGGTCAGCGGTTCGAATCCGCTTGGGAGCTTCCCAATCTATCTATGAACGCAAAACAGATCGGCCCGTTGGTCAAGCGGTTAAGACACCGCCCTTTCACGGCGGTAACACGGGTTCGAATCCCGTACGGGTCACCATTTTAAATCCGGAGGATTAGCTCAGCTGGGAGAGCATCTGCCTTACAAGCAGAGGGTCGGCGGTTCGATCCCGTCATCCTCCACCATTTCATTCTTTACTTGCCGGTGTAGCTCAACTGGTAGAGCAACTGACTTGTAATCAGTAGGTTGGGGGTTCAAGTCCTCTTGCCGGCACCACTTACAACCATATATTGCGGAGGGGTAGCGAAGTGGCTAAACGCGGCGGACTGTAAATCCGCTCCTTCGGGTTCGGCAGTTCGAATCTGCCCCCCTCCACCATTTTAATAAAATCCTGTGGATTAGTTATATATTCTCTGTATTGGGGAAATATATGATTACCACCTTTTTATTTTGTTGAACATTAATCATTGCATATCATATATTGGGCTATAGCCAAGCGGTAAGGCAACGGATTTTGATTCCGTCATGCGAAGGTTCGATCCCTTCTAGCCCAGCCATTTGCGGAAGTAGTTCAGTGGTAGAATACAACCTTGCCAAGGTTGGGGTCGCGGGTTCGAATCCCGTCTTCCGCTTAATAAATTTTAAATCACTTAAAAGGGGCCTTAGCTCAGCTGGGAGAGCGCCTGCCTTGCACGCAGGAGGTCAGCGGTTCGATCCCGCTAGGCTCCACCATCAACTACATACACCAAAACTTACGTCTTAAGCCAAAAGTGGTTTAAGACTTTTTTTTGTTTAAGACATGTTTGGGTAAGCTAATCCCTAGAAAGTTCTTATGTCACAAATAACATATGTGATAGGAACGTGCATCTTTATACATGGGAATGTCGAGTTGAACCAACCGGCATATACGATATAAAATGATGAAAAGGGGGAATTGCATGCCTATTCAGAAAATTTCCGTCATCGGTCTGCCTATGGACCTTGGTCAAGCAAGGCGCGGGGTGGATATGGGACCTAGTGCCATTCGCTGCGCAGAGATTATCGAGCGTCTTGAAAAGTTGAATATAGAAGTAGAGGATTTAGGAGATATCATTGTAGGGCGTCCTGAAAACGCAGATGAGCCTGGGACAAATCTAAAAAACCTACAGCTTGTAGCGAAGGGTAACTCCCTGTTAGCAACAAAAGTTGATGAAATAATAGAGGGGGGTTCCTTTCCGCTTGTATTGGGGGGAGACCATTCCATAGCTATAGGTACACTGGCAGGAGTCGCAAAGCACTATGAAAATGTGGGTGTGATTTGGTACGACGCACATGGGGATTTAAATACGGAGGATACTTCACCATCAGGGAATATACACGGCATGCCCCTAGCTGTCAGTATTGGGCTTGGACATCCGGACCTAATCAATATCCATGGTTTTGCTCCAAAAGTGAAACCGGAAAACATCGTAATAATTGGAGCAAGGTCATTGGATGAAGGCGAAAAAGAACTTATCCGTGAGAAAGGGATTAAAGTATTCACGATGCATGAGATCGACCGCATGGGAATGACAAGGGTCATGGAAGAATGCATTGATTACTTAAGGGAAAGAACGGATGGCGTCCACCTATCATTGGATTTGGATGGAGTTGACCCAGCAGATGCACCAGGAGTGGGGACACCGGTAATTGGTGGTATAAGTTATCGGGAAAGTCATTTGGCCATGGAATTGCTTGCGGAATCCAACTTGATTACATCAGCAGAATTCGTTGAAGTGAATCCAATTTTAGATGAGCGGAATAAGACGGCGATCGTTGCCGTGGCCCTAATGGGTTCGCTATTTGGAGAAAAATTATTATAACTGAAAAAATAAAAGAAACAGTAACCGGCTTGTAATGGGTTACTGTTTTTTATATGCTAGAAGACGTAGGTTTATTTACTAGGGCGTATGTAACAGGAACATATCTATAGATAATTGGTTGCAATCGTAAATCCATATTCACTTGTGGGCACTTCTGTTATTGAGATCTCCATTTTTAGTTAAATGGATGTATTGGATGATTAAAGAATCCAGTTTACTGCTAACTTCAACAACTTCATTATCCACCATCGAAGAACGGGAAGCCAAAAACATCATTTTCTGTCTGTATTGTTCAATATGGACTAAAATTTGTTCTGCAGTCATATAGAGAAACACTCCCTTAGATTTTACAATTTCTTACTATATAGCCCTGTTTTTTTTTTCTTAAACATAAAATGTAAAACTTTGTTAAAATTAATGTATTAAATTTTTGAAACCTTTTAGCTTACGATTCGTAGTAATCGTATAGCCGCATGAGCGGGGGTAATACCGGAAAATGGATGCACTCATTAAAGAGAGAATTAATCAAGTATTAAAGGGAGACCATAATGCATTTGGGGAAATTGTCGAAATATACAAGGACAAAGTGTTCCAAATATGTTTCAGGATGCTCGGAAACAGGCAAGAAGCAGAAGATTTGGCACAAGAGGCCTTTGTAAGGGCCTACGTGAATATTCGAAGTTTCAATATACAAATGAAATTTTCTACATGGTTATACCGGATTGCGACCAATCTTTGCATTGACCGGCTTCGCAAGAAAAAACCGGATTACTATTTAGATGCAGAGGTGGCAGGAACAGAGGGATTGAATATGTATTCCCAAATTGCATCGGATATGGCGAAACCCGAGGAAGAGGTTGAATCTTTAGAACTACAGGAAACCATTCAAGTGGAAATAATGAAATTGCCCGAGAAATACCGATCGGTAATTGTATTGAAGTATATTGAAGAGTTATCCCTAAAGGAAATCAGTGAAATACTCGATTTGCCGGTCGGTACGGTTAAGACGAGGATACATCGTGGTCGGGAAGCCTTGCGTAAACAACTACGCCATTTATAAAAAGAAGGTGAGAAAAATGAACTGCCATGAGGAAATCATTGAATATATGCATGATTATTTAGATGAGGACATCAAACCGGAGCATAAAGAAGTTTTACGGGAGCACTTGCATAACTGTGCTGAATGCCGGGAGTACTTTCATGAAATGAAAAAGGCGGTCGCTCTTGTACAAAGCACTTCCCATATAAAGGCCCCGGATAACTTTACAGCAAAGGTTATGGCTCAATTGCCGAAGGAAACGAAAACAACAGGTGCCAAACGTTGGTTCAAAAGCCATCCCTTCATGACAGCGGCAGCGATGTTCATCATATTGATGACAGGATCTGTTTTTTCCACTTATAATCAGGACGAACATTTTTCAGTATCAAAGCAGCCTAACTTAGTGGTCGAAGGTGAAACGGTGATTGTGCCTGAGGGTGAGACAATCAAAGGGAATGTGGTAGTTCAAAATGGTAACATTCAAATAGATGGAGAAGTAGAGGGTGATGTGACAGTCATAAATGGGCATAAATATATGTCTAAAGCAGGGAACGTGACTGGAAGCATCCATGTTATTGACCAGGCTTTTGAGTGGATGTGGTATAAAGTAAAGGATACTGCAACCTCGTTAGTTCCTGCTAAAGAGGAGAAAAAGGAATAAGGAATAGAAGCTGGGAGAGGGCACCGTTTTTTCATTTACGGTGACTTCGCTCAGCTTTATTTTTTAAGGGAAGGGAATCCTTTTACATGATTCGTTTTTCCTATGTAAATTTCTCACACTAGTTTTTAGATGTATCATTTAAAAAATGGTATACTATTAAGGTTATCGTATAAAGATTGTAATTTGCATTTGGAGTAATACTGACTGGAGGAAACAACATGTCTTTAACCAACTTGACTGTTTGGGACTATGTAGTAAATTTCATTGATATTCTCCTTGTATGGTTTGTGATATATAAATTGTTAACTATTATTCGGGGTACGAAGGCTATTCAGCTGCTAAAAGGAATTTTTGTAATTGTCATTGTAAAAAGCTTAAGCAACTTGTTTGGTTTCAATACACTCGGATGGTTAATGGCACAAGTCATGAATTGGGGAGTATTGGCGATTCTCGTCATTTTTCAACCTGAACTGAGAAGGGCACTTGAACAATTAGGACGCGGGAAGCTCTTTGCAAGGGGCACCGTTCCGGAAGAGAATCAGCAAGAGCGTTTAGTCGAAGAAATCCTAAAGGCGTCCACCTATATGGCAAAAAGGCGGATCGGAGCCTTGATTACGATAGAAAAAGGTACGGAGCTAGGGGATTATGTTGAAACGGGGATACCTCTAAAATCCTATATTTCTTCAGAACTGCTCATTAATATCTTCATCCCTAATACGCCGCTCCATGATGGCGCAGTTATTTTACAAAATAACCAGGTGGCAGCTGCAGCTTGCTATTTGCCATTATCAGAGAGTCCATTCATATCAAAGGAACTTGGAACGCGGCATAGGGCAGCCATAGGCATGAGTGAAGTTACGGATAGTCTTACGATTGTCGTTTCAGAGGAAACGGGAGGGATATCCGTCACTAAAAACGGGGAACTTTACCGCGATTTGAATCAAGAATCATTTAAGGCCATGCTTACAAGTGAACTGGTAGTGGAAAACATCAAATCAACTTCCTCAAGCATCTTTAACTGGAGGGGGAAAAAGAATGGATAAATTCACCAATAGTGCTTGGTTTATGAGAATCGTAGCTTTTGCCTTGGCGGCACTTTTGTTCATTTCCATTAACTTTGAGATGGAGTCGGATAAGAAATCCCTTGGTTTATCGACTGCCCCTGAAATCAGCACAGAGACCATTGAAAATGTACCGGTCGAAGTGTACTATGACCGTGAGAATCTAGTGGTGAGCGGAGTGCCGGAGACGGTTGATGTTACTCTAAAGGGAGCAAAAAGCTTATTGATCAATGCGAAAAACCAAAGGGACTTTAAAGTGTATGTAGACCTTTCCGATCCTGCAATCTCAATGGGGGACAGAACTGTCACATTTAAAATAAGTGATTTGAATGAAAAGTTAGTGGCAACGATCGATCCGGAATATGCAGAAGTCAACGTTCAGGAACGGGTGACGAAGGAATTCTCCGTTGAAGCCGAGTATAATAGCTCTTTACTTGAAGAGGGGTATACTGCTGGCCAGCCAACAGTCAGCCCGAAAACTGTCAAAATAACGGGTGCTAAAGATGCGATTGAACAAATTTCCTATGTAAAGGCAAACCTTGAAATAAGTAAGGGGCTTAACGAAACGGTGAACGGCAAGGCAACCGTAAAAGCCCTGGACAGGGACTTGAATAAGCTGGATGTGACGATCGAGCCATCTACTGTTTCAGTTTCCTTAAAAGTGAGCATTCCTTCCAAGACGGTGTCGATAGCACCGAAGCAAACTGGCAAGGCAAAGGATGGCATCAGGATCACGAGTATGAGTGTCGACCCGAAAGAGGTCACCTTATTTGGTTCGGAAACGGACCTTGAGAAAATAGATGTAGTAAATCTTCCTGTAAATATCTCGAAAATTGATGGGGATACAGAACTGGAACTCGATCTTGATAAACCGGAAAGTGTACAAAAAATGTCCTTGGGTAAGGCAAAGGTCAGGATTCGTACAGAGAAAGTTGATGTGGATGAAGAGAATGCAGAGCCAGTCGTGGAAGAGAAAAAACCAGAAACCGAACAAAAACAAGAAGAACAAGTAGTCAAAGAAGAAGAGAAAGAAGATGAACCGGCTGCCATAGAGTCTAAAACCTTCAACAATATACAAATAGTGCCTGTGGGCATACAGGATGACCAAAATGCCGAATTAGAATCCGATGTGACTAGCATCACTTTGCTTGGTGAGGCGGATGATTTGAAGAAAATAACTAAAGACGACATTAATCTTACAGTAGATGTGAGTAATTTAGATGAAGGTACGCATGATGTGGATTTGGCGGTAACAGTGCCTGAGGGAGTGGAATGGGAACTGGATTCTAAAACGATTTCGGTCACCATCACACAGAAAGACGAAGAGACATGACCTTCCTTTAACATCATCATTAAATTCAGTAACGATTCGAAGAAGGAGCGATAAAGATGGGTAAATATTTTGGAACAGACGGAGTCAGGGGTATAGCGAATAGCGAATTAACACCGGAGTTGGCATTTAAACTAGGCCGTTTTGGTGGCTACGTGCTTACTAGAAATACAGAAAAACCCAAAGTGCTGATAGGACGCGATACTCGAATTTCAGGTGAAATGCTGGAAGGTGCGCTTGTTGCCGGTCTTTTATCCATTGGAGCTGAAGTGATGCGCCTGGGTGTCATTTCGACACCGGGAGTTGCCTATTTAACAAAGGCCTTAAGTGCTGAAGCCGGTGTCATGATTTCCGCTTCTCATAATCCGGTAGCGGATAATGGGATTAAATTCTTTGGACCGGATGGATTTAAGTTATCCGATGATCAAGAAGCGGAAATTGAAACACTATTAGATATGGAAAAGGATGAACTGCCACGCCCTGTAGGCGGGGATTTAGGCCATTTGAACGATTATTTCGAAGGAGGGCAAAAGTATCTCCAGTACTTGAAACAATCAGTGGATGAAGATTTTACAGGCATTCATGTTGCTCTTGATTGTGCACATGGGGCGACATCTGCCTTGGCCATGCATTTGTTTGCAGATCTTGATGCAGACATCTCTACGATGGGAGCATCGCCCAATGGCTTGAATATTAATGATAAGGTAGGTTCCACCCACCCTGAGGCACTTGCTGAATTCTTAAAAGAAAAAGGTGCGGATGTCGGACTTGCATTCGATGGTGACGGAGACCGAGTCATTGCGATAGATGAAAAAGGGAATATAGTGGACGGCGACCAAATCATGTATATCTGTGCGAAATACTTAAAAGAAAATAACCGTCTGAAACAGGGAACAGTGGTTTCTACGATCATGAGCAACCTTGGTTTTTATAAAGGTCTTGAAGAGTATGGTATACAAAGCGCCCAGACGGCAGTGGGGGATCGCTATGTGGTCGAGGAGATGCGAAAGGGCGGCTATAACCTTGGCGGCGAACAATCCGGACATATCATCTTCCTGGATTATAACACGACAGGCGATGGCTTATTGACGGGCCTGCAGCTTGTGAACATCATGAGTGACACAAAAAAAACCTTATCGGAGCTCGCTGGCGAGATGAAGAAATATCCACAAACGCTGATCAATGTCAGAGTTACCGATAAACACGCTGTAACCGATAATGAAAAGGTACAGGAAGTCATCAAGGCAGTCGAAGCGGAAATGAACGGGAACGGTCGTATTTTGGTGAGACCATCCGGTACTGAACCGCTAGTCCGTGTAATGGCTGAAGCACCGACAGCTGAGGAATGCACTAATTATGTAGAGCGCATTGTCGCAGTGGTAAGAGCGGAAATGGGTATGAATGAATAACTAATCCTATGCATAAAAGGAACGAAATTTCCTTTTATGCATATTTTTTATAAAGAAGTTCTTTTTATAGGTCTTGGTAATAAAGAATTGACCTATGTCCCTTGTTTAAGGTATGATTATCCTGATTTACAACAATCGTTGTCATGAAAAGGAGGGTAGACAAGGAACGGATTCATAAAAGCGCCTGAACTAAGTCTGGACGAGAAATGGCTTAGTTGACGAGGAGGAGGTTTATCGAATGATCGGCGGATACCTCCCGGCTGAAGTGCACAGCCGCAGTAATTCCAATCTTAAAACAGTAGGGCAACTTATTGCACAAAGGGCTGGAAATGCACAAAGGGAAAAAGTGCTTTAAAGCATTTTCCTTTATAAAAAATATATATCAGAGATGAGGGGGCAGGGATGCCCCCGTGCATTCCTGTTCCCTCGAATCGGTTGGAGGAACAGAAATTATGTGTGGAATTGTTGGATATATTGGACTTAACGATGCAAAGGAAATTTTATTAAAAGGTCTTGAAAAACTTGAATACCGCGGTTATGACTCTTCAGGGATTGCTGTGAGAAATGAAGCAGGCGTTACAATCTTTAAGGAAAAGGGAAGAATCGCGGACTTACGCGGAGCCGTTGATGAAACTACTATGGCACATACCGGAATAGGACATACGCGTTGGGCCACCCATGGTGTGCCAAGCCGTGAAAATGCCCATCCTCACCAAAGTAATTCAGGTCGATTGACTTTAGTTCATAATGGGGTCATAGAAAACTATGCGATTCTAAAACGTGAATATTTGAAGGATGTTGCCTTTAAAAGCGAAACGGATACGGAAGTCATCGTTCAACTCATAGAGAAGTTCGTGAACGAGGGCATGGAAGTGGAAGAGGCGTTCCGTCAAACACTCACTCTTTTGGAGGGCTCATATGCCATTGCCCTATTGGATGCTGAAAATGATGAAACCATCTTAGTCGCAAAAAATAAAAGCCCGCTGCTAATCGGTGTCGGAAAAGACTTTAACGTTGTCGCTTCTGATGCAATGGCCATGTTGCAAGTCACAGATCAATTCCTTGAACTGATGGATAAGGAAATGGTAATCGTGACAAAAGAAAAGGTAACGATCAAGAACCTTTCCAACGAAGAAGTCATGCGTGCTCCGTACACTGCTGAACTGGATGCAAGTGATATTGAAAAAGGTACGTATCCGCACTATATGCTTAAAGAAGTCGACGAGCAGCCAGCTGTCATACGTAAAATCATTCAAGCATACCAAAATGAAGAAGGTAAACTTGCAATCGATTATAGCATTACTGAAGCTGTAAGTGAGGCTGACCGTATTTATATCATCGCTTGCGGAACTAGCTATCATGCAGGGTTGATTGGTAAGCAATTCATCGAAAAAATGACTGAAATTCCGGTTGAGGTCCATGTGGCATCGGAATTCACTTACAATATGCCGTTATTATCGAAAAAACCGCTATTCATCTTCATTTCACAAAGTGGTGAAACTGCAGATAGCCGTGCCGTGTTAGTGTCCATCAAAGCCCTTGGTCATAAAGCCCTGACCATCACGAACGTACCTGGCTCTACATTGTCACGTGAAGCGGATTATACGCTCTTGCTGCATGCTGGCCCTGAAATTGCCGTAGCCTCCACAAAGGCGTACACAGCTCAAGTTGCAGTCTTATCCATCTTAGCAAATGTAACTGGCCAATTCCGTAACATGGAGTATGATTTCGACCTTGTAAAAGAGCTTGGAATCGTTGCGACAGCAATGGAAGCCCTATGTGATTCGAAAGAAGAGATGGAAGACATTGCCCGTGAATACTTGTCCGTTACGAGAAATTGCTTCTTCATTGGCCGTTCCCTTGACTACTATGTTGTGCTTGAAGGGGCTCTTAAGCTGAAGGAGATTTCATACATCCAGGCGGAAGGCTTTGCTGGCGGAGAGCTTAAACATGGAACGATCGCCTTGATTGAAGAAGGTACACCTGTCATAGCCCTTGCTACGCAAGCAGGCGTCAACCTAAGCATCCGTGGTAATGTAAAGGAAGTGGTTGCCCGTGGCGCAAACCCTTGCATCATTTCCATGAAGGGGCTTGAAGAAGAGGATGACCGTTTCGTCATCCCGGAAGTGAATGAACTATTAACACCCCTTATCTCTGTTATCCCGCTGCAGCTCATTGCTTACTACGCAGCCTTGCATCGCGAATGTGACGTGGATAAACCACGTAATCTTGCGAAAAGTGTAACTGTTGAGTAAGTAGGAATGAATGCAATGTATGTTATGTAGATCTGAATAAAGATTAACTGTCTATAAAGAGTTGCGAAGCTTCACCCCTTTGGCTATGATTAGCCAAAGGGGTGTTTTTTTATGTCTAAAAGAACTAGAACCTCTCAAGTTGACAAGTGGATTAAAGAAGACCGAGGAATCGGTGTGCAGTGTAAATGAAGTCGTTTAATACATATTGATTATGATACGGATGAAGGGAAAATGACATTATTCAAAAAAAATTTCAATTTTAGGAGAGAATGACATGGAAGTTTTTGCAGAATTTTTAGCGAAGATTGATGACCCGCAACATCGGGACCGAACGGAAGAAGTTTTGGCTTGGGTAATTAACGAATATCCAAATTTAATTCCGAAAATCGCGTGGAATCAACCTATGTTTACCGATCATGGCACATATATCATTGGCTTTAGTGTAGCCAAACATCATTTGGCTGTGGCCCCTGAAATAGCAGGGATTAATCATTTCTCTGATGAAATCATGCAGGCTGGCTATGATCACACCAAGCAGTTGGTGCGTATCAAGTGGGATCGTCCGGTTGATTACTCATTACTTGAGAGAATGATCGAGTTTAATATTTTGGATAAGGCAGACTGTTCAACTTTTTGGCGGAAATAAAAAAATCGGATTATTTAGAGTGAAATTAATCTTAATCAAACTCTAAACCAACAAATAGATTTTAAAAACAGCTGCCATTGCAGCTGTTTTTATCGAATCACGAATCTCTTCATGAAATAGGAAGCAGGATGCTAACCCTTTGCGAGTTCACGGATATATTCCCATCATGCATATCAATGATCCTTTCACGATGGATAGACTAATTAAGCACGCCCATTCCAGGTCAGCTTTATAAAATCGCTCGAATATGTGAAATTGGTCTTTCTCTGAAATGCCAATTCCATTATTTGAAATCTTTAAGGATGCTGTATCATCAATCTGATGTAACCGAATCGTGATTTTTCTCTGTTGGCGGGTGAATGTAATACTAATGTGTATTAAAAGTTGTCCATACTGATATTAATGGAGTTAATGGCAATTGAAGGGCATAGTCTTCCAAGGCAAGACAGTGTTTCAGTGTAGATTACGAGTTTCTTTCTCTGTACTCCTGATTATTCCGGTGCATGATTGTGCGGATTTCCTCTCTTTAAGTACAAAAGCTTAAAAAAACCGATAGTTACGGTGATTTAATCAAGCGCAATCTCTCGATACAGTCTCTAAGTCTCTCAAAATCAATTCTTTTTGGAACGGAACTCCACACAAATACTTCTGCATCATATTTTTCAATAGACATATATAAGCGATCAGTGATTATTAAATCAGGATGTTCACCTTCGTTACAGAGTTGAATATGACTGGATATCCTTTTTATTTGATTAATGATATATTCGCTTGGATTTTCTTCCAGGATTGAAAAGATTTTAATCTTGATTGGCTTGTTGTCCACTTTAAAATTAATTGTGCGCTTCAGTAATCCATGATACCTACCCAATAATCTCTCCCGATGTTTCAATATTCTCGAAAGCGTCTTTTTCTTGGCAAGTTGATCATAGAAACGGTTCATTAATTCCACTTGATTAGGGGAATCCTGTTCAAAAGCTATCTTATATGGATCCTCTTTAAATAGAAAGGTAGGCCCATCAAAAATCTGAGTATAGTAATGAAGGTATAATAGATTGGCAAACAAGGCACCATACTCTTCCGCGTGAATTTCCATCGAAAAGAATTCCATGAAAGTTTCCAACCAGTGTATGGTCGTTTGTACAAAAAGATCTTGGTTATGATGCTGGGCAAAATTCATGATTAAACTGATTTGGGGATTTTTTTTATCATAAAATTCAAAACAACTAATTGCAGTAAAGGAAAACACCATTTCTAAAGTGATTTGCTCTTCCGTTAATGTTGTTAACTCTTTAAATAGAGGTTCTGCCAATCTTGAAAATGATTTAAATAAATGATGATGTTTCGTGAATGATTCATAGGTGGGATCTTCTTCAATGATAAACCCCAACTTAGCTCTAGTGATGGATATGGCCAGCCAATACAACACATGCTCAGGGATGTTTTCCCTGTCTCCTTTTAGCATCCCAAGGATTTGCTCCCTGTTGACAGATGAGAATGGCCAAACCTCGCCCCAGCATGAATTCCAATAAAACAAGTAGAAGAAATATCGAAATTGCTTTTCCGTACCATTGAAAGTCGCCATATGCTGTGTTGTATACTGTAATTTGAACTGATCTAAAAGCGGTTTAATTTTATTGATTCGTCTGTACATGGATGCATAGCTTGTATAATTCTTTTTTGAGAAGGCATGTATGTCACCAAACTTGTTATAGAATATCTGATCACACGCCTTATATGTTAAAGAATGTTCTAAATACCGCCTCTCGACCGATTTGATTGAGAAATTATCCTCTGTCTTTAAATAAAAGTTTTTATGCTCACGTTCAATGATTTCTGCTTCTGGTCCAATTTCTTTCAAGTCATGTTTTAGTTCGTCAATAAATTTTAGGATGGTCCTATCTGATGCCTTTAAGTTTTTTGCGATATCAGAAATGGAACAAAATTGATTTATTGAATGCAAGTAGATTAAAATCCGTACTTTTAGATAAACTGAACGATCTAAAAAGTTATACATCCAATCACTTCCCCTCACTCTAAAACGTTATAAAAACTCCAATCGCCTTCGTGATTCTTATTACCTATTCCTTTTATACTAGAAACATCATCTTCTAGAATGGCAAAATAATAAAATTTTATCAATGAAACTACCTTTCATTCTTTTCATTCTTTTCATTTATTGCCACAGAAATGGAAATACCCCACTTTTTAATGACATTAAAACCGTATGAATAGCAATGAACCGTCATCTAATTTATCGTTTTTTTTAATGTTTTCGGAAAATATGGAATGAGATTATGGTACATGGTGTAAAACTCAAACTTACATATTTAGGAAACGGTTCCTCCAGATCATCATGTACTGCACAATCATGCTTTTAATCGGTTCCAATGGCTAATAGAGAAATAAAGTGCCGTACCTGATTGGTATTGGGATAAAAATGGTGAGTATCGTGGCTTAAAAAGTGAATATTGTGCTGTAGGAAGAACGGAGTATGAACTTGAAAGGTAATCCGCCCATGGTAAGCGGTATCTTTTTTACTTGCTTGATACAGAGTTCATATATTGTACTTAACAATAACCGAATTTGAAAAAATCCGATTATTCATTCGAATATCAACGATGGAATAGTTGGCATTTTTCGAAAAATGCTTAATTAAGGTACTAAATATGAACACTTCATTCTCTTGTATATCGCGATGAACTGTAATTATTATGGGTTGTAGAAACCCTGCGGCATCATGAAGAATTTCTATAGGATTAGAGGTGAAAAATAACGGGAAGCCAAACAATCGGAAAGAATGTCGAACAAGGTCTTATTCTTGACAAGGGTCGGTAGTGGATTTTAAGAACCGGAAAATCTCAGGTTTTTCCGCGATAGTCTTTTAGGATCATCTTATTTTCAATCTAAATGGCATCATTTTTATGGCAATGGAAGAAAGTCCACTAAATGATTGAAGGAGGGTGGAATGTGAAAAAATCAATTATATATATAAGTATATTAATAGTTTTACTCGGAACAAATTTTTCAAATGTACATGCCGAATCAAGCGGTTCATATGGTTCTGACTCAAATGTAGGGTTTTATGGAGAATATATTCATAAAAAAGATTCTGACAGTAATAAATCCCCCGAATCAGGTGTATCTGGAAATGGATCAAATGAAAATGGGGCATCAAATGATGCAGGGCTTGAAAAATTACCCCAAACGGGTGATCAATCGAGCACTCAAAATATGTTTTTGGGGGCTCTAGTAATTTTGTTAGCTTTCTTTCTTTTACAAAGAAAGTCATTAAGAGTTATAGATAAATAAAAGTCATGGAGGGAAATACATTGAAAAAACGGTTGAAAGTACTTACAGGCTCGGCTTTAGCAACATCATTAATTTTAGGCGGTTCAATTTCGGCATTTGCGGCAGATGGAGGGGAGTATAATTCCTCTAGTACAGTGAAGTTCAAACCGTATACAGGAATCACGAAGCCGGTTGACCCGAATGATCCAGATAAAGAGGTGAAACCTGAAAATCCGGATGGTACGGATCCAAACCCAGGAACGAATGGTCCATTAAGTATCGACTTCGCTTCAAGTTTAGACTTTGGCGAAAATGAAATTTCAAACGTGGATCAAGTATATTATGCAGCGCCCCAGAAAGTTAACGTCACAGATGAACTAGGTGGAGTCACTCAGGGAAATAGAGCCAATTATGTTCAGATTTCGGATAATCGCGGGAGCAATGCAGGCTGGACTTTAAAAGTGAAACAGGAAGGCCAATTTGAAAACGATGCTACACTGAACCCTGTTCTGACAGGAGCTGAAATAAAATTCACTGATGGTGAGCCAGTAACAAATATGGAAAATGTAACTGCGCCTACCGCTTCCGATATCACCTTAGATTCCTCAGGAGCCGAATCATTAGTGATGACAGCGGCTGAGAATACTGGTGCAGGAAAATGGCTTGATGTTTTTGGGACAGTGGAAAATGTGGACGGTGAGGCTAAAAATACTGCGATTACATTATCCGTACCTGGAAGCACTCCTAAGGATGCAGTCGAATACAGTACAAAACTAACATGGGTTTTAACGGATTCACCGACAAATAACTAAACTAATAAAAGGGGAGTTCACTATGAGAATTGCAAAATATCTTGTTGCTTCAACGTTATTGGTCACAGGTTTCGGAATAGCAGGACAAGGAGCCTCAGCAGAAGGCGGAGAATATGAATCTGGCGGTACCATTACATTTTCGCCATATACAGGTATTACACCTCCAGTTGACCCAGAAAACCCAGGTGAAGAGGCTAACCCGGAACCTGCTCCAAATCCAGGGACAAGTGGTCCATTAAGCATTGATTTCGCTTCATCATTTGATTTTGGCACTCAGGAAATCACAACACAAGACATGGTTTATAATTCTGCTGCACAAAAAGTCAATATTACGGATGATCAAGGAGGGACCACGCAGGAGTTACGGCCTAATTATGTACAAGTCAGTGATAATAGAGGTACTGAAACAGGCTGGACACTGCAAGTACGACAAGATGCACAGTTCGAAACCACTGATAATGATGTATTGGATGGTGCAGCCATAAAAATCTTGAATAATGATGTAAACACATCTTCGACTTCTCCAGTACCAAGTACAGTCCCTGCTGAAATCGACTTAGTACCAGGGACACCATCAATAGTGGTGGCAGCAAAAGATGCTGAAGGTGCCGGTACTTACGTTTCTCGTTTTGGTAAAGCAGATGATGGCAACATGGATAAAAGTGTTCAATTATCAGTTCCAGGCAGTACGACAAAATATGCAAAGGAGTATAATACGACACTTACCTGGATTCTGACTGACACACCGGCAAATTAAAGTGACCGTGGTGCATTCATAGAGAAGATGATACATCGTAGGAATTAAATACGGTGTATCACTATTTTATGACTTGTAGAATATTACACTAGATTAAACTGGAATATTATTGAGCGGAAGATCATGAACAACACTCAATGGGAATAGAGGTGGAAACATAGGTATGAGAAAAGGACGTCTAACATATAAACGGAGATCCAGAAGGGCTTTAAAGGATTATTCATATATAGGGGTATGGGGCATCATATTGGTTATTATTCTGCAGCAAATGAATATAAATGGTTTTTTCAATCTTAAGTCCGCAGCCGCCGCAGCTACTGTAAGGCTATCATCGGAACAAAGTAATGTAAGTCTAGGTGACCAAATAAGGCTAGAAGTGAACTCGACCATAGAAGAAGCTGGAATTATTTCAGTAAAAGTTCCTGAAGGGTTGGCATATGACCAAGATGCTACAAAGCAATCATTACAAACTAATGGTAGTCCACCCATGGTGGATTATGAATCTGCTAAAAAAGAAGTCAATATAGCGTATAGTGAACAACAAATAGGTGAAAATGAAGTTCATTTATTCTTTCAGGCCCAAAATGCCGGGAATTTTGTGGTAGTTTCGACATCTGATGGGAACCAATCAAATGAGATCATCATAAATATAGAGGCCATAGAAAAGGATGTACCAGATATAGAGGGGGGAACGATAAAAGAAGATGAGGAAAAGGCTGATGATCAAGAAATAAAGGAAGAGCCTGAAGAATCCGGCCAAGTTGTGGGAGAAAATGAAAAAACAGATGGTGAAAATGTAGATGCTGATCAAGGGGATGCATCAATTGATCAGAGTGATCAAGAGAAGGAACAGGATAATGAAGCTATAGCCAAAGAGGAAGAAGATCTTCCAGAAGTGGATCCTTCCAAAAGTGTTGAAGGCAATATTATGGCTGCTGCTTTATCCGCTGACGAAATAGACGTTGATAGTTGGGATACTTTTGTAGCTGCGGTGAAAAACACTTCCATATCTAAAATAATTTTAACTAAAGATATTGAAAATCCAAGTGCTTCTGGAGATACTCTAGGATTACGGACTTACCAGGTAACCAGAGATTTGGAGATTAACGGAAATGGACATAGGCTTTCCTTTGGAAACACATCCATTTATTTAGGGGATCCAACCAATGGTATGGGTAACTTCCATATGCACGATATCGTATTGGCACAATACTATGCAAGTGGATATTCAGAAGATATAGTCGGCTCAAGGCTTAATGCCTCTTACACAGGAAAATGGAAATACCGATTTGGAAATATTACTACAGAGCCCTCCGTACAAAGACTAGCTAGGGCTACATATGCCGAAGTAACGGTTTATGGAGAAATGAATATTGATACACGCGCCGAAAATTTCTATCTGGGTAGCTTCAAAATGGAAAATGGCACGAAGTACAGCGGGAATGTGAATTATTATAATTTTTCGACATTTTATTACGAGTCCGCTGCAAGATCAGGCGATACTGGGGAATCCAGGGAATTTACAATCGGTGATGAAAGTATTGTTCAGCTAACTCAATCTCAAACAACAGGGACAACCTATCCCGCAGTCTATCTGTATTACAAAGATATCACGGTAGGGGAAAACGCTAAGCTAGATATCAACATGCCCGGAAATGCTGTTAGATTCAATTATGGAGATGGTTCATTTACTGTAAAAGGCGGTGCTTACGTTAATTTAACAAGCAGGCAAACTTCTGGATCTGTTGTTGAATATTATTCAAGCAATAATTCTTTCCATGTTGCTCCAGATGCGGAATTGTATGTTATTGGGAATAGTTCAATGCCATTAATTAATTTAGGGCCTCTTACCAGCCATAGGGGAAATAGCTTCACATTGGATAATCCGAAACAATATGATTTGCGGAATAGAGGAAATAATACCGCGGTTGGTTTGGGGGCAAATACCTCTGCAACAGGATATGCGAATACTTTTGAAATCAATGGATCCGATATCGATTTATGGAAAACTGGCAGTAACGTTTTGGGGCCATCCGACTTTTCATATGCGGCAGTCGAAAACTTTACTGCTACCGGCCGTCATTCTAGTACAGCCGGCCGTCAAACGGTAGTCTCCTCTGAACCGGCATTACAATCTGGGTTCAATACAACGTACTATAGGCGAATTGCGGGAGTGAATACAAAACCTATATTAGAGTTTGAACCAGTGACAGATGCTGATTTAACCATTAAGGCAAGGGTGAAAATCGGGGAAACACCTGATAATGATGGCCTGGATGAGTACGGTGTCGTTCGTTATATGGATGTATATGCTTCCGAGAATCAGGCCAGTGTTGATATCACTGATACACATGGTATAGTTCATCGGGATTTAAAAACGGATGCAAATGGCTATGTGCAGTATATGGATTCGATTTTTAATGTGGGCGGCCAAAAGATGTCTGGAGTAGCAACAAGAGGGCCTTGGTTACAAGATGGACAATCCGAAACGACAGTATTTGATGTAACCCCCCCAACACCGGCAGAGGTATCACTTCAAGAGATTGAAGAAGGAACATATCAGATAACTGGAACTGCTGATGAGGTGGGAGCAACTGTCCTTGTTGAAGTGGATGGGGATTCGTTAAAGGATGCTGAAGGGAATCTAATTAAAACGACAGTCGCGGAAAATGGAACATGGACCATTGATTTACCAACACCATTGGCTGTAGGCCAAACCGTACAAATATTACTGAATGATAATACCGGTGAAATTACAGGGTTATCCGATATTCCAATAACGAACAATAGTATGGGGAATGTAAACCCGACTGTATCTATTGAATACCATGATGCCATTTTTAAAGCAGGTCCTTTATTTACAGTGGCGGAATACTCAGGAAGTTTAACATTGCTTGCCCCTGACTCTTTATCATTTGGTAGTGATGTTCCAATATCTCCACAATCTAAACGCTATCAAATTGAATCGATGAATCAGAAACTTGGTGTACAGGATGATCGGAAACATAAATCCACTTGGAAGCTGAAAGCAGCCCTAGTGGATGAACTTTATAACTCTGCTTATGATAGTACGTTAACTCTGGTTTATTCAAATAATGGTAGTGACACAGTTCTTTCAAATACAGGATCGCTAATTTATGAACATCTTAGTACCGACGATGAACCACTATATATAAATGACTTATGGTACGGAGACACAAAAAATGGCTTGTTTGTCGAGGCGAAGGCTGGAGAAGCTAGAGTCGGGGAATATGAGGCAAAGATCAAATGGTCATTGGAAGATACTCCAGCAAATGAATGAAAATGGATGAAGATAGTCAAAGAACCTTATCAAATTAACCTACTTGATATTTTAATAATACTGCTAACAGATGCCCCTGCAAATGGTGTTACAAGTTGGTGTTTGTATAATAAATGAAGAGATACATTGTAAAGTAAGCCGCGCATCAACTTGGAGGTGCTGTCATATGAAAAAGAATTCCATTTTCATTTTATTACTAGTAAGTTGCCTATCCATCATTTTCACTTTTTCTATCCTTAAGGCTTCGGCTGCGGAATTCAATTTTGCCGTGGAGACAGTCATTCCAAAAAATCAAGTGGATAAAAAAAAGACATATTTTGATTTGATGATGAAGCCAGGACAAAAACAAGTACTGGAAATCAACTTGCGTAATGATACAGAGAATGATGTTAACATAAACCCGCTTATCCATAGTGCAACGACAAACCTTAATGGTGTAGTTGAATATGGAGAGAATGATATAGAATCGGATTCGACTTTGCTGTACAAGATGGAAGACATAGTGAAGACGGAAGAGGAAATTATCATTCCAGCTAAAGGAAACTACAAAGTAAAAATGGATGTAGTGATGCCAAAAGAAGATTTAGATGGTGTATTAGCTGGTGGCATAATCCTTCAGGAGAAAACTGAAGGTACTGGTGATAAACAAAAAGAGAATGAGAATAATAAAGGTTTGTCCATTGAAAACGAGTTTGCCTATGTCGTCGCCATTTTATTAAGGGAAAATGAAAATGAAGTCAAACCGGAAATTCAATTGAATGACGTGTTTCCAGATCAAATAAATGCAAGAAACGTAATCAATGCTAATATCCAAAATATCATGCCCATGTATATGAATCAAATGACCGTGAAAGCGAAAGTGACCAAAAAGGGAGATAGCCAAGTCATGTACGAGTCTAATAAAGAGGGCATGCAGATGGCCCCAAACTCTAATTTTGATTATCCGATCTCACTGCATGGTGAAAGGCTTGAGGCAGGTGAATATACATTGGAAATGACCGCTGCCTCCATGGGAGAAGAATGGCATTGGAAGCGTAATTTTAAGATTGATGGGGGTCTAGCAAAGAAGCTTAATGATAGTGATGTGTCCATTCAAAAGGATTATACGTGGCTTTATGTAATAATAGGGGGCATCGTCATATTATTAGCCTTAATATTATGTGTTATTTTTATGCGAAGAAAGAAAAAAGAGAATGATGAGAATGAAGAACAAATAGCCAATAAATCGAATGATGTTATATGATTCCATATTTGAGATGCTAAAAAAAAAGAAAGTTATAATATGTGATGTTTTAACAACCATTTCATTCTTTTTTCTTTTATTAATAGGATTTTTGTTGGTTCTATCCCCTTGGGTACAAGAAGCGATGATCAAAAAGGAAATCACAAAATACAATATAGCTAGTTTTTCTGAAGAGGAAATCCAAGATAATGTTGATAATAAAAAGCCTTTTCCTGAGAATGCGAGTATAGAAGCTCCCGATTTTCTAAAGGTATTAGCGAATATTTCTTCAGTGAAACGAGAAGACGTGATAGGTGCAATAGTAATTGAGGGCGATACAGTATCTTTACCGATCTTACTTGGTACGAATACACAAAATTTACTTGTAGGTGCCACGACAGTTACAAACGGTCAAGTAATGGGTAAAGGAAATTATGTGCTGGCTGGGCATCATATGAGAGATGACCGCCTGTTGTTTGGGCCTTTATTAAAGATTGAAAAAGGCGCATATATCCATATATCGGATAAACGGAAAATATTCACCTATAAAGTGAAAGAAAAGAAGATTGTCCATGAGACGGACGTTAGTGTTATTGCAGATACACGAAGTCCTGAACTTACTCTGATCACTTGTGATGTTACGGGGATCGATACGGACAAACGTGTCATCGTTAAAGCGGAATTAGTAGATACCAATGATAATTCCAATCAGGCTGAATTCAAGGGAAAGTATGGATACGGAATGGGTACAGAGCAAACTTTGCATTCAAATGTCACTTATTTCCTTTGGGTTTTATTAGTGGTAGGCTTACCATGTGTTCTGATGTTCATCATATTCATCATAAAGAGATGAAAAGATGGAGGCAGCCACTTTTTTTGTGGCAGTTACGTTTACCAGCCGCATCTGCAATGCATCACAGTTTTGTCAGTTATTAATCAAAATTAAACAATTTTAAAGAGCCTTACTGCGTGCCAATTGTAGCAAGGCTCTAACTATTTTAGATAAAAATCAAACAATTTTATTATATCGGTTCTATCTATTGCAATAATCAACGGTGTCTAAAAAAAGTTATCAATTTGAGTATACTTACAATGGTTGCCATACAGACATTGATTATCGATATTACTGTAAATTAAATTGGCGTGTAAAATCTCGTATGTATCGATATGAGATCACTTATTTCCCAAACGGGAAAAATTATCAGAAAAATCCAAAAACTAAGCAGAAAGCAATATGGTTCAGGAAAAACAATTTGAAATTGATGAGCTGATGTAAACTTATTAGCTACTTAGTCTTGGCATTACACCCTTTATTGTGCCCCACCCCAACTATTGACAAAGAGACGAAAAATAACAGTCTACTAAAAATAAGTGTGTCTTAGAAATAATGAAGGAAATTATCTAATCTTGCCCGCATAGGCATGGTGATATCTAACTTTATATTTGTATAAGTAAAACGAAAAAATATTCAATCATTTTTAAAAGAGGAGAGGATAGTGTGAAAAACGTTGTAAAGAACACTTTATTATTCAGTATTATTCTAGTTTTTTTAATTCCAGCTAGCGCTAATGCTTATACGACATTCAGTGGTCATAAGATGTCATCAGGTATTGGAAATTACGGTAAGAGCACTAAATTTTATTACGTTGACTCTAGTGCTAGTGGGCTAACCACCAAAATTAATAATGCATTTGATAGATGGATATATTCTTCTAAATATGCTGGTATATTGACGCCAACTTCATACAGAAAAACAACCGTTAAGTCTTCAAGTACCATAGATATATATCAGGTTACATCTTTTAAAGAAGCTGGTGTTTATGGAAAAAATTATTCGTATGTCAACTCAACAAATATAAATCCACAGAAACAAAACTGGTATTGGTCAAAGATTGAAATATCTAAACAAATGATAAATAATTATCCGCAATATTTACAAACAACCATAAGTCATGAAATAGGTCATGCTTTTGGATTGAATCATACAAGTAAGCAATTGATGGATGCAGGTGTCAATAAAGCTTATGATTTAGGTATTCAATATCCAAGAAAAGATGAATATAACGGTATAAACTACTTATATTAATCGGAAAGGTCATCAATTAAGAAATCAATTCGATCTACAAATAAAGTAGTGATAAAATATTTTTTTATTTTTGTGAAGATGAGGGGTGAGTTTTTAAATGAAAGTAATAAAGTTAATGATTTCTAGTGTATTTATTTTAAGCTTATTGGTAGGTTGCAGTAATTCAACTAGAGAAGCTGAAAAAAAGAGTACAGAAGATACCAGTGCTCTGAATTCTTCTGTAGAGAATAACGCTGAAAGAAATCAAACTAATGATGAGCTAGAGAGCTATAGTGGTGTTTCATATGAAGGGGCGACTATTGTCGAAGAATCTTTAGCATTTGCAGTTTCATATGAGGATACTGAACAGTTGCTTACTGTCAGTGATATAGCTGTTGAAGGCGTTGTCACCGCAACTGAGAACTATGTATATTATATGGAGGAAGTAGGATACGGAACTCCATTTACAAAAGTTACCTTAAAAGTAAATAAAGTCATAAAAGGCGATGAAAGCTTAGTAGGGAAGGAGATATTGTTATTAGAAGATGGAGGGTTAATTACCGCTAGGGAACAAGGAATGGCAGACAAATTTCCGGATGCGACAGAAGAGCAGCTTGATGAAGTATGTTTTCTTATTCCAGATGGACATAAGCCATCAATTCCTGGTGATGAAATAGTAGCGTTCTTGTCAAATAATATTGGAGAAGAAATTCAAACAGGTTTTGATTACTATTATTTTATTGGAACGTATAAGTCTAAGTTCATATATAATAAAGATACTGAAAATTATGAAAGACCGTCTGAAGATTTCGAAGAATTGGTGGAAGAAGCAGGAACAAAAGAGGAAATAAGTAATATTGAAGAAGAGATACAAATAGAAGAAGCCATTAATAGTCAGGTAACGGAACTTATAGAAGAAATGGAATGAAATATGCAATCATTTTGCAACCAATACATATAAAACCATATGGTAGTAATTCAACTGAAAAACCTTAAAAGTGGTTCTATACTATTGGGGTAAGGGTACAATTTGAAGGCAAAAAAATACACGTAACAGATATTTACCAGCCGCATCTGCAATGCATCACCGTTTTGTCAGTTATTAATCAAAATTAAACAATTTTAAAGAGCCTTACTGCGTGCCAATTGCAGCAAGGCTCTAACTATTTCAGATAAAAATCAAACAATTTTATTATATCTATACATAGGAAGCAGTATCGTAAAAGTCGTTCCCTTTTCGAGTCCACTTTTCACGGATATGGTCCCCTCATGCATCTCAATAATCTTTTTCACGATGGATAGTCCTAAACCGCTCCCGCTTTTTGAGCGTTCCCTTGCCAGGTCGGCTTTATAGAATCGCTCAAATATATGAAACTGGTCCGCTTCGGAAATGCCAATGCCATTGTCGGATATCGTTATGGATTCCAGGTCATCAATCTGTTGTAATCGGATCGTGATTTTTCCACGATGGCGGGTGAATTTGATGCTATTGTGTATTAAATTTGTCCATACCTGGCTCATTAAATCCTGGTCTGCAAAAATTCGAATCTTTTCTAAAGATATATCCAATTCGAGTTCTTTTTCCATCCAAGACGGTTCACAAGCCAAAATAATCGTACGTATTTGCTGATCCAGCCGGAAATCTGTCCTTTCAAAAGGATGGTGCGCGGATTCCAGGGATGTAAGCTTTAGAAGGTTATCACTTAATTTAGATAATCTCCTGCTCTCTGTCTCAATTATATGAAGATAATGATTTCGTTCTTCGATTGTCAGCTTATTATATTGAAGAGCTTGGGCAAATCCTACAATGGAGGTTAGGGGCGACTGTATTTCGTGTGAGACGTTAGAGATGAATTCCTGTCGCATCTCTTCCATTTGCTTCAATTGCTTGGCCATGTGATTGAAGTGGTTAATGATATCGGTCATTTCATTTTTCTTGTCCATTTTAAAATCCAATTGTACATTATAATCGCCATTTGCTATTTTCCTTAAGGCATCTATGATCTCGAGGTAAATATTTACCCGTTTTTTGTGATGGATGACCTGGATAAGAAAACCAATGAATATCATGATTGCGATGCTTGTCATGATTGTGGCCAGATACCGAACATAATCGGTTAACCTTAATGGCAATAGTTGAATGATATAGTAACCAGTCGAAAAGCAAATTGAAATAAACGTAAGAAAAAACAGTATGCCAAGTGTTCGTTTGAAAAATCGATCGCTTCTCATCTCGTTATCTCCAAACGGTAACCCAATCCCCAAATCGTTTTAATGCGGAAGGGGAAATCTGATTCTGGAAACCGTTCTCTCACTCTTTTAATATGGACATCGACAGTTCGTTCATCACCTTCATAATCATAACCCCAAATGTCTTCAATAAGATTTTCCCTGGAGAATGTTTTTCCAGGATAGCTTGCTAATTTAAACAACAATTCGAATTCTTTTAATGGAATCGTATATTCCTGGTCTTTGAATGACAGTTCATGTGTGTTGCGATTCATCTTTAATCCGCCGATATTTAATGTTTGTGAAATAGTGATTTTATACCGCTTTAATAATGCCCTTATTCTAAGCACCAATTCGATCGGTTCAAATGGTTTTACAAGATAATCATCTGCCCCAAGACCGAATCCTTTTACTTTTTGTGTTGTTTCCCCTTTTGCAGTCAGCATTAAAATGGGGATATCACTAAATTCCCTTAACTCTTTGCATAATTGCCATCCATCCATGTTAGGCATCATAATATCGATGACTGCCAAATCGATTTTTACCTTCTCCATTAATGCCAATGCTTGCAGGCCATCTGCGGCTTCATAGAGATCAAATCCTTCTTTTCTTAACAACAGGTTTATTAGTTCACGAATATGTGCATCATCATCGACTATTAATATTCTTGTCATCCTTCTTCGTTCCTTTCGGTGAATTAGGCCAGTTCAAGTTTGTTTAACTGCTGCTCAGCAAATTCACGATATAAGGAATGCGTATTATATAGTTCTTTATGTGTACCGCTGCCTGTTATTTTCCCTTTTTCCAGGAAGATTATTTGATCTGAACCGATAACGGTCGATAGTCGGTGAGCAATAACTATTGTTGTTCTGCCTTTCATTAAATCATTTAACGCCTGTTGTACAACATTTTCCGATTTGCTGTCAAGGCTGGAGGTGGCTTCATCAAGCATTAAAATTTTGGGGTTTCTTAAAAATGCTCGCGCTATTGCAATTCTTTGCCTTTGACCGCCTGATAATTTCATGCCTCTTTCACCAACCTCTGTATCAAATCCGTTGGGAAGCTCAGAAATAAACTGATCTGCATACGCCATTTTAGCTACTTGATTTAATTCCTCATCTGTTATATCCCGATACATTCCATAACAAATATTATCTCGAATGGTTCCTGAAACAATTGGACTTTCTTGTGAAACATACCCAATCTGGCTTCTCCATGAAAGGAGTGTGAAATCATTTATGGATTTCCCGCCTATGGAAATGGAGCCTTGCTGTGGTTTATAGAAACGCTCGAATAATGAGAAAAGCGTGGTTTTTCCGCTGCCGCTTGGCCCGACAATTGCCGTGACCTTTCCGGCTTCAACGTTAAAGCTTATATCTTTTAGTACCTGTTCTCCATTATTATAACTATAGTTCAGGTTCTCCACGCTGATTGATTGACTTATATTTTGAACTGGCTGCAACGCATCTTCTTCCTCCACGGCATCCAGAATGGAAATGATGCGCTCTGTTGCACCCGTTGCTTTTTGGAATTGTGTAAAGAAACTGGCTAATTGAGCCATTGGCATGATTATTTGGAAAAGATACATAATGAATGCCACTAAAGCTCCAGCTGTCAGGGCTCCTGAAGAAACACGCATTCCCCCATAACCTAAAATCAGTACGAGTAAAGCCATCATGACAAAACTCATTAGCGGCGCAATCAACGCTTGGATCTTTGCTTCTTTTAATCCAAATTGAAATAATTTGTTGATTCCTTTTTTTCCATTTTGATATTCAAATGTTTCTGCATTCGATGCTTTAACAAGACGGACTTCCGTTAGCACCTGCTGAAGGACTGCGGTGAAGCTTGCTGTTTCGTCCTGCATCCCTTTTGAAATTTTATGCATTTTTTTCCCTAGGGGCATTAATATCAAAACAGAGAGTGGGATGGCAATGAACATCAACAATGTCATTTTCCAATCCAGTACAAATAACACGATCATGGAGCCAACGATGGAAATGATTCCTGTAACGAAATTAGAGAGGTGTTCAGAGATTAATCCCTTCACTACAGTTGTATCGTTTGTCATTCGGCTGACAGTTTCGCCTGACTGATGTTCATCAAAATAACTCACGGGTAATACGAGTAATTTTTTCCATAGTTGATCGCGGATACCCGCCACTACAGATTGACCGATCCGATTTAATAAATAGATGGAAAATCCACTGGCCAATGCTTGAACAATGATGGCAAGAAGGAGAAGGGTGATCCGTTCAGTGTTTAGTGAGCTGATCGAAAAATCATTAATTAGATTTTTTGTGAATAAAGGGACTAATAAACCTACACCCGTTGTACCTAGGCTTAACGCCAATGCAATCCCTATCATTAGTTTGGAAGGCTTCGTTTGTTGAACTAACCGAATGAACTGGCGCCATCCTTTTTGGTTTTTTTCTTCTGACATATGAAATACATCCTTTCTTGATCTTCATAGGGCAAGTATATAAAGAAGGTATGAATTGAATATGAACTAGTCTAGTTATTCCACGAAAAATCCGGCGAACCTTTTTCTTTCAATACTACCGTCACTGTTGCTGAATGAAAAGTTTTAAAAATATGAAAATGTTAAAGCTGATCAATAGTGTGTGGCTTTTTCTTATTAAGATCAATAAAAAAATTGGCCTGGAATATTGAGGTGTTTGGAAAATCGGAATGGAATGGAGTACAATTATAGTAATGGGAATATGTAAAAGGGAGTAAGATACAGATGAAGCGGATTACCGTATTGATAGCTGATGATGAGGTGGAAATTGCCGACCTGGTCGCTTTGCATTTGGAGAAAGAGGGATATAACTATATAAAGGTATCGGATGGGAAAGAGGCCATTCGTGTTATTCAAAATCAAAAGATAGATTTGGCCATCTTGGATATCATGATGCCGGAGCTGAATGGCTATGAAGTTACCCGACAGATCAGAGAGCATTATCAAATGCCTATCATTTTTCTGAGTGCAAAAAGTTCCGACCTGGATAAAATCTCTGGATTGGTGATGGGGGCGGACGATTATATGACCAAGCCATTCAACCCAATGGAATTGGTCGCACGTGTGAATGCACAATTGCGACGGGCTATGCAGTTGAATCAAGCCGTAAACGAATATGAATCTAGCTTGGAAGCCGGCGGTTTGACCATTTATCCTGATCAGCGCAAAGTGATACTATATGATGAAGCCATCGAGCTAACACCGAAGGAATTCGATATTTTGGTTCTCTTAGCCGGTCATTCCCAAAAAGTATTTAGTGCGGAAAGTATTTTTCACAATGTATGGGGCGAAGCGTATTATGAAATTGGCAACAATACTGTCATGGTACATATTCGTACGCTAAGGAAAAAGCTAGGCGAGGATAAAAATAAAAACAAAAACAAGTTCATTACGACTGTGTGGGGAGTGGGATATAAATTCAATGGCTGACAAGTTACGAAGCTTCAGGGCTAAAATGATAATATTACTTGCATTGAGCATGTTGATAGCGGGAACCATTACCTACCTTATATATAAAGGCCTTCAATTTTATTATCATACGAATGTAAAGCTTGAAGATCCGTTGGTCCGTTTGCGTGTCATCATGAATTACTATGGAGATCTAAACTTCTTTTTAATCATTTTTATCCCACTTTCGATACTATTCTTCTTTTTCCTTACAAAACCTTATGCGACATACTTTAATAAGATTTCCAATGGAATCAATGATCTCGCAAATGGTGACTTTAAAAGCAGAGTCGACATCCTATCAAAAGATGAATTCCAGGATATAGCGGAAGATATTAACCGGGCAAGTGAGAAATTACAAGAAGCCGTAGAAAGAGGCGATTTTGCAGAAAGCAGTAAGGATCAATTGGTTCTGAACTTGGCCCATGATTTACGTACCCCTCTAACATCCGTTTTGGGATATTTGGACTTTATCCTTCGAGAAGAAGATTTACCTGAAGAACGAATCAGGCATTTTACGAAGATTGCTTACACGAAATCCCAGCGTTTAGAGAAACTTATTGATGAACTTTTTGAAATAACCAGAATGAACTATGGCATGCTTCCATTAGAGAAAAAATCCCTCAACTTAAGTGAATTGCTCATTCAATTAAGTGAAGAACTATATCCACTCTTCGAAAAAAACCACTTGAGTGCAAGATTGACTCTTCCATCGCATTTAGATATTTTAGGTGATGGCGACCTATTGGCTCGTGTATTCGAAAACTTATTGACCAATGCCGTACGTTATGGAAACGATGGACAGTTCGTGGATATCCTTGGTTTCACTGATAAAGGGGAGGTTGTTGTACAAGTTATCAACTATGGAACTTGTATACCTGAGGAAGAACTACCTTATGTTTTTGATATGTTCTACACAAATGATAAGGCGCGGTCCCATAAAGATGGAAGCACGGGTCTCGGTTTATTCATCGTAAAAAATATTGTCGAACAGCATAATGGAACGATATCCGTTAAAAGCGATTCTATACAGACTCTATTTGAAGTGCGATTACCGCAGTGATTTAAGAAAAATTTTATAATTTCCCCACTATTTTTTTAAACTATTTTTCCTAACCTATAGAAAGAAGGTAAGGAGGACTGTTCATGAAGAAGTGGGTTGTTTTGTTTGTTTTATTTTTGCTGCTGGCACGTGAAGTAAGCCAATATAAATCGGACGGTGATTTTCAAAATATTGATGAAAGACATGGTCTAAGGGTCCCGAAGGAGAATGTAACGTTAGAAATAGCTAAGGATCAGGTTTACCAAGGGAATTTGTTATTGGTCAATAAGGAGCATCCTGTACATCGGGGAGGGATCAAATCTGATGTGGTTAATCTATTTCAACACAAAGAACTAATAGAGGGATATGGTCTGTTGGACGAAAGGATTCGCCTGTCACAGGGTGTGGCAGAGAAATTCTTGGAAATGGTTCGTGCGGCTGAAAAAGATAATGTCCGTCATTTCATTATTAGCAGTGGATATCGCGATGAAGAGGAGCAAAGTCAACTCTATCAAGAAAAGGGGTCTGCATATGCTTTACCAGCTGGCCATAGTGAGCACAACTTAGGGTTATCACTTGATATAGGCTCCACCTTATCAGGGATGAATGAAGCCCCGGAAGGAAAGTGGTTACAAAAGAATGCCTGGAAATATGGATTTATTCTACGTTATCCAGAAGATAAAAAAGATATCACAGGTATTGAATATGAGCCATGGCATTTCCGCTATGTTGGTATTCCCCATAGTAGAATCATGCAGAAAAAGAATTTTACTTTGGAAGAATACCTTACTTATATAAAAGAGAAAAAGAAGGTTGGGGAAACAATAGCGGGAGTGGAATATGAAGTCTCTTATTATCCTGTATCTTCTAAAAAGAAAGTTGAGATGCAAGCCAACGCGTATGAAATATCTGGAGATAATATGGGGGGAGTCATCGTGACTGCTTTTTCTTCTATACATGCACATATTGGGCAAGAAAAATGAAGAAAATAATAATACAGGATATCATTATTCCAGCATTGTTTGCTAGCTATATCTTTTTGCTAAGCAAGGTCATTTTATTTAAGTTTGGCCATATTGATATAACTTTTCTTCTAGAACAACTTCAAAGTAATCTACAAAACCCAACAAATATGAAGAATAGATTATTATTGTTCGGTAATTTCATACCGTTTAATGAAATAGTGAATACTGTCCAAAATAGGACAAATCACAATATATTCAATTTGCTTGGAAACATTGCATTATTCATTCCTATTGGTATATTTCTACCTCTCTTTATTGGAAAGGGATATATAAATCTAAAGAGGGTATGCTGTATTTCCTTTATAGTAAGTCTTTGTTTCGAAATCTCTCAGGCAGTCTTTAATATCGGCATCTTTGATGTGGATGATCTTCTATTAAATACGTTTGGCGGAATGCTAGGTTATGCCCTATTCTAGTTCTTCGGCATCAAATCGAAAAACCATCAAGTATTATTGTAGATGTTCAAGAATGAAAGGAGTTTTTTCAACATGAACATAGGAAAAGGGAGAGCCCGGGGCTAGATCTGGGCTTTTTCCATGTCTTAAAGAATTTTCAGCTTAGGTAGAATGGGTGAAAAGATATATTGATATCTTGCTTTTTAATGCATTTCTTAATAATAAATACCTATATAAGCTAAATACTTACCGCTTTTAACCGATTAAATATGGAGATACAAAAAACAGTATAAGTTAGGTGGAAAAAATGATTATTCTGAATGAGTCCATTGTGTCGCCAATTCTTCTAAAGGTGTTGGAGGAACAGCAAATTCCAGTGCTGGAACAGGGGCAATGGGGAGACACATTAACATCAGAAAAGCTAAACATTCAAAAGGATACAGAATTTTTCATGTCCATGGAAAAGGACAAAAGAATTCTTACAAATTCTGAAAATGGCATAACATTATTAGGTCATTTTCAACCGAATAGCAATGAGTACATTTGGTCAAAGTTATTGAAGGATAAGAGTCAGGTGCGAAATTTGACGAAATCTTTATATCCTGATTTCTATTTCCAAGATATTGATTCATCCATAATAAGTGACCTGGATAAAAATCAAATACCGTTTCCGGTAGTTATTAAACCCAATATTGGCTATTCGAGTGTAGGGGTCCACAAAGTCAAGAATGAGCAGGATTGGGATATAGCCGTGAATCAGCTTAAAGCGGATTTACTTCATTCGGATGGATTATATGATTCAGAAGTGGTCGGTTCCCAGACCGTTTTAATAGAAGAGTGGATTCAGGGTGAAGAGTATGCCATTGATGGCTATTACAATCAAGATGGTGAACCGGTCATTTTGAATGTCTTCAAACGATTATTCAAGGATGATTACGATACTTCCGATCGAATTTATTATACTTCGAAGTTGGCCATTAACGAAATCTATCATGATGCACTAAAGTTCATGAAGAATATTCAAACGGTCCTTCCACTTAGGAATTACCCTGTACACTTTGAAATTCGCAAAAAGGAAAACCGGGTGATACCCATTGAAATCAATCCCCTGCGTTTTGCTGGGGCGGGTACAACGGATCTAGGTTACCATGCCTATGGAATGAATATGTATGAACACTATTTTTCAGGAACGAAACCCGATTGGAATCGGATATTGGAAGAGATGGACGATCATATATATAGCTTTTTCTTTGCAGAGGTACCACTGGAAATAAATCCGGAAGATGTTTCATGTATGGATCATGATGGACTCCGTCATGAATTCGAACATGTTATGGAATATAGGCAGCTTCCTTTTCAAAATGACCGGAGCATGGCAATCATCTTTTATAGAAGTGAGGATCTGAATGAAAATCTCCAATTGCTCCATTTGGACTTAATACCATATTTGACTATAAAACACCTGGTTTTCATCTAAGGGGGCATCGAAATGAGATTTTCAAAGCTTAATCCTAATAAATCTTTGCTGGCAAAACTATTCTTGTTTTATATTATTCCTTTCGTACTTTTCGCAGGGGCCATGGGCCTTTGCTTTTCCTATATTACTAATAAAATGATCAATGAGAATGTCCTTCCTCAATTCGATGAACGCCTTTCTGAAAATGCCCACAGTTTAGCAGCGAGCCTCAATCCCACTTTGATAAACAAAGCTTCCGAACGGGGCGAAGAGATTAGGCGGAAACTAGATGCCTTTGTTGAAGATAAAAAGGGAATTGAATATGTTTATGTGCTGAAACGGGAGAATGATGCCGACATGATTGCAGCCCTGAACGGCAGCGAGGACTACATGGTGGAGTCCCCTTTCACTCCGGAACAGGCAAAGTCGATAAATGGGGACGAAGACGTATTAAGTGAAATATATAAAGATAAGTGGGGTACACACAAATCGTACTTTACGCCAATCAAAGGGACGGACGCGATTGTCGGAATCGATATGGATGCAAAATTCATCGATGAATTGAAAAGCACAATGATATTCTATAATATCTTATTTCTTGCAAGTGCCATTATATTAGGTGTGTTATGCGCAGTTATCATCGGGAAAAAGATCTCGGGACCCGTCAATGAACTTGTTGGTTACACGAATGAAATGGCAAAAGGGGACTTAAGTAAATCGATTCCCGTTGGTAGACAGGATGAGATTGGCGATCTTTCAAATGGATTCGAAGATATGAGATTAAGTTTGGCCTATATTATCAAGAATGTCCGTGAACACGCTCAAACGATGAATCAAACGACAGTGTCCATTCAGCAATCATTTGAAGAGATGGTGGAATCCTATGGCCAGATAGTGACGGGGACAACGGAAGAAGCAAAAGCTTCAGAAGAACGTGCCCATCATATTGACCGAATTTCCAATATGATCAGTGACTTAACGGATACAATCCGTTTAATGAATGAACAAACGAATGAAATGAATGAATTTACCTTGCATACGAATAAACTTGCTGAACAAGGAAGTAAACAAGTTCAAGATGTAACGAGCCAGATGGATAAGATCATGGAAAACGGCCAAGCGACTAAAGCCAATTTGGTGAGCCTGGAAGAGGATGTAGTGAAGATAAATGAGGTGATTGGCTTAATAAGGGTGATTGCTTCTCAAACGAACCTGCTATCCCTGAATGCTTCCATTGAAGCGGCACGGGCGGGTGATGCCGGCAGAGGTTTTGCCGTAGTGGCTCAAGAGGTGCAAAAATTGGCTGTGCAAACAGATGAATCCATCGATATCATTTCAGAATCCATCATTCGGATTAATGAACAAACAGCCAAAGTCATCCAAAATAATGATGAAAGTTTTCAGGATATAGTAAATGGTGTTTCCTTAGTGGAAAACAATGGCGAGATTTTCAATAAGATATTTGAATCCGTAGAGAAATTGCTGAAAGGCACGGAACGATTAGCTGTCCATTCGAAAAAAATCAATGAGTCTTCGGATGAAAGCCTGGCATCCATTCAGGAAATTGCAGCGATTTCTGAAGAAGGAGTCGCAACGACGGAGCAAATCTCGGCAGCTGCCATTCAACAAAACACCATAATGACTGGATTGAAGGAACAAAATGAAGATTTAGCAAAAGAATCGGCCATTTTAGAAGAAATGGTAGAAAAGTTCATTACCGAAAAATAATATTCGATGTGAACATTTACAAAAACCTCTCTTAACTTTTAAACATAATTGATTGGAGCGGGTGTACGAGACTCCTTCGGGAAAAGCAGGTCCAAGGAAGAACCCACAGGCGCTAAGAGACCCGAGGAGGCTTCCGGAACGCCCGCGGAAAGCTAGTACCTGGAAGGTAAATCAACGTTCCGCTTTACACCTCCTCAAAAAAATGTAGGCAATGATAAATAACATCAAGTTTGTCTACAGTTTGAAACCTCTTTAACTTTGTAAACGAGAGGTTTTTGTTTGGACGAATGCGTGTGGCAGGTCATGAAGCCATTACCTGAATAGATAGAGCCCATTGGTTAATGCTTGATTATAAATGAATTTAAAGAGTATTAAAAATTCTGGAAAAAAGTTTCCCCAAACTATTTGCAATCGCTACCATTTAATGTTATGCTTAGTCTTAATTATTTTTGTTCGGTACTAAGGATACTAAAAGTACTACTTTTCGTTTTCGATGATGACTTAGAGCAAGGATAGTAATACATTGTGCTTAGATGCACTAGGAGGCAACAACAATGGAACAAGGTAAAGTAAAATGGTTTAACGCAGAAAAAGGTTTTGGATTCATCGAACGCGAAAACGGAGACGACGTATTCGTACATTTCTCAGCTATCCAAAGCGAAGGTTTCAAATCTTTAGACGAAGGTCAAGAAGTTACTTTTGAAGTAGAACAAGGTCAACGCGGACCTCAAGCTTCTAACGTTCAAAAAGCATAATTTCAATAACAAAAAAAGACAGATCCTTGTTATAGGGTCTGTCTTTTTTTGTTTTGTGAAAATACATGACAAAAAACCCTGCTCAACGATGAGCAGGGTAAATGGTACAAGTAAAGTAAAACGCTTAAAAAGGTTTGACTAAGTATATCATAGTTTTTCTAAAAAATACTAAATTAAATATATTATACTTATCAAGGCATCAATAGGAAAATATTAAAATCATTGGATTGAAGGGACGCGAAGGGATTTATGTCCCTTCTTTTTTTTCGCCTGAAGAATAGAGGTTTCGGTTCAGGAGATTCATGGAGACCCTGAAAAGAGGACAGCCTGCACTTTGTGTTCAGCAAAATTCCAGGGGAGCGGTTGAGAAGTGAAACAAAAAACGATGGCTCACATATAAAGACATATAGGTGCTTTCACTAAGCCGCTTTTGAGGAAGGAGAAAAGGCTCTTGAACAATCAAATATAGATTTGAATGTTCAGGTAATTATGTTATATTATAATCAAACGCAGATTTGAATGAGAGGTGTGAGAAGATGACGGAACTGAAAGATATATGTGATGTCCACCTGCATGATGAAGTGAAGGTTAATCGCATTCAAGAGGAAATGAACCAGGTGGATTTATCCAGCATGTCGAAGCTGTTTAAGGTTATAGGCGATGAGAATAGGGCAAAGATAGCTTATGCGCTCTGTAAGGACGAGGAATTGTGTGTGTGCGATCTGGCCAATATCATTGGTGCTTCGATGGCAACTACGTCCCATCATCTTCGTACGCTTTATAAACACGCAATCGTAAAATACCGAAAAGAAGGAAAGTTGGCTTTTTATTCTTTGGATGATCATCATATAAGGCAGTTAATTCTCATTGCATTAGAACATCAGCAGGAGGTAAGGGTCGATGGCTGAGTCCACATTAAAAACATATCGTATCCAAGGTCTATCTTGCACGAATTGTGCAGCTAAATTTGAGAACAATGTCCGTGAACTAGAAGGTGTGGAGGATGCCAAAATCAACTTTGGTGCCTCGAAGATTTCTGTACAGGGCAGTGCGACTCTCGAAGAGATTGAAAAGGCGGGTTCTTTTGATAACCTGAGAATCCGCGGTGAACAGGAACAGGTGAAACAAAAGGAACCATTTTGGAAGCAAAAAGAAAATATAAAAGTGGTGTTCTCGGTTATCCTTTTGCTGATCAGCTGGATTTTGGATAGTCGATATGCTGATGGAAGCATCGTGCCGGTAATCGGTTATGCGGCTGCAATCATAGTTGGGGGATATTCATTATTTATCAATGGATTGAAGAATCTTGTCAGGCTTCGCTTTGATATGCACACCCTTATGACGGTTGCCATCATCGGGGCGGCCGTGCTTGGTGAATGGGGCGAAGGGGCGACTGTCGTCATCCTCTTTGCGATAAGTGAAGCACTGGAAAAATATTCGATGGATAAAGCCCGTAATTCGATAGAATCATTAATGAACATCGCACCTAAAGAAGCCTTGATCCGTAGGGGGCATCACGAAATGATGGTTGCTGTTGATGAGATTGAAGTGGGCGACATCATGATCGTTAAGCCGGGTCAAAAGCTTGCCATGGATGGCAGGATCATGAAAGGTGCCTCGACACTTAATCAAGCAGCCATTACTGGGGAATCCGAGCCGGTTTTTAAAACGGTTGAGGGTGAAGTGTTTGCCGGAACCTTAAATGGTGAAGGGTTGCTCGAAGTGGAGGTCACGAAGCGAGTCGAGGATACGACGATTGCAAAAATCATCCACCTGGTTGAAGAAGCACAGGCTGAAAAGGCACCTTCCCAAGCCTTCGTGGATAAATTCGCAAAATTCTATACGCCGGCCATAATGCTCATTGCCTTGGCCATTGCCGTGTTGCCCCCGATTGTGATGAGCGGGGATTGGAGTGAATGGATTTACCGGGGGCTAGCTGTACTTGTTGTCGGTTGTCCGTGTGCTTTGGTCATTTCTACGCCCATCGCCATTGTGACAGCTATCGGAAATGCTGCGAAACATGGTGTGCTGATTAAAGGCGGGGTCCATTTGGAGGAAGCGGGAGCCTTAAAGGCGATTGCGTTTGACAAAACGGGTACTTTAACAAAGGGCATACCTGAAGTGACTGATTTCACAGTGTTATCTGCTGAGTTGAATGAACAGGATGTGCTGGCTATCGCTGCTGCTTTAGAAAGCAGATCACAGCACCCGCTTGCCACGGCCATTCTCCAAAAGGCGGAAGACCACGATGTGGACTATCATTCTTTATTGGTAGAGGATTTTACTGCAATTACCGGTAAAGGTATAAAGGGGAAAATCAATCAAGGAATCTATTACATTGGTAAACCCCACCTTTTTGAAGAAGAGGCAGGTTTAGGCTTCTCTGATGATGTGCTTAAATTAATCAGCGGCTTTCAAAATACAGGGAAAACGGTGATGGTGCTCGGCGATCAAGTGAAGATCTTGGCGCTCATCGCGGTGTCTGATGAAATAAGGGAAAGCAGTAAGGAAGCAATTCGGAAAATGCATGCATTGGGCATTGAAAAAACGATCATGCTGACCGGGGATAATATCGGAACAGCTAAAGCTATCGGGGCGGCAGCTGGCGTTCATGAGATTGAGGCGGAGCTATTGCCACAAGATAAATTGACCATCATCAAACGATGGAAACAAAAATATGATCGAGTGGCCATGGTAGGCGATGGCGTTAATGATGCTCCGGCCTTGGCAGCTTCCACGGTAGGAATCGCAATGGGCGGGGCGGGTACAGATACGGCCCTTGAAACGGCCGATATTGCCTTAATGGGTGATGACTTATCGAAGCTGCCTTATACAATCAGCTTAAGCCGTAAAACATTAAAAATCATTAAGCAGAACATCACGTTTTCATTGGTGATTAAAATCCTGGCCTTATTATTGATAGCGCCGGGCTGGTTAACACTTTGGATGGCGGTTTTTGCCGACATGGGTGCGACGTTATTAGTTACATTGAATAGTCTTAGGTTATTGAGAATAAAGGAATAGAGTAATATGGGCTCCCTGGTGCATCTTAAGGTGAACCAGGGAGCTTTTATTTAGGGGCTTTCCAATTGTTTCATGTGAAACTTGAAAAAAGTGATCGGTCCGGTTATTTTTTTGGTGAATTTTCTTTTATAGTAAAAGGAAGTCCGATAAACTTGTGCAGCGAACGTTATGCAAGTAATGTCTGGTGTGCTACAATGTGGCTGGCTTTTAGGCAGTAGGATAGGTTTGTTTAAGCAATATAGGGAGTAAGGTATGTACGGAAGGGATTTGAAATGATGGAATTACAGCAGAGGGCAATCTTGGTTGGAGTTAATCTCAACGGTCAAAAGGATTTTGAGTATTCAATGGAGGAATTGGCCAATTTAACGGAAGCATGTGAGGTAGAGGTTGCAGCGACCATCACACAAAATTTGCATCGGGTGAACTCGTCACATTTTATCGGTACCGGGAAGATCGAGGAAGTGAAAAATCTCGTTGAGCATAAAGAAGCGAATGTCGTCATTTTTAATGATCAGCTCTCCCCTTCGCAACTTCGTAATCTGGAGAGGGATATGGATTGCAAGGTGATTGACCGAACAATCTTGATTCTGGACATCTTCGCGCATCGGGCGAAAACGAAGGAAGCACAGCTTCAGGTAGAAGTGGCGAAGCTTCAGTATATGCTCCCGCGTCTCGTTGGTCTGAGGGAGTCATTAGGGCGTCAGAGTGGCGGGGTCGGTACAAACAAAGGTGCAGGTGAAAAGCAGTTAGAGCTTGACCGCAGGAGAATCGAGGAAAATATAAGTGTATTGAATAAAGAACTGGAAGCCCTTGTTGCACACCGGCAAACACAGAGGAAACAGCGGAAAAAGAATGCCATCCCTGTCGTATCCTTAGTCGGTTATACCAATGCAGGTAAATCTTCGATCATGAATGCCCTGATTGAGATGTTCCATCCAACAGCCGAGAAGCAGGTGTTTGAGAAGGATATGCTGTTCGCAACGCTTGAGACATCCGTCCGAAACATCCCGCTTCCGGATAAAAAGGAATTTTTATTGACGGATACGGTGGGGTTTGTGTCCAAATTGCCCCATCATCTCGTGAAAGCATTCCGCTCCACATTGGAAGAAGTGGTAGAAGCGGACCTGTTGATCCATGTTGTCGATTTTTCTAATCCTGATCATGAGCATCAAATTGAGATAACGGATAAGACTTTAAATGAGATAGGCATTAAAGGGATTCCAACGATTTTTGCTTATAATAAAGCCGACCTTACCGATTTGGATATCCCTCAGGTGAATCGTGGCTCTGTGTATATGTCAGCAAAAAACAAAGTTGGCATCGAGGAATTGATAGATCAAATTCGCAAGCATATTTTTGTCGACTATACTCACTGTGAAATGCTGATTCCATTTGATCAAGGACAGCTGGTTTCTTATTTCAATGAAAATGGTCACATAACCGAAACAGAATATGAGGCAACCGGATATCGAATAAAGCTTGAGTGCAAGAAAACGGATTATGAGAAATATAAACGGTACGTTATTCATCCGGAATGAACCTGCCTGTTGATAAATTGTTAACGGTTTGTTGATAAGTGGAAAAGTCGATTCTTTAATGTGGATAACTTTTGGTGGAATGCCTCCGTTCTGCACAAACAAAGAGAATAACACCACATAATATGTGAATAAGTTGTGGATAAAGGTGAAAAGACCCCGGAAACCAAGATTTTAGTTTCCGGGCTTTTTTTTATGTGGACAAAGTGTTGATAATTAGGTCTTCAGTACAAACCTTCCGAAGAATATCAATAAGTATGATGAAAAGTATGTTTGAATGTAGAAAAATGACGATGTTTATCGTTTATTGTTAGGAAATATAACATGATTATTACATATTGCATAGCTAGCACATGGAAATGCTTTACACTTTGTATAATGTAACTTACTTTTTAACATTATAAAATAAAGAATACTCAATTCTCTGAGTTATCATCAGGATTTGAGTTTTTAAGATTAGTAGGGGGGCCTTTTGTGTTAGAAGGAAGCAGGGACCGAGGCGTGACCAGTGAAAGAATGATAGAAAATATTAAACAAAACGAGAGAATTTGGCTGGGAAATCGCCATGACTGTTAGTTGAATAATGATGAAAACCATGTTGGCATGCTTTCAATCGTTTGAATATTAGGACAGTAGAGAGAAACGCATGCAATTCCTCCCTTTTTATTTTTCAAAATAAATGTTTGGAAGGAGAAATAGTGAATGAGTATGACGAGCCCGTTAAAAGGTGATCTGGAGATTAACTTTCAGGAAGCGGAGAGGGGGTTATCCCCAAGGGAAGCTTTGGAAGAATCGAATCGATGTTTATACTGCTATGATGCCCCATGCATCCAAGCCTGTCCGACTGGAATAGATATTCCAGGTTTTATTAAGAAGATAGCTTCAGGTAATTTTAAAGGATCGGCCAAGACCATCATGACAGCCAATCCTGTCGGTGCCAGCTGTGCGCGGGTATGTCCGACTGAGGAGCTATGTGAGGGGGCATGTGTCCTGAACCATTCTACAAAGCCAATCATGATTGGCAATCTCCAGCGTTATTCCACAGATTGGGCCATCCAAAATAAACAAGCCTTATTCAAGGCCGGAAAGAAGAATGGCAAAAAAGTTGCCATTGTTGGAAGCGGTCCGGCGGGTTTGTCTGCAGCAAGGGAGCTAGCCTTGCTTGGCTACAGCGTAACCATTTTCGAAGCTGAAAAGAATTCAGGCGGATTAAATACTTACGGAATTGTATCGTTCCGTTTACCTCAGAGCATTTCTTATTGGGAAGTTGAACAAGTAAAGAGTTTGGATGTTGATATTAAAACGAATACTCGGGTCGGGGTGGATGTTTCCGCAAATCAGCTGACTGCCGACTTTGATGCGGTCATTTTAGCGATCGGCATGTCCGATGTTCCTAAGCTTGGAATTGAAGGGGAGGACTTGGCTGACGTTTATGATGCAATCGATTTCGTAAAAGCAACGAAAACAGGGGCAATCACTGATAAATTCATTGGGAAGAAGATGGCGGTAATAGGGGCTGGAAACACGGCGATCGATGCCGCAACCTGTTCTGTACGCCTGGGCGCCGAACAGGTGAGCATTATTTATCGTCGTACCCAAAAGGAAATGACAGCCTATGATTTTGAATATGAGTTTGCCAAACAAGAAGGTGTCGGGTTCCACTGGCTGACTGCCCCCTCCAGGATACTCTCGGATGAAAGCGGTCAGGTTACGGGCATCGAGTGCGTGAAGATGGTGCTTAGCGAGGCGGGGGAAGATGGCCGGCGCCGTCCAGTCCAAATTACCGGATCAGAGTTCGTCATACCGGTCGATGGGGTCATTCGTGCCATAGGCCAATCCAGGTATGTAGGATTGATTGAACAGTTCGGCATTCAACATGATGATGGGGTCGTAACATTGGAGGGTGATTCCTACAGGACATCCAATGAAAAGATCTTTGCGTGCGGTGACGTGATCTTCGGAAAAGGACAAGGTGAGGCAATGGTTGTTTCAGCTGCCCAGCAAGGGAAGAAGACAGCCTATGAAATTGATTCGATTTTGATGGGCGAAGCGGTGGACATTGCTTTATAACTATAAAAATTAGGAGGCTTATCATGGCTGATTTATCAATTGATCTTGCAGGTATTAAATCTCCCAATCCTTTTTGGCTTGCTTCAGCACCACCTACTAATTCGGGTTATCAAGTCCAGCGAGCATTTGAAGCTGGCTGGGGCGGAGCTGTTTGGAAGACGTTGGGTGATCCCATCCTGAATGTTTCATCGCGTTTTGCAGCGGTCAGCTTTAATGGACAGAGAGTTGCCGGGTTCAACAATATAGAATTGATTACGGATCGACCTCTTGAAGTGAATCTGAAAGAAATATATGAAACGAAGAAGAGATTCCCTGATCATGCAATCATTGCATCGGTGATGGTGGAGCCACAACAGGAAAAGTGGCATGAAATCATCAAACGTATAGAAGATGTAGGGGTCGATGGTTACGAGTTGAACTTTGGTTGCCCGCACGGTATGGCAGAGCGTGGGATGGGAGCTGCTTCGGGACAGGTTCCCGAACTTGTGGAAAAGCAAACTTACTGGGCGAAGGAAGCTGCATCCAAACCCGTCATCGTCAAGCTTACACCCAATATAACTGACATTACGGTTACGGCTGAAGCGGCGGTGCGCGGCGGTGCGGATGCAATAAGCATGATCAATACGATCAACAGCTTGGCGGGAGTGGACATCCATTCATGGAATACGATTCCTCATGTAGGCGGCAAGGGAGCTCACGGAGGGTATTGCGGTCCGGCCGTGAAGCCGATTGCCTTGAATATGGTGGCTGAGTGTGCAAGGAATAAAATGATCAATGTTCCCATTTCCGGAATAGGCGGCATTTCAAATTGGCAGGATACGGTGGAATTTTTATTGATGGGTTCGACTGGAGTTCAAATTTGTACGGCTGCCATGCATCACGGTTTTAGAATAGTAGAAGACTTGATTGATGGCCTGTCCAATTACCTTGATGAAAAAGGGATTTCTTCCGTGATGGATATTGTCGGTAAGTCCGTACCGCGTTATTCCGACTGGGGGAATTTAGATCTCAATTACAAGGTTGTTGCGCGCATTAATAATGATGTGTGCATCAACTGCAATAAATGCCATATTGCGTGTGAAGATACATCTCATCAATGTATAGATATGTTAAAGGACACGTCAGGCGGCTCCTTCTTGAGAGTGCGCGAAGAGGATTGTGTAGGCTGTAACCTTTGCTCGATCGTCTGTCCGGTCGATGGGGCGATCGATATGATCGAATTGACAAATGAATTACCGCCAATGACATGGAATGAACGCCAGTCTTTCCTTGGGGGCATAAGCAGTGAAAGTGTTGATTTCGTAAAATGATGGAGGGATTGAAGATGAAGAAAATCATTAAAAATGGAACGATTGCAACCGCTGCAGATACGTATCAGGCGGATATATTGATTGAAAATGAGAAGATTGCAATGATTGGCAAGGACCTGCCTGCTGAAGGGGCTGAAATCATTGATGCAAGAGGGGCATATATTTTTCCGGGGGGCATTGATCCGCATACCCATCTCGATATGCCGTTCGGAGGGACAACGACGAAGGATGATTATGAAACGGGGACGATAGCTGCTGCATATGGAGGCACGACAACGATCATCGACTTTTGTCTGACCGAAAAAGGGGTGCCGTTAAAGAAAGCAATTGAAACATGGCATGAAAAGGCCAATGAAAAAGCGGCCATAGATTATGGATTTCATTTAATGATCAGTGAGATTAATGATGATGTATTGGCTGAGCTGCCAAGTATCATAGATAATGAAGGGATTTCTTCCTTTAAAGTGTTCATGGCTTACAAGAATGTTTTTCAAGCTGATGATGCCACGCTATACCGCACTTTGTTGCAAGCAAAGGAACTTGGCGCACTTGTCATGGTTCACGCTGAAAATGGTGATGTCATCGATTATCTTACAAAGCAGGCGCTTGCTGAAGGTAACACCGATCCAATTTACCATGCATTGACAAGGCCGCCGGAACTTGAAGGGGAAGCAACTGGACGTGCAGCTAAGCTGACGGAAATGGCAAATGGTCAGCTCTATGTGGTTCATGTCACCTGTGAAGATGCGGTTGAAAAGATCACTGAGGCAAGAAATAAAGGGGTGGATATTTGGGGGGAGACTTGTCCGCAATATTTGGTTCTTGACCAGTCTTATCTTGAAAAGCCCCATTTCGAAGGATCTAAGTATGTATGGTCCCCGCCGTTAAGGGAGAAGAAAAACCAGGAAGTGCTATGGAATGCTTTGAAAACGGGACAGCTGCAAACCATTGGCTCCGATCAATGCTCTTTTGATTTTAAGGGACAGAAGGAACTTGGGCGTGAAGATTTCACGAAAATACCGAACGGTGGCCCAACGATTGAGGACCGCATGAGCATCCTCTTCTCTGAAGGGGTCATGAAAGAGCGTATTACCTTGAATCAATTCGTCGACATGACCTCCACGCGTGCTGCCAAACTATTTGGATTATTCCCTCAGAAAGGGACGATTGCAGTAGGTTCGGATGCTGATATTGTCATTTTTGACCCTAAAGTTGAAAGGGCCATTTCTGCTGATACCCATCATATGGCTGTGGATTATAATGCGTTCGAAGGTATGGAAATTACAGGTGAACCGGTTTCCGTTTTATCGAGAGGTCAATTCGTCATTAAAGACAAACAATTTGTAGGTGAAGCTGGAAAAGGGCAATTCCTGAAACGGGCAAAATATAATGCGGCGCTGAAGCCGGATACCGGGAAAAAGCTTCCAGTCTAACTTCGGTAAGGAAACTTGCAAATTAATCTAGGGGGATTTTCTATGAGTGAGAAGAAGGATTATTTAAAGTCTCCCGATTTGCTGCCTATACCTCATAGTGAGAAAAATATAAGTGCAGCCGGATTTGGTTTCATTTGGGTGGGCATGGCCGTAGTATTGGCCGCCTTCGCAATCGGTGGGAATGGTGTTCAAAGTTTATCCTTAGGCTGGGTCGTTCTTGCAACGGTCATTGCCTGTGTGGTTCTTGGCTTTTTGATGACAATGACAGGGGATATTGGTGTTGAACATGGAATATCATTCCCGGTCTATATGAGGGCGCCGTTCGGTACGATTGGCACCCACATCCCTTCGGTTGTACGGGGTTTTGTAGCGTCATGCTGGTTCGGCCTCAATACTTACTTTGGAGCCACTGCAATGAACGCTATCTTCACAACCCTTTTTGACTTTGATAATTGGTTTATATGCTTTCTCATTTTTGCCGTTTTACAATTGGTCAACACGGCAATGGGAATAAAGTCGATAGAACGATTCGCCGACTTGGCGGCGCCCGTTATCATTTTAATTTCTGGCTGGATGTATTTCACCCTATCCGATCAGGCTGTGGCCAAAGGGAGAGATGTATGGTCCTGGATTGAAAGTCCGGTCACTGGCGGGGCTGCCGCCACGGCCTTCGTGGTCGTCATCATGGCAAATATGGGGTTTTGGGGCACATTGACTGCAGATATGCCCACGCTTTCCCGCTATATTAAGGCACCAAAAAATGAAAAAAATTGGTTCAAGCGCAATAAGGGGCAAATAATTGGGAATATTATCACCTATCCCCTCACGCAGACATTCATGGTGATTATCGGAGCGGTTTCTTATATGGCTGTTTCCAATTATGATCCTGTAGTTGCCGTACAGGGATCAGCAAGTGGAATTGCTCTCGGCGTCCTTTTAATCATGATCGTATTCGCTCAATGGTCGACGAATACTACGGCCAATGTCATTCCCGCGGCTACCATTTTCTCCAATGTCATGGGTCCTAAAATGCCATTCTGGGCGGGAGTCGTTGTGGCGGGAGTTATTGGGATAGTAGTTCAGCCATGGAGCCTTTTCGGCATCATAATAGAAGTTTTATTAATAATAGGTGGAATCCTGGCATCCATTGTCGGCATCCTTGTAGCGGATTACTATTTCCTCCGTAAACGGAGAGTGAATGTACAAGAACTTTATGAGAGTGAAGGCCAGTATAAATACTTGAATGGAGTGAATTGGGCAGGAATCATTTCTTGGGTGATTGGAGGAATAGGTGCGACGATTTTTTCAAATTATTCGTTTATTATTGGCTTACTTCTCGGCGGTGCAAGTTATTATATATTAGCTAAGTATTGGTGGTTCAAGCGATATGAACAAGCTGAAATCATGGATCCCAGCGATGAGAAATATTTAGGGATTTCCGTTGGCAGGGATTGGAAAATCGAAAGAGGTACAGAACTTGAGGAAGAGATGGTTTTTCCGGCTACAACGGGCAAGGAGAACGTATGAAAAGGGGGGAATGGAAATGTCCGAATATCAAGAGTATCTCTTAGAAAGGGAACAAATCGATTTTTTACTTGAAAGAGGATATCGAATTACCCGGGTTTCCGAAAGTTTAAGTGGAGCTTTTCTCGATTTTGAACTGATTGAAGGAACGAAACAGGAATGGAAGCAATTGAACATCAAGACCCCGGAAGGAAGGAAATACTTCTCTACATTGCTTGTCAAAAAATTGCATTGAAATGGTTATGGACCGGGCCTATTCCTCACGAATGGGTCCTTTTTCTTGTACCTGCCCGAGCTTTTTGTAGAATTTTGACGTTAGTTTTTCTAACAAGTGTCTGGAGGTTTAAGGGTTGTCCGTTTATAATAGATTTTAAAGCAGTTTTATAAAAGGATGTGGACGGATGAATACATCGATTACAGTCGAGGAAATTCTAACACGCAAGCATTTTAATCTGACGGATATAATTGCAGGTAGCGGTGGGATAAAGCGTCAAGTGAAGTGGGTACACTGTATGGAAGTCACCCAAATCAGCCATTTGTTAAATGGAAATGAACTGATTCTGACCACAGGTTTAGGGTGGAAGGATTGCGATGACACATTTCTATCCTACTTAAGACAGTTGATTGAATGCGATGCAGCCGGACTCTGTATAGAGGTTGGCGCCGACACCATGGCCGTGCCGCAATGTGCCATTGATCTCGCAAATGAACGGCAATTCCCTATCATCCTATTTCATGAAGAAGTCCCTTTCGTAGAAATCACACAGGATATTCATTCCCTTATCATCAATAAACAATATGAGATGATCTCCAACTTAGAAAACTACTCCCAGCAGTTAAATAAAAATCTCCTCGAAATTGACCATTATGAACCAATTCTAAAATTTCTCCACAGCTATTTAAATGTACAGGTTATTCTTATCTTTAATGAAAATGAAATAGCAGTCATTCCAAAAACCAAGAAAAAAATAACTTTTCAAATGGTAGCGGACATATACGAAGAGAAGCGGAAATTAAATAAAACCGTTCTTGGACAGCCGATTCAAGTGCTCGGTGAAAATTATGCGGAACTGCTCATTTGCAGCAATGACAGAGAGTTGACTGATTTTGATTCTCTGATCTTGGATCGAACGGCTACCGCATTGGCACAGCATCTATTAAGGGAGTTATATATAGAAGAAAAGAAAATGTCGGAAGAAAGTAAATGGCTTACAAATTGGATTGAAGGTGAATATAGTGACGAAGCAATCCGGGAGAGGCTTTCCTATCTTGATCCGAAAATGCAGTTGGATGGCGGAATTGTTTGCATTTGCAAACCACACCCAAAATATAATAAAAGTTCCACAAAATTAGATGGAACCTATTTTAAGATAATGTTTAGAACAGTTTTTGAACAGTACGGATTCCAGATATTTTCCATGGAAATACATCAGCATCTTGTTTTTATTTTAGGTGATAATCGTTCATCTGAAGATTGGAAATCAAGGGTTACAAGCGCGGTGGATCGAATCATGAAAATGGATGTAAGCGGGCGTAATCGCATGGGTCTGCTTTCCATTGGGTTTGGAAAGCATGTTCAAAGGTTAAGTGAGATTTATAAAAGTTATGAAACGGCCCGTGAGACTTTGCTGCTTCAGGATACACTACCAGAGGATAGCAGGAGCTTCTTTTATCAGGACTTACATATGCATCGCATGATTTCGCTCATAAATAAACATGGTAATCTGGAGGAAACGGTGTACGAATATTTAGGTCCGGTCATTGAGTATGACAAGCAAAACAATGGTGAGTTAATGCCTACCTTGAAGACCTATCTTGCTTGTAACGGTTCCAAACAGGAAACATCGAAACAACTATTCATTGTCCGGCAAACACTATATCATAGGCTTGAAAAATTGGAGAAACTGCTAGGTTCAGATTTTATGCGTTCAGATAAGCGTCTAGGCCTTGAATTCATGATTTTTGCATTGGACTTCTTACAATACAGCAGCAGGCAGGTAAGTGGGAAATATGTAGACAAATATATTGGGAGATAAAAAAATAAGAACGGCCGAAGGGTGTCCCGGGGACATCCTTTTTTAATGCAAGGAAAGGAAAGCCAATAAAGGATTAATGCTGACATCAAAATGGCCTAAATAGCTTCTTGATGTCAGCATCTTTTATTAATATTCATCTTTTTTGGAAAGGCAGCGGTCACATTCCAAGAGGTAGGATTCAGCTTGTTCAGTGATATGGGTCCCGCATTCCGAACATTGTTTAGGTGGCAGAGTCCTGAAGAATTCCAATGGGTTTTTAGTTTGCATGATGATTCCTCCTTATGATTTGGTTTAATTTATTCTTCGTGTTTCGAAAGGCAGCGGTCACATTCCATTAAGTAGGATTCGGCTTGTTCAGTGATATGTGTCCCGCACTCCGAACATTGTTTAGGCGGCAGCGTCCTGAAGAATTCCAATGGGTTTTTAGTTTGCATGATGATTCCTCCTTTTTGATTTGGTTTAATCAGTCTTCGCGTTTGGAAAGGCAGTGGTCACATTCCATTAAGTAGGATTCAGCTTGTTCAGTGATATGGGTCCCGCACTCCGAACATTGTTTAGGCGGCAGCGTCCTGAAGAATTCCAGTGGATTTATAGTTTGCATGATGGCTCCTCCTTTTTGATTTGGTTTAATTAGTCTTCACGTTTGGAAAGGCAGCGGTCACATTCCATTAAGTAGGACTCAGCGTGCTCAATAATATGGTCACCGCACTCGGGGCAATGTTTAGCAGGGATATTGTTAAAAAACTCAATGGATTTTTTCATTTGCATGATATTTCCTCCTTTTTAATGGTAGATATATTTTCCGATTGCTTTATTCTTCACGTTTGGAAAGGCAGCGATCGCATTCCAACAGATAGGAATCTGAGTGGTCCACATGTGTTTCACCACACTCCGGGCAATGTTTAAATGAATCGATTATGAATAAATCTGATTGATTTGCTTGCATGTCTCGCTCCTCCTCTTTATAGTACAGTTTTCGTTGTTTGTTTGTTGTTATAATACAGTATATACCCGAATTTGGAAATTGTATAGGTATTTTACAGAAAATTTGAAATTTTTTTCGCGATTAGTGTGGAAACCTTATAGGAAAGCGATTTAACATCCATTTATTTTTGTATTTTTCGTTATGGCAAGTAGGGAATGGAAGAAATAATGCCTTTTATGAAAGGAAAAAACAAAGAGAGAAGCGAAAGGGACAGACAATTTTCAATTGGTTGTGATAGATATAATGTAACAGATGTGGAACAGGAAAGTTCAGTGATCAGTGAATGCCTGTTTCACAGCTATGTAACAAATCAGAGCTTGTTTTAAAATGATGCAAAATTCAAGTGGCAGCGATTATTTGTAAATTACTGGGGGGATGCTTATTTAACAATCAGAAAAAATGTTCGTGTGGTTTTAGTACATCAGTAAAGAGGTAACTTGCTAATAGAAGTACAATCATGGGAGGTAGCATATGTCGAAAGCGATGATTATCATCAATCCATCTTCAGGTAAGGAAAAGGCAGGGAAGATTTTGCCGAAAGCGGAAAAGGCCCTTGGTGAAATTTATGATGAGATAAGCGTTTGTAAAACGGAAGGAGAGGGGGATGCTACCGATTTTGCTAAGGAGGCTTGTGCAGAAAGGTTCGATGCGGTCATTTCAATGGGTGGGGATGGAACGGTGAATGAGATAGTGAATGGCTTGGGCGAGCAGCAACATCGGCCTATTTTCGGAATCATTCCACTAGGAACCATTAATGATTTCGCGAGATCTTTGGGAATACCTTTGAGTCCGAATGCAGCCATTGAGATATTAAAGGATAGGCATATTAAGGAATCGGACATAGGGAAGATCAATGACCGTTACTTCATGAATGTGTTGGCAGTAGGGGCGATCGCCGAGGCCACCTATAATGTTACCGTTGAACAAAAAACCCGTCTAGGGTCTTTTGCATATTTCATTGAAGGAGCAAAAGCGATCATTAAAAAGACTCCGTTTCCTTTAACGGTTGAACATGATCAGGGAAAATGGATAGGCGAGGCCCATTTACTAATTGCAACAATGACTAACTCTGTCGGCGGTTTCGAACAACTTGCACCAGAGGCGGAAGTGAATGATGGAAAGCTGCACACATTCATCATTAAGGATTTATCTCTTCCTCTCATCGTCAAGATCATTCCCAGTTTAATTAAGGGGGAGATCAAGGGGCATGACGAAGTTGAATATATTAAAACATCCAAGCTCCATTTAGCCACGTCAGAGGAACTGGCAGTCAATATCGATGGCGATGAAGGCATCCTTCTTCCCTTCCAGGCAAACGTACTGCACAAACATCTTCGCCTCTTTGTCCCGGGAACTAAATAAGTTTTTTAGTCAAAGCTTATGTAATGTCTTTTCACAAGGCTGTTTTCGCATACTTTGTTGCTATTTACCAAGTAAAGCGGTGTGGTTGATTTCCCCTCCAGATGCTCACCTGTCCCGCTGCTCCCGCAGGAGTCTCGCACTTCCGCTCCAATCAACCTTAAAGCGTTTTGTTTTAAAAACAACAATCTTTACGAAAAGAGCCTTTCACAAAGACCATTTTCATCCATCATGCGGGAAAAGCTGATTATGGTTAGCCAATCAGCTTTTTTCTGTTTTATGCGTACCCAAGTTTGTTGATAGAGTTGATTTTGAAACATCCAATCACCTCGATCTTCATGATATTCTAACAGGTATCATTATTCAGGAGGATTCTAGGTTAGAATAGTTAATGCATGAATGAATGGGTATAAATATGTTACGCTTATAGTTATGAGAATAGATGAGAGAGGAAGTTTGATGTTTGTATGGAGTTTTTTCTTGTTATATTAGCCCTTCTTATATTGATTGGAATGTCTAATGTAATTAACCATTTTATACCCTTTATACCTGTACCATTAATACAGATAACACTGGGTGTCATATTGGCACTTTTACCCTTGGGAATGCATGTTGAGATGGAGACGGAATTGTTTTTACTGTTATTCATTGCGCCCCTATTGTTCAATGATGGCAAAAATGTACCCCGAACAGCACTATGGAAGTTGAGAGCGCCCATTCTTATGCTTGCACTGGGCCTTGTATTCATAACGGTTTGGGCAGGCGGGTATTTGATTAATTGGATGATCCCTTCGATTCCATTGCCGGCAGCTTTCGCTTTGGCGGCCATTTTGTCACCTACAGATGTTGTGGCAGTGAGCGCTTTGGCGAGTCGGGTCAAGTTACCGAAGAGCATCATGCACCTTCTCGAAGGAGAAGGACTAATGAATGATGCCTCAGGTCTAGTTGCCTTTAAGTTTGCCGTTGCGGCTACAGTCACTGGTGTTTTCTCCTTAGTCGATGCAACCTTCAGTTTCATATGGATTTCAATTGGTGGGTTTGTAGGTGGGGCAATAATTGCTTTCATCATTATCAGGCTTCGTGTAGTTCTTCGCCGTTTAGGGATGGAAGACGTCACGATGCATATGCTGATCCAAATCCTAACTCCTTTTATTATTTTCCTCGCTGTGGAACATTTCCACCTTTCAGGGATTTTGGCAGTCGTGGCGGGGGGAATTGTCCATGCCGTTGAACGAGATCGGGAAATATCACCAACCGTGGAACTTCAGGTCGTTTCAAGAAGTACATGGTCCGTCATTTTATATATATTAAATGGCCTTGTATTCGTCTTGCTTGGCTTGCAAATCCCAAGCGTTGCGAAAATTATCTTTCAAGATCCGGCCTTCAATAATGGACAAGTGATCCTTTATATCGTGGTCATTACACTTTTCCTCTTCGCTTTACGATTCATTTGGCTTACGGCTGCCTGGTCGATTGGCTGGATGATGAAAAAAACAGGCGCCCAAAAACCGGACTTCAAAGCGGCCGGAATCATTACCATTTCCGGTGTTCGCGGAGCTGTAACGTTAGCGGGTTCGTTTTCGATTCCGTATGTGTTGGCGGATGGAAGTCCTTTTCCTGAGCGTTCGTTAATCATTTTCATAGCAGCAGGAGTCATTTTGCTGACCTTGATTGTTGCGAGTGTATTTCTGCCAATCGTGGCACGGTCCGAAGAAGAGGAAGTGGTGGACAAGCAGGCTGACAAAACGAAAACTGCTGCCATTCACTCACATCAAGCGGCAATTCGGGTGATTGAGTCACAAATGACAGATGAAAACCGGGAAGCGGCTTTATCGATCATTTCGAGGTACTTTACCAAGATCAATGAGTTATCCTATGTAGAACAGGAGAAAGAACCGGCTGCATTAAGGGAAGAAGAGAAAGAACTTCGCTTCAAGGCCCTTGAAGCAGAGCAAAGATTCCTGGATAAGCTCATCAAGGGTGAAAAAGTGGACCGGGAGACGGCGTATATATGCAAGGAATACATCCAGCGAATGGAAAGTGCCGTAACAAATCGACTGAAGTTCCGTTTTTTCAGGTCGGTAACGCTTTTCAGAAGAAGTATGCTGAGGGTTTTAAAATTATTTTTCCCTAATAAAAGTGAAATAAGAAAAATCAATCTTAAGAGATTGGAAAAGGTCAGGGATCTTAAAATCAGGATGTATAAAGCTGCGATCCAAGAGATACAGGCCGGAATTACAGCCGATAATCATAAGACATCCTCGATGATCATAGAAGAGTATAAAGTGCTGATTTTAAAATGCAAACGTGAAAATAGAGGCCGGACCCCGAGTAAAATGGCCGATTATGAAAGAGAGCTGTTCTATAAAGGGATCCAGGCAGAACGTGACGACGTGCAGGATATGTTTGAAAAACGAGTAATTTCCCGTGATGTTGCCAACATACTACGCCAGCAAATCAATTTACGGGAAGCACTGACAATCAATGAAAATGCACATTGATTAACTTAAGGAGAGCACTGCCGGTATATTCGGCAGTGCTCCTTCTGGTTTGCGAAGGGAATATCGGGCGGGTCATCGAATCATTAATGTATCCAAAAATTGATGATAGAGGGTGTGTTCAATGAAACAGGACAAGGAAAACGAGACCATCATCTTAACGCCTTATTTACCGGAACATCTTCACCAGCTTTCCCAGTTTTATTTACCGGATACACAAACCCCTTTTTCAGCCCTGCCCGAAGAGTCACTGAAATATTGCCGGGAAGATTGCGACAGGCATCCTATCGTAATATTGGCTGAAGGTATCCCAGTTGGTTTTTTCGTTTTACACATTGGCGAGAACATCACCCCGTTCACCAATGATGAAAAAGCGATATTACTCCGTGGATTTCTTGTTGATCAAAAGCATCAAGGTAAAGGGGTTGCGAAGAAAGCCTTGCAAATCCTTCCGGAATTCGCAAAAACGATTTTTCCTAACAAGGATTCGATCATTCTGACAGTGAATGTCATGAACGTGATTGCAAAATCGCTATATGCGAAGTCGGGGTATCAGGATACAGGGATTCAAAAAGTAGGCAGAAGCGGGTTGATGGAGATAATGGAGTATCGATTAGATACAATGAACAAGGAAGAAGCGAATAGCTAATATTGTTTGATCTCGACTTTTCCAAGAGGAGAGGTCTTTTTTTGTCGAATTTGTTACAGGTGTCATTACAAAACCAATGAATTAGAAGGGCCGCTTTTAATAATGCCGCTGCCTTATGGTACACTTTACTTAATGCAAAATTCGTTAATTGAGGTGTAGTCCTAATGAAAACAGTCGTAGTCGTAGGTGGAGGCATTACCGGTTTATCAACGATGTATTATTTACAAAGAACAGTTAAAGCGAGGAGTCTCTCTGTACGATTGATATTAATAGAAGGAAATGAGGAACTAGGCGGTAAAATAAGGACTGTGCACAATGGTCCATTTAAAATCGAAGCGGGTGCCGATTCGATTGTCGCCAGGAAACAAAATGTAAAACCATTTATTAAGGAATTGAACCTAGAGGATCAAGTTGTTTATAATGCGACGGGAAAGTCCTTCATCCATACAGATGGGATGCTGAAGGGAATTCCAGAGGATGCCCTATTCGGAATACCAATGAGCCTGGAGTCGCTGGCGAAAAGCGATCTGGTTTCTGCCCAAGGGAAGGTTGACGCCTTAAAGGATTTCTATACAAAAAATGAGACGTTTACGAAGAATGACTCAATTGGTTCATTTCTTGAAAGCTTCTTAGGTAAGGAATTGGTGCAAAAGCAGATATCGCCTGTCCTATCGGGTGTTTACTCAGGAAAATTAAATGAATTGACCATTGCCAAAACACTGCCAGAGATGCTGGATTATAAAAATGAATATGGCAGTATAATACGCGGTCTATCGGAAAATAAGCAGAAATACCAAAGCAAGGGAAATAAGAAGTTCCTTTCGTTTAAAAATGGCTTATCAACATTGGTTGACCGAATTGAGGAAAGCCTCGATCTGGTGGAAATTTCAAAAGGGGTCAGCGTGGAAAAAGTCGGAAGAGGAGATGAAGGATATATCATTTCATTGGCAAACGGTGAAACGCTGGAAACGGACTTCATCGTATTGAGTACACCGCATACAGTTGCCCAGAAATTATTGGGTGATCGGGAGTTGGATGAGGACTTCGACGGCTTGATCAATAGTTCGATGATTAGCGTTTATCTTGGATTCGATATCCCGGACAGCAAGCTTCCTAAAGACGGGACAGGTTTCATTGCAGGTGATAATAGTGATTTGATTTGCAATGCATGTACATGGACTAGCCGAAAATGGGAGCATACTTCTGAAAACAGTCAGCTTTTGGTAAGGCTTTTTTATAAAAGCTCTAGTCCGGACTATGAACGCTTACGGTCCCTTACAAACCAGGAATTGATCCAGGTGGCTTTACGCGACATTAAAAACAGTCTAAGCATTTCCGCGGATCCAGTAACGAATGAAGTGACGAAATGGCATGAAAATATGCCGAACTACCATATTAAACATCCACAAATCGTTCAATCGCTGGAGGCGAAAATCTCCGAGAATTACCCCAATGTTTTACTTGCGGGCTGTTCATACAATGGTGTCGGAATACCGGACTGTATTGCTGATGGGGAAAAGAAAGCGCAAGAGATATGTCTGAAGTTGTAAAAGGGGTGCTGCCAGTGGCGGTCTCACACTGTAGACAAACTAGAGGAAAAATATCATCTACTGTTTTTTTGAGTGTTTGTAAAATGGAACGTTGATTTCCGTTCCAGGCACTCGCTTTCCACGGGCTCCCCTGGACGCGCTTTTCCCGCAGGAGTCTCGTACCTTCCGTACCAATCAACTTTGTTTTAACTTTTAGCGATTATGTAATAGGTACGATTGCAGCACCAGCTATGATAATAATATCTAAGAATTACAATTGAAAACGTGGAAGAATCACGAGAGGTAACTATTTCTATACCCTGCTTTGCTTTATTTCCAATAGTAAATCAGAAAGGACAGCCCTGTTGGCGGTCCTTTTTTTGCATGACTGGAAATTCCGTTTGAAGTTTCCCGCATTTCCTGTATAATGATATTCGTAAAATTAAACTGGAAGTTTACTTATACAAAACTTTAACTACTGTGGGTTTACTATAAGTAAACCGATTGAGGGTAATGGGATGCAAATTGGAAGAAAAATAAAGAACCTTCGTTTGAAAAAAGGGTTGACCCAGGAAGAATTGGGGGAAAGAACGGATTTAAGCAAAGGATATATTTCACAGTTGGAAAGGGATCTGAGTTCCCCTTCAATTGAAACTTTTTTCAATATTTTAGAAGTACTCGGCTGCAAGCCGAAGCAGTTCTTCGATGAAGAGGATCAAGTCCAAAAAGTGGTTTATGAAGAAGAAGCACAAACATTTTTCATCGATGAAGAACGCGGGTATCAAATCCAGTGGCTCGTGCCTGAATCGAATGAAAAGGAGATGGAACCTATTCGGCTGACTCTCCAGGAAAAAGGGGAGTTCAAACAGTTTGAACCATCCTTGTCTGAAACATTCGGTTATGTATTAAGCGGAAGAGTTATTGTAAAGCTAGGTACACACACGTATTTTGTCAAGGCAGGGGAGTCGATTTATTTTCATGCTTCAGATGAACATCAAATCATCAATGATTTTGAAGGTCCGTCAGAGTTATTACTCGTGGTGACGGAATCATACTTATAGAATCCAAAACAAATGCAATCGTTGATTGATGAGTAAGGTAATGGAGAGAGGGAAGAAGCAATGACAAACGGGAATATAATACGCTTCGATCAGGTTACGAAGCAATTTGATGATGATACGGTAGTTCTCGATAATGTTAGTTTTGAAATCGAGAGAGGGAAGTTCTATACGCTTTTGGGTCCTTCCGGATGTGGGAAGACCACAATCCTTCGCTTGATTGCTGGATTTACGGAAGCCTCCAAAGGTGATATTTACTTTGAAGGGAAAAAGATCAATGATGTGCCAGCCAATAAAAGGCAAGTGAATACGGTATTTCAAGATTATGCACTTTTTCCGCATTTAAACGTGTTTGAAAATGTAGCATTTGGTCTTCGAATCAAAAAAATGAAGAATTCGGAAGTGGAAATCAAGGTGAAGGAAGCCCTCAGCTTTGTCAATTTGGAGGGGTATGAAAAACGGGAGATCAGGGAAATGTCCGGCGGTCAGCGGCAACGGGTGGCGATTGCCAGGGCAATTGTTAATGAACCGGAAGTTATCCTTCTGGATGAACCGCTATCTGCCCTCGATTTAAAATTGCGTACAGAAATGCAATATGAATTGCGGGAGCTGCAACAGAGGCTTGGAATCACGTTTATCTTCGTCACTCATGACCAAGAGGAAGCATTAGCGATGTCAGATGAGATTTTTGTCCTTAACAAAGGGAAAATTCAGCAAAGTGGAACCCCTACGGATATTTATGATGAACCGCTGAATCGGTTCGTTGCCGATTTCATCGGTGAGTCTAATATTGTAAAAGGAAAAATGATTGAAGATTATCTCGTGGAATTCGTCGGCAGACAGTTCGAATGTGTCGACCAAGGATTGAACAGTAATGAAGCTGTCGATATTGTCATCCGCCCGGAAGATTTAGAGATTACTTCCGTCGACCGCGGAAAGCTGCAAGTTCGGGTGGGCTCTCAGTTATTTCGCGGTGTTCATTATGAAATCAGCTGTTATGACCATGATGGGAATGAATGGCTTGTCCAATCAACGAAAAAAGTGGCAGTTGGAGATGAAATAGGTCTTTATTTCGATCCGGAATCGATTCATGTCATGCGATTGGGTGAGACTGAAGAAGAATTCGATAAGCGTCTGGAAGCGTATCATGATGGAGAAAGTCATGAAGAATAAATTATCCCGGAATATTTACTTCATCCCATATGTCTTATGGATTGCTTTATTCGTGATTGCACCCATTTTGTTAATCCTATACTATTCCTTCTTTGACATTGAAGGCAATCTATCATTGATTAACTATCAAAAGTTCTTTACGCCAGTATATTTAACAATGACATTAAGCTCATTTTGGTATGCTTTCCTGATTACGGGAATATCCCTTTTAGTCGCTTACCCAACCGCATATTTGTTAACGAAAACAAAGCATAAGCAGCTGTGGCTTTTGCTGATCATCGTCCCTTCTTGGATCAATTTACTTTTGAAGGCTTATGCCTTCATTGGTATTTTTGGCACATATGGTGTGGCGAATGGTTTTCTAGAGGTTGTAGGAATCGGAAAGCAGCAGATTCTCTTTACGGATTTCAGCTTCATATTCGTTTCGGTTTATATTTTCATCCCGTTTATGATCTTACCGATATTCAATGCGCTTGATAAAATGAATCCAACCCTTGTGGATGCGGCCAATGACTTGGGAGCGTCCCGTTGGATGACATTCCGCCGTGTCATTTTTCCATTGACGTTAGATGGTGTAAAGACGGGATGCCAGGTAGTCTTCATCCCGGCACTTTCTTTGTTCATGCTTACAAGACTGATTGCCGGTAACCGCGTCATTACGCTTGGTACGGCTATCGAGCAGCACTTCCTTGTGACACAGGATTGGGGAATGGGTTCCACAATCGCGGTATTTTTGATTATTATAATGTTCCTGATTATGTTTGTAACGGGTAACCGAAAGCAGGGTGTGTAAATTGGGCAATAAATTATCACCAATATCAAAAGCGTTTCTCGTTTTGATTTTTATCATACTCTATGCACCGATTTTCTTTTTAGTCTTTTACTCCTTTAACAGCGGTGGAACGATGTATGACTTTAAAGGGTTCACGATGGAGTGGTACAAGGAACTGTTCCAAGATACAAGGCTGCTGATCATTGTATTGAATACACTTGTGATCGCTTTATTATCTGCACTGATCTCAACGATCATAGGGGTAATGGGGGCGATTGGTATTCGGTCCTTTACGAGCAGTAAAGCTAAGAATACGGTATTATCATTGAATAATGTATTGATTGTCAGTCCCGATGTGATCATCGGTGCTTCCTTCCTGATTTTATTCACAATGGCCGGGATCAAGCTTGGATTCTACTCGGTACTGTTGTCGCATATCGCCTTCAGCATCCCGATCGTAGTGCTGCTGGTCCTTCCGAAACTTCAGGAAATGAGCCCTACTTTAATTGATGCCGCTAGAGATTTAGGGGCAAGCCGGTGGGATGTATTGACGAAGGTCATCCTTCCATACATCTTACCAGGTATCTTTGCTGGTTTTTTTATGGCATTGACATATTCACTTGATGATTTTGCGGTTACGTTCTTTGTGACCGGTAATGGCTTCTCCACTCTTTCTGTGGAAATCTATTCATTGGCCCGCCGTGGGATTTCATTGAATATCAATGCACTATCGACACTGCTGTTCGTCGTGACACTGCTGTTGGTTGTCGTATATTACTTTATAACTCAACGTGTAAGGCAAACGGGAATGGGGGGGAAACGATGAAAAGGCTTGTCCAAATGTTTTTGATCATTTCCCTCGTATCCGCTTTGCTGCTATATGCGATTTCAAGATTGAATTCATCGCAGGGGTTTACGAGCAGCAATACGCTTACCATCTATAATTGGGGCGATTACATCGATGCGGATCTAATCGAACGTTTTGAAAAAGAAACAGGGATAAAGGTCATTTATGAGACGTTCGATTCGAATGAGGCCATGATGACTAAAATCGAACAGGGCGGTACTACTTATGATATTGCCATTCCGTCTGAGTATATGATCGATAAGATGCGGCAGGAAGACTTGCTGATTCCCTTGGATCATTCCAAGCTTCCGAATTTGAAAAACATCGATGAGCGGTTCATCGACCTGCCATTCGATCCGGAGAATAAATATTCCGTCCCTTATTTCTGGGGAACGGTCGGAATTGTTTATAATTCCAAGATGCTCGGTGGCAAAGAAATAACGGCCTGGGCGGATTTGTGGGATAAAGATTTAAAGAATGAAATCCTTTTGACGGATGGCGCTAGGGAAGTGATGGGCATGGGTCTGAACTCTTTGAATTATTCATTGAATGATATAGATGAAGAACACCTTCAAGAGGCAAAATCCAAACTTGACGCCCTCACCCCGAATATTAAGGCGATAGTGGGAGATGAAAGCCGCATGCTATTGGAAGCCCAGGAAGCGGCGATTGGCTTGGTTTGGTCGGGAGTTGCTTCTGAAATCATGGCTGAAAATGAAGATCTCGAATACGTGGTTCCAAAAGAGGGGTCCAATTTATGGTTTGATAATATGGTCATCCCGAAAACAACCAAAAACGTCGATGCGGCTCACCAGTTCATCAACTTCATGCTGGACCCGAAAGTTGCGGCACAGAATGCTGAATATGTAAGTTACTCGACACCCAATAAAGCAGCACTTAAATATATGCCTGAAGAAGTGGTGAAGGATGAACGTTTCTATCCATCACCGGAACTGACAAAGAAACTCGAAGTGTACGAAAACCTCGGGAAGAAAAACTTGGCCCATTACAACGAACTCTTCCTTGAATTCAAGATGCATCGTAAATAACAAGAAAAAAGCATGGTGTAGGAGCTCCCTCCGTACACCATGCTTTTTCGTTTTTGGTAATGATCAACCAAATCAATTGGTAGCAAGATGAAATACTCTAAAATATCTGTAGGGATATAAGTATGTTAGTATAATGATGGGTTAGTGCATATTGAAGGTTGTAAAATCTTAAGGATTAATTAATATTCACAAGCTATCATGATAGAAAAATTAAGGGAGAGTATTCATGAAACTATTAAGAAGCACAAAGGCATATATTTGGGCTGGGAGCATTTTGATCATTGCCGGGATCATGGCATTTGCGATGATATCGTCAACGGATAAGACAATGGCGAGTATCGATGGCGAGAAAATCAATAAGGATGAGCTGTATGACGCGCTTGTTGCGGGGTACGGAGCAGATACTTTAGACCTATTAATTACGAATAAATTGGTTGAATTGGAAGCGGAAAAAGCGGGAATTAAAATTAAGGATGAAGAAATCCAGAAAGAAATCGATGTTATGGCTGAGTCCTATGGTGATGAAAAGTCGTTAAAAGAGCAATTGGAAGCAAGCGGCTCTTCCATGGATGCCCTGAAAAAGGACATTGTGGTTTACCTGCAAACGAAAAAACTGGTCGAACCGAGAATTACCGTGACGGACGATGAAATCAGTACGTATTTTGAAGATAATAAAGATACATTTGATCAAGCTGAACAAGTGGAAGCTAGTCATATTTTAGTCGAAGACGAAAAAACGGCTAAAAAAGTTGCGAAAGAAATTGCAGAAGGCGGTGATTTCGCTAAATTGGCAGCTGAATATTCCACTGATGCACAAACGGCGGATAAGGGCGGAAGCCTAGGGTATTTTGGGAAAGGTGATATGGTGAAAGAGTTTGAAGATGTTGCCTTTGATCTTGATATAAATAAAATCAGTGATCCAGTCAAATCCGATTATGGGTACCATATCATAAAAGTAACCGGTAAGAAGGAAGCAAAAAAGGCTAATTTAGAAGACAGTAAAGATGTAATTAAAGAAACGCTTCTTTCTGAAAAATTACAAGAGGAATATCCCGTTTGGTTGGCTGAAGTGAAAAAAGACCATGAGATAACGAATAAATTGGAGGACTCTAACTAAGGTTATCAAGTGATTTATGAACAAAAAAGCTGAGGCATAACGCCTCAGCTTTTCTAATGGCTTGTACAATTGGGATGTTGATTTCCGCTCCAGGCACTCGCTTTCCGCGGGCAGTCGTGGAGCCTCCTCGGCTTGCGCCTGCGGGGTCTCCTCTAGACGTGCTTTTCCCGCAGGAGTCTCGTACCTTCCACTCCAATCAACTCCGTTATTAGATTTAGATAGAACATACCTATGGAGTTGAGGGTGTTGCCTTTGGGTCAAATGGTTCGGGAACTTCATTTGATGAAAGGTACGTTATCCGGACCCCTTTTTTATATATTAGAAGTTGGATGAAATGGATTTTTGATTGGTTAATCCTGATTCTTTAACGATTTCATCACTCTCTTTTTCACCTTTATCATTATCGGCTTTCAATGATTGTGATGGTGTTTCTTTCAGCTGTTTACCGGCAACGACCACTTTTGAGCTGATGTCTTTCAATTCACTTGTTGCATCTTTAGCTGTACCAAGGGCATCAGTGGAGATATCCTTTACTTCGGATACTCTACCCACCACGTCTTCATTAACGGTTTCATATAGTGTTTCAACGTCATTGATTGCCTCTTTAATCGTCTCTGTTGCCCCTTTGACTCCTGATACCATCTGTTCCTTCATTTCGCCGGGATTTTCCTTGGCCTGTTCAATCATATTCATGGAGTTGTCTTTTAAAAGGACGGCTGAACGCTTTACTTTATTTCTTGTATTGGAGTCAAGCAAGGTCAACGCACCACCAACAAGCCCCCCAATCAGAATCCCTTTTAAGAGTTTGCTATTCGGTTGAGTTTCGCTAGTTGATTGATTTTCGATAGTCGATTGAGTCATTTATAGTTCCTCCTTTAGAATAGTAGATTGTTTGCTTACTTTGGGTTTTCCCTTATTTACCATAAGATAAACTGGAAATAATAAACTATCTTGGGATTGACATAATAAATAAAACAATAGTAATCTACATATAGTTAAATGACTGAACTACTTTTTGGGAGGTACAACGATGTCTAATGACAAAGTTTCTGGATTGATTGATCGATATATGAGGGTTTCCTTCTATGTCAATAAAATGGGTGAGCTTTTAATAAAAGATCAGATTTGTGATGTGCTGACGAACGAACAATACTATACTTTACGGTTCATTCAACAACAGCGGTTGTGTACATCGACGGAAATCAGTGATGCCTTTTATATTAATAAGAGTGCCGTCACGTCCAACATCAACAGGCTGGAAGGCAAAGGATTGATAGAACGGGAACAGGACCTGGGTGACCGAAGGGTCTTTCACTTGAAGCTTTCCAAAGAGGGGGAAGCATTGTTACTGGAAACGGAAAATAAGATTCATAAATTGGTAGAGAGCATCATGACGAAATTCGATTATGAAGAGATCGTTAAATTCCTTGATACATATGAGAAGCTTTCACAAATTTTCATTCAAATGAAAAATGAGGAAAGGGGGGAAATATAAATGAGGGGGATCATAAAGGGAAGATGGCTGGTCATTATCGTTTGGGTTGCAATGACAGCAGGATTATTGTTTGCGGCACCGAATATGGCGGAACTTGTCCGGAATAAGGGACAGCTGGATGTACCGGCAGAGTATTCCTCCGGGATGGCCAATGCGCTAATGAAAGAGATCCAGGATAAGGATGAGTCACAAGTGGCTCTCGTATTCCATGGTGATAAGAAGTTGACTTCCTCGGAATTGAAAGAGATTGAGATAGCGGTCCAAAAGCTTGAAAAGAATAAAGCGGAGCTTGGTATCAAAGAGGTCATGACCCATTTTAAAGAGCCCTCGCTAAAAGGTCAGTTGGTCTCGGAAAATGAATCAACAGTTTTGACTTCCATCACGATGGTAAAGGGGGACCGAGAAGCTAAGGATGTGATCGATGCCCTTTATAAAGAGTTGGAACAAGTGGATGTCGAGCATTATTACACAAGCAGCTGGATGATCGATGAAGACCTTAATGCCAATTCCCAAGAGGGGCTGAAGAAAACTGAAGGCATCACGGTTGTCTTCATTCTGGCTGTATTGCTGATAGTCTTTCGTTCAGTGGTGACACCGATCATTCCGTTAGTGACAGTCGGTTTCACTTATTTATGTTCACAATCCATCGTCTCATTCCTGGTGGATAAATGGGACTTTCCGATTTCGTCTTATACCCAAATATTCCTGGTAGGTATTTTATTTGGGATCGGGACTGATTATTGCATCCTGCTTCTTAGTCGTTTCAAGGAGGAGCTATCGTCACAGGAGTCCTTGCCTGAAGCGATCGTGGAGACATACCGAACCGCCGGCAAGACTGTCTTCTTCAGTGGGCTGACCGTAATGATTGGCTTTGCGGCAATCGGTTTTTCTACTTTTAAGCTCTATCAATCTGCGGCGGCCGTTGCCATAGGGGTTTTCATTTTAATGATCGCCCTTTATACGATCGTTCCATTTTTCATGGCCGTTCTTGGCAAGAAGCTATTTTGGCCGGCAAAAGGGAAGCTTGAGCATAGTGAAAGTAAACTATGGGGAATTCTGGGTAACTTCTCCTTGAACCGCCCATTGTTGGCGCTTATGATCGTGGCAATCGTCTGTGTTCCCTTTTTGTTTATGTATGATGGGAAGATTTCATATAACTCCCTTGAAGAAGCGGGCGGTGATGTTCCTTCCATCATGGCATTTAATATCATTTCCGATGAATTCGGGCCAGGACAATCCATGCCAACACAGATTGTCATAAAAAATGACGAACGCATGGATTCGGAGGATTACATCGCACTTGCTGAAAAAATCAGCCAGGAAGTCGTCAAGGTGGATGAAGTCGATGTAGTTCGTTCCATGACCCGCCCGACAGGTGAACCCATTAAGGACTTATTTGTCGCGAACCAAGCCGAAACTTTGGAAAAGGGGATCGGGGAAGGAAATGAAGGCATTAAACAAATCAGTGATGGATTAAAGACGGCAGGCAGTGAGCTTTCCGATTCAGGACCGCGCTTGAAACAAGCGACGGATGGAATAGGGGGTCTCATATCAGGCACCAATGAATTAAAGAGCGGCGTAGGTCAGGTGGAGAAGGCGTTAACAAGCATTGAAGCAGGCATTCGCGATGGTTCCTCAGGGACTGGGGATATAAAAAACGGCCTGATTGAGGTCAAGGCAAACTTGGAAAAGCTCGCTGCCGGAAGCGGACAGCTCCTCGAAGGCTATAAACAATCAGCTAATGGGTTAAGTGAGCTCACAGGGGGATACAAAGAGATTCAAACTAACCTTACGGGCGTATCACAAAGCCTTGCCGGTTTAAATCCTTCTTTTGAGCAAATGGAAGCCGCACATCCAGAGTTACAGGCTGATCAGTCCTATCAAACGATCAAGCAAACGGTGCAAGGGGCACAGGGTGGTTTGGAGCCCATGGCAGCAGGCCTTTCGGAACTCAATAGGAATCTTGGTTCAGTGTCCGGCGGTTTGAATACGGCGAATCAAAATATGACAGAGATCGTAAAGGGTCAAACTTCTCTTGGAGAGGGCCTGAACCAATTGATTTCAGGTGTTGACACTTTACAAAAAGGCCTAAGCACGATGGCCAATGGTCAGGGGGAAGTCATAAATAACCTGTCAGGATTTAAAGGAGGACTTACCAGCTTAAGTAATGGGCAGCAAGAGCTTCTAAATGGTTTTTCAAGCCTCGGCGGACAACTTACCGATTTGACAGATGGCTTAAATGAAAGTGCGGATGGTCTGAATGAAGTCCATGATGGACTATCGTCTGCACAGGGTTATTTATCAGGACTGGCAAAAACGGATAAAACGGTAACAGGCATGTACATTCCCAAAGAAGTAGTGGAAAGCGAAGAATTCGGGGAGGCATTGAACGCGTATTTATCTGAAGATGGTAAAATCATGACAATGGATGTGGTATTCAAGGCAAACCCATATTCCAATGAAGCAATTGAGCAAATCGATTCGATCGAGGCAGCCGTTGAAAGAGTAACGAAAGATACAAAGCTTGAAAATGCGCAGGTGGCGATAGGGGGAATCACAAGTACGCATCATGACTTGGGCATGATGTCTGAGGAGGATTTCTCGCGGACGGTCGTTTTGATGCTGTCGGGTATCGCAATCATTCTCTTTTTCATGCTGCGATCCCTGGTCATGCCGGTCTATTTGATTGTGTCGCTCGTTTTGACTTATTATACAGCGGCAGCCATTACAGAATTGATTTTTGTTAATATTCTCGGTTATGCCGGCATCGGCTGGGCAGTTCCTTTCTTTGCGTTCGTTATCTTGATTGCACTTGGCATTGACTATAGCATTTTCTTGATGGATCGCTTTAACGAATGGAAAGGTAAACCGGTCAAGGAAGCGATGTTACTGTCCATGAGAAAAATGGGAACGGTGATCATCTCAGCAGCTGTCATTCTGGGTGGGACCTTTGCTGCCATGATGCCAGCAGGAGTTTTATCGCTCTTGGAGATAGCCACTTTAATTTTGGTGGGGCTCGCTTTATATGCGTTTGTCATATTGCCATTGTTTATTCCTGTTATGGTTGCGACGTTTGGTAATGCGAATTGGTGGCCCTTTTTGAAGAATAAGGAATAAAGGGAAGTACCCATTGAATAAAAGAAGGCATCCGAATGGATGCCTTCTTTTATATGACTGCTTCATGATGAACATAAAAGCTTATGTATTCCTTTTTGGCTATATCGGTTCATAATTGGGCGATTCTTGTTTTATATTTTGCGATGATCTTTTGATTGTGTTCATCTGCCCCTTCGATATTACTGCTTAGGAATACGGGAGGTGTTTCCCCTGTTTCAATAATCGTTTGGATGACTTGCGTGAATATCATATTGAGGAGAACGGCCCCGATCACGGTCGATCCAGAACCAAAAGATATATTATTTGATTTCAGTAATGTGTCACCTTTGGCAATATGGTTGTCTATGACCAAATCAACGACATCGTGGAGATAATGCTTCTGTTTATGCCGCGAAGGACAACTTTTTGCATACTCCGGTGATGTTAGTCCAATGACGAAGGCCCCTTTTTCTTTTGCGATAGTGGCGACATCTATGGGAACGGGATTTACGCCGGATGATGAAATGACGATACAGACATCACCAGGACGGATATCCTCATCATGCATGAATTTCTCTGATAGGTCATTTTGCCGTTCAAGTTGGGATGACCTTGAAGCTCCCTTAAAAAGCATCAAATCTTCAACGAAAATAGGACGAATTGCGGCTAACCCACCTGCCCGGTAGAATACCTCTTCGGTCAAAATATGAGAGTGCCCGCTTCCGAATAGATGGATGATTCCATCCGACATCACCGCTTTTGAGATATGGTCCACGGCTTCCTTAATTGACTGCTTTTCCTGTTCTCCCACAATTGTGAGTAAAGCCTGCACTTCTTCAAAGTATGAATTCATATTTGTGACACCCTCCGATTACCTTTGGCAATTAAAAGACTTTAGTGATGAAAATATTCAATTTTATCTGCTTATAGTGATAGTGAACTTATATCTGTCCGCACGATATGCCGATTTAACATATTCGAGGGGAGTTCCATCCATTAGGAACGTATTCCTCTGAATGAATAATATGGGTGAGTGCTTTGGAATCGCTAAATGGGTGACTTCTAATTCAGAAGCAATCGATGATTCCAACGTTTGTGTAGCATAATCTATTTTAAGTTTAACGTAATTCTCAACATATTGGTAAAGAGAGAGGTTAATGATCTCTTCCGTTAACCCTTTAATTAAATTGGCAGACATGTATACGGTCTCGAGGGCCATTGGAACATCATCAGCCAACCGAATGCGTTTTATTTCATAAACGGGAGCATAAAGGGAAATGTGCAATTCACTGGCAATCTTTTTATCAGCCGGAATGATTTCAAAGCTCAGCAGCTTACTGCTTGGATTTAATCCCCTGGCTTTCATGTCCTCGGTGAAGCTGGTCAACCCATTGAGCTGCTGCTCCAGTTTCTTATCGGCGACAAAGGTTCCCCTTCCTTTTTGACGGTATAAGTATCCGTCATTCACCAAATTATTTATGGCTTGCCGGACGGTCATCCGGCTAATTTCGAATTGCTCGGCATATTCACGTTCAGATGGAAGGGCATTGTGCGCTTGGAACTCACCGTTTTCTATTTGTCTTTTTATTTGTTCTTCGATTTGAAAATAAATCGGAAGAGGTGAGTTTTTATCAATCATCGACTTTCGCTCCTTTTAGGGTATTATCACTCCGGATAAAGCTTTTTGGTCTGCGATAATTGTAACATTATTATGTTTTTTTAGGATAGATGCAGGGAAGTCCTCGGAAATGTCACCGTTTATCAATTTCTTCAAGGTTTCGGCTTTTTCTTCACCAGATATCAGCAGCAGGATTTCCTTGCTTTTCATGATCGTTGAAATGCCCATCGTAACGGCATGTGTAGGAACTTCGTCTATGGAATCGAAATAACGTGCATTCGCCTGGCGCGTTGAATCTTCAAGTGTCACGACATGTGTACCCGATGTGAATGAAGTTCCAGGTTCATTAAAACCAATATGGCCATTTTGCCCAATACCAAGTATCTGAAGATCGATCCCTCCCACTGAATCAATCATTTCGTCATACCGTTTACATTCCCCGTTAGTATCATCAGCCGTACCATTTGGCAGGTGAGTACGCTCTTTATTTATATTGATGTGAGTGAATAAGGAGTCATTCATATAATAATGGTAACTGTTTGGATCATTTGGTTTTAAGCCGACATACTCATCAAGATTAAAAGATGTTACATTTTCATAGGAAGTATGATTATTCACATGATCTTCAATCAAATTATCATACATTCCTTTTGGGGTGCCGCCTGTAGCAAGGCCCAACTTAATATTTGGATTTCCTTTGACTTTTCCGATCACTGTTTCTGCAGCTGTCCGGCTCATTTCCATGTAGTCCTGCACTTGTATGATATTCATTATACATTCTCCTTTTTAAAAGCTAAATTTCCTCTGCAGAACGTCATTTCAACGTCCAAGCGGTCATTCAATATTACAAGATCGGCGTCTTTTCCGACCTGGATGCTTCCTTTTCTGTCAAAAATCCGAATCTGTTTGGCAGGGTTTTCTGCCGTCATTTTTATAATGTCAGTCATGGAACAATCGGTATATTCCAATGTGTTCTTGATCGCATCGTTCATTTTCAATATACTGCCGGCTAGTGTACCGTCTGAAAGCGTTGCTCTCGTTTCGTTCACATACACAGGCTGACCTCCTAAATCATAGGTTCCCTTTTCAAGCCATTTGGCACGAAGCGAGTCCGTTATCAAGATCAAGCGTTCACTGGTAATTTGGTTATACGCCAGCTTCACCATTTCCGGCCTGCAGTGAATGCCGTCAGCAATAAGTTCAACATATAGCTCGTCTCGAAGATAAGCAGCTCCCAAAACACCAGGTTCGCGGTGATGGAGTCCCCGCATCCCATTATAAAGATGTGTAACGTGGGTAGCACCTGCCTGGATTGCTTCATCTATTTGGTCATATGTTGCATCTGAATGTCCAATGGAGGCGACGACGCCAGTTCCCCTTAAGTGGGCGGCTAGATCTAATCCATTTGGTTGTTCAGGAGCAAGCGTTACAAGCTTGATTTGATTTTCGGCCAGTACCTGCCACTTTTTAAATAGAGTGACATCAGGATCAATGATATAATCCTCAGGCTGCGCTCCTTTACGGGCTGGTGAAATGAAAGGACCTTCTAAATGGATCCCAACTATTTCAGCGTGTTCTTCAGTTTGATTTTCGATATATTTACCAGCATTAAGAAGGGCTGATTCAATGGCTTCGGTAGATTGAGTCATTGTAGTGGCCAGAAAGCTTGTGGTTCCTTCTTTGGGAAGAGTCCCTGCCATTGTGGATAATGCTTCATATGTGGCATCCATGGCATCGGAATTGGATGCACCGTGAATATGAATGTCGATGGCACCGGGAATTACCTGATAATCCGGTGAAAGAGTAATTACTTTGGCATCATCGTCCTGTTTGTATTGGCTGACTGGACCAACCTCGGCAATTTTTCCATCCACGACTTTAATATACCCATTTTTGTATGTTTCCTTTTCGCCATGAACTATTAGATTATTAATAATGAATGTTTTCATACATAATCTCCTTTATGAAAGTAAAACTTAATGATGAGTCACGAAATGGTCTCATATATTTTGCCCTCATTTTATCGCTTTTATTAAAAGTTGTCTAGACCAGTTGGGAAGTATAAGGAATAAAAAAGATACTATTGCTTTATTTTCAAAGAATATAGTATATTTTCAAGTAAATTGGTATAGACATCTATATATTTTCTGTGCTAGTATAATCCAAAGAAAAGTTATTATATTGATAAAATGAAAACGCTTTATACTTCTCATTCAACAGAATCAATAGAAGAAGTTAGGAACAAGGGAGATGAGTTCGATGTTGAATTTTTTACAAAAGATTGGTAAAGCTCTTATGCTGCCAATTGCTGTTTTGCCGGCAGCGGCTATATTGCTTCGCTTAGGTCAGCCAGATTTACTTGATATTGCATTTATGGCGGCCGCGGGAAAAGCGATTTTTGATAATCTTGCCTTACTATTCGCTTTAGGTATTGCAATAGGATTATCTAAAGACGGTAGCGGTGCAGCGGCATTAGCTGGTCTTGTTGGTTACTTTGTTTTAACGAATGGAACACAAGCAATTAATAAAGATATCGATATGGCTGTTTTAGGCGGTATTATATCAGGTATCGTTGCAGCTCTCCTATATAATAGATACTCCGACATAAGACTCCCTGAATGGCTTGGATTCTTTTCAGGGAAAAGGTTCGTCCCAATCATCACTTCGCTTGCGATGATTATACTTGCGGGGATATTCGGCTTTGTCTGGCCGCCAATTCAGGATGTAATCAATAGTGTCGGAGACTGGATTACAGGTGCAGGGGCATTGGGTGCCGGCGTATTCGGCGTATTGAATCGCTTATTGCTTCCAGTAGGATTGCATCATGTCCTGAATAGTATGGTTTGGTTCGTTTTTGGTGAATTTAATGGTGCGACAGGTGATATAAATCGTTTCTTCGCAGGGGACCCGACAGCTGGGCCCTTCATGACTGGCTTTTTCCCAATCATGATGTTCGGACTTCCAGCTGCAGCATTAGCGATGATTGCAGCTGCTAAGAAGGAGAAACGTAAATTGGTAACGGGGATGCTTGTTGGGTTAGCTTTCACTTCTTTCTTAACAGGAATCACAGAACCGATTGAATTTCTATTCATGTTCATCGCCCCAGTGTTATATGTAATACATGCCCTTTTAACCGGGGTCTCTATGGCACTCGCTGTTATGTTGGATATCCATCATGGTTTTGGATTCTCCGCAGGCGCCATTGATTATTTCTTGAACTTTGGTATAGCGCAAAAACCGCTATGGTTAATACCGATTGGATTGGTATACGCGGTCGTTTACTTCGTGATTTTCTATTTTGTCATCAAGATCATGGATTTAAAAACACCAGGCCGTGAAGACGATGAGGAAAATGTGGAAGAAGAAACGATTGTGAAAACAGGGGATAAATATACCGATATGGGATCGCTTTTCATTCAAGATCTTGGCGGTAAAGAGAATATAACGCTAATTGATAACTGTGCAACACGCTTACGTTTACAAGTGGCCGATTCAGGGAATGTGAATGAAGCAGCATTAAAAAGGCATGGTGCGCGCGGTGTCATGAAATTAAATAAATCGAGTGTACAAGTCATTGTTGGAACGAATGTCGAATTCGTTGCAAATGCAATGAAACAACTTGTCAAAAATGACGTCAATCCAAGCAAAGTGAAAACAAGTCCAGCTGCACAAGTGGCAGAGGATAAAATGGAAGAAAACCAAGCTTTAAGTGCAAATGACTTTGTCCTTCCAATTGAAGGAACCGTTTTACCGATCGAACAAGTTCCCGATCAAGTGTTTGCCATGAAAATGATGGGGGATGGCTTTGCTATCGAGCCTGTCAATGGAAAACTAGTATCCCCAATTGATGGGGAAGTTCTAAGTATTTTCCCGACAAATCATGCACTCGGATTGAAAATGGATAATGGTTTGGAAATCCTGATCCATGTTGGGTTGGATACAGTTAAACTAAATGGTGAAGGGTTTACATCTCTTGTGCAGGAAGGTCAAAGAATAACAAAAGGAACTCCTCTTTTGGAAATTGATTTAGATTTCATAAAACGGAATGCACCATCAACGGTCACTCCTATTATATTCACTAACTTACCTGAAGGAACGGCAGTGAAGTTGCAAAAGTCAGGGATCCAGAAACAAAATACACCGGATATCATCCGGTTGGATAAACTATAAATTTATGAAAAAAGGGGTGCCGACTTGTCGGCATCCCTTTAGGCTTTAGACTGTAGACAAACTCAAAGAAAAGCGAGTTTGCCCGCAGTTTTTTTCATGGCTTGAACAATTTGGATGTTGATTTCCGCTCAAGAAACTCGCTTTTCCCGCAGGAGTCTCCCACCTTCCTCTCCAAACAACTATGTTATAAAATTCAGGTGGAAACAATGCCTGAGGAATTGGAAGTGTTGGATGAAACGGCTTCTTTGTATACTTTTTGCTGTGATAAATTGTCATAGCCAAAACAAACGGGCACCCCATTGGCAGGACCTACCATACCCTTGCATGAATACGAAAGACTTCTTCTAAAACGGCAGGTGTTATGATTTCGCCTTTTGGTGACGCCTCCGGCAATTCCTAAACTCAGTCCCACCAAAACGGCAATTACGGAAAGTTGCGCTTGTAACGAGGTGCTCAAGGTATTGGAGATGCCGTTGTTCAGGCTTTAGCCAAGCTTGGCGTTATTGTGGCGGCCATTGATTATAATGTGAACAGCTTGATAAATATGTAAGTGAATTGAAGTCTCAAGGCTTGGGGGTATATGCCTTTGCAGCGGATGTGAGCGACAGTCATGCAATCAATTGCACATTTGGTCAAATTGAGAATGGTATTTGGTCCCATAGATTCACTGGTCAATGTTGTCGGAGTGTTACAGGGAAGAAGTACAAACCAAGAAAGGCAAATAGCAAGTATTGTTCTTTGGATTGCAGCAACAAACTTGGATGGGAATGTCCATCTGTTAATTTCCTGAAGTCATTTCTTTGTCTAGCAGCCATATAAATAAAAAAAGAGCCTGTTCGATTTGAAACAGGCTCTAAAAATTATATTAGGTACTTAAGACTCAGGGCAAAAGAGTCTTAAGCATTCGAGCATATGCCGGTTATTTCTGAAGCATCAACGATTCGCTGAACCTCTGATCCCTCAAGTGTCTCTTTTTTTAATAACTCTTCAACGAGCTCTTCATATTGTAAGCGATTCGAATCAATCAACATTTCCGTTTCAGAAATCGCTTTCGTGAATAATTCCTGCATCTTTTGCTCCTTCTCACCTTTATTAAAGGTGAGGGTAAATCCATCCTGAAGCATTCCGGTATCGACCATTTGTTCAAGCAGGTGCTTCGCCTGTTGTACATCTCCGCCTACACCGATGCTATGTTCTCCTAAATACATTCTTTCCGCCACGCCACCTGCTAAGATCATTTTGACTTGATCAAGCAATTCACTGGCTGTTGCCAGATGGAGTTCTTTTGGTATTGGCGCTACATATCCAAGGGCTTCCCCACGCGGAATGATGGTCGCCTTTCGGACGGAACCGGGCTTTGTCAAACCTGCAATAAGGGCATGTCCACTTTCATGAATGGCTACGCGCCGCTTCGTATCCGCATCATTCAAGGTACGTGATGTCGCTCCAAGTATCGTACGGTCAATGGCGTAATCAAGGTCCTGTTTACGAATCATGTCCTGTTCATTCCTCAGTGCATGACGTGAGGCAGTATCGAACAGGGAGCTTAAGTCAGCGCCGGAGAAACCGGATGTACTTTCAGCCAACTCATCCAGGGAAGCCAGGACATCTGTCGCTAGACGCTTTCCCTTCGTATGGATATCGATGATTTCCTTTCTTCCTTGTGTATCTGGAAGTGGAACTTGGAAAGAAAAATCAATCCTGCCCGGACGTAGAAATGCCTCATCGAGCATATCTTTCCGGTTGGTCGCTGCAATGAATAAAATACCTTCATTTGGGTGGCCGCCATCCAATTGCACAAGCAGTTCAGTTAACGTTTTTTCGCCTTCTTCCCCGCCATGAGCTTTCCTTTTACCAGCCAACGCGTCCACTTCATCGATGAAAATGACAGCTGGCGATTGCTTACGTGCATTTTGGAAAAGGCTGCGGACACGGGCTGCACCGACACCAACAAACATTTCGTTGAAGGCTGAACCGCTCGTTGAGAAGAAGTTTGCACCAAGCTCTTTTGCAATTGCCTGTGCAAGCAGCGTTTTCCCCGTTCCAGGGGGGCCATATAATAAAATGCCTTGAGGCGGCTTAATTCCAATTTTAGCTGAACGTTCAGGTTCCTTCAGTGTAGTGAGTGTCTGTAGGATTTCCTGTTTGATTTCGGATTGCAAACCGCCTACATCATCCAAAGTTATCTCTGGCAGGGGTTTTGGGGTGGAAAGGCTTTGTTTTTTACTGCCGATCCGCAATCCATTCTTTGATTTTTTCTGTATTATGACACCGGTTGTGACGAGAGCCGCCATTAATCCGCCTAAAATCCATAATGCAGATTTATTAGTTGATGAAAAAGAATATTGAACGTTATAAGTTTCGACAAGTTTATTGATCATTTGACTGTTGGGAGGAATATTGGAAACATATTCTCCATCTGGCGTGGAGATGTGAAGAGTGCCATTTCTTTTTTCTTCAATGGTGACAAGGGCTCCATTTTGGGCTTTAATCGTCTTTTCTACCGAAGAAAAGGGAATGACCATATCCTTTGACTGAGTAACAACATACCAACTGACTCCAGCAATTATCACAATGAGAGCCGTAAGGAACGGCAGCAATTTCGAAACTAATTTAGAGTTCGAGTTCAATTTTTCATCTCCTTTAAGAGTATATATCCAGTATAAAATTTTTAAACATGTAATCTATAGGTCTTTGTACCTTAAAATAAAGGTAAATAATGTGAAATGCAAGAAATAATATTTATTATGGAAGTTTAAGGAGTCCGGAATTTTGAAATATTTAATCTAACCAGCATATTAGACTTTTTAAAAGCGAAATGCTAAAGTGAAAGGGTCTAAGTCATGAAAAATAAAATGGTAGAAGAGTGTGAAGTTCTATGAGTAAATTTATAAAAGACTATATGATTACGATGAAGGATATCGTTAGAGAAGGGGATCCCATTCTGCGTCAGGTAACGGATGAAGTTAGCCTGCCGATTTCGGATGAAGATCGTGAAACGTTGGAATGCATGATGCAATACCTGAAAAATAGTCAGGATCCAAAACTCCAAAAGAAGTTCAACCTGCGTGAAGGAGTTGGGTTGTCTGCAAATCAGATAGGCTTGAATAAACGCATGTTCGTCATGTATTTTCCCGACGAAAAGGGGAAGCTGTTTGAATATGCCCTTGTGAATCCGAAAATCATCAGTCATTCGGCCACAATGATCTATTTACCGCAAAGTGAAGGCTGCCTTTCTGTCGACCGTGATATTAAAGGATATGTACCGCGTTATGAACGGGTTAAAATTAAAGCGTTGGATGGTAATGGCGAGGAAATTGAGATGCGGCTGAAGGGCTTTGCTGCTATCGTTTTTCAACATGAGTTAGATCATTTAAACGGGATGATGTTTTATGATCGGATCAACACCGAAAACCCTTTCAAGCTTCCGGAAAATGTGGAAGTGAAAAGTCTGTAAGTCCAAAAAAAGGCAAAGCGCCATGCTTTGCCTTTTTACGTTATGGCTGTGGAAGAATATCTTCTTTCATATGCTTTTGCAAATCACTGAATATGGCCATGCTCATTTGCTGGTACCCTTCTGAAGTGAGGTGGATGCCATCATCGCTAATCAAGCGCTCCAAGTCGCCGGAGGATTTAATATAGGAACGGACATCAATCAAAGGCACCTTCAGTTCCTCTGCAAGGTGTTTCAATTGGCTATTATACATCCCATGCCAATGTTCAATACCACCTACATGGGAAACGAAATGCCCGATCGAATGCCCGAACTTATCAGCAATGGATCTGTAATACCTGGCAGGGTCAAGTGGCGGGAGAGTTAAAAGGAATGGTTTTACATGTTTGTCCTGAATCTGCTTGACAAGTTGTGTGATATTATCCAGGTAGCGTTCGATTGGAACGATGGGCTCATGGTCACCTTCTGGATTCTTGGCTACTTCATCCCAATGGAAGTTACAGTCGTTTCCACCGACCTCGATTAATACGATATCGGGATTTTCTGACATGACGTCTTTCTCGATTCGGCTAACCAACAGGTCGGAGTTGTCATTGAAAACCCCTTTATTCAAGACTTCCACGAATGGCAAAGATTCTGTTAGCTTAGCTAAAGAGTTCGGATAATTTTCTTTAATGATGCGAAGGCGCCCCTTAACATAAGAAATGCCTCTTGTTAAACTGTCACCAAAACATACGATTTTCAAACTTCTCACCTCGGTATGTGAATGTGTTACTTATATTTTAGTTGTTGAATGATTTTTCGGCAATATTCACCTCCCATAAACAAAAAGCGCTGCACTTGCAGCGCTTTTTGTTTATTGTATTGATTCCTTTTTTGAGGCTGTTTCCACTCTTGTTTTTCCCATGAAGAACACAGTGATTGCAGCAAGACCGATCGGAATGAGGGCCAAGGTGAAGATCAATGAAATCGAATCGGACATCGCGTGAACGATTTTATCCAGGATAAAGTCCGGAATCTCGGCACGTGCATCCGATTGGAAGAGCTGCCGTGGGTCATCCATCAATCCGGCTGTATCCGGACCTCCTTGCATTCCTTTAAACGCATCCGTCATTTTACTTTGGAATACATTGGTCTGAATCGCTCCATAAATCGTTACACCGAGTGTCATCCCAAATGAACGGAGGAATGAGTTTGTGGAGTTGGCCGACCCCCTGAATCTAGGTTCCAGGTTGTGAATGGACGCAATAGGCAAAAGGGAGAAGGAAAAGCCCATGCCAAATCCAGTCAGAATCATGTACAAAGTTAATAAAGTCCTGCTGGTATCAGGGGTGATGGTCCCTAATAGAAGCATTCCGGCAAAATAACAGATGACGGAAATCGTCATTAAGTTGCGAAAGCTTGTTTTGGTATTGAATATCCCGCCAACTGCACTGCCGAATACTGAACCAAGCATCATGGGAGTAAGGATCAATCCTGCATTTGTTGCGGAACCGCCGTAGACTGCCTGGACGAAAATCGGGATATAGACGGTTAAAATAATGAATGTGCCGCCATAAAGAATGGCTAAAATCTGAGAAGTGGCAAATAATCGCCTTTTAAACAGCCATAATGAAATGATTGGATCTTTTGCTCTTTTTTCGAAAAAGAAAAATGAAACGAAGAAAACCACGAAACTGGCAAACAGACCTATGATAGGAGAGGAACTCCAGCCATACTCCCCGCCCAGTTCGAGAGCGAACATTAAGCTGATAACGGCAATGACGAGAGTTGCTGCGCCACCCCAGTCAATTTTTTGTTCTTGAGTGTTGGGTGACTCCTTGTAATAATTCCAGATGAAAAATAAAGAAATGACACCAATCGGAACATTGACGTAGAAAATCCAGTGCCAGCTGGAGTATTCAGTAATATAGGCACCTAAAAGCGGTCCCAATACACTTGAGGCCCCAAATACAGCGCCGAAAAGGCCAGTTAATTTCCCGCGTTTTTCAGGTGGGAAAATATCAAAAATGATCGTAAAGGCTATAGGCATCAAAGCGCCTCCGCCTATCCCCTGGATTGCACGGAAGATACTTAACTGCACAATGCTCTGGGCCATGCCGCATAATGCGGAACCGACCAAAAAGACTATAAGTCCGAAAATAAAAAACCGCTTTCTTCCATACATGTCGGAAAGCTTACCGAAAATCGGCATACTTGCCATCGTGGCGACCATATAGGCAGATGTCACCCATACAAACTTATCGAACCCGCCTAAATCAGAAACGATCGTTCCCATTGCAGTCGCAACAATCGTATTATCCATTGCTGACATCAAGATACCCAAAAGTAAACCGGCAACAATGAATTTTTGTTTTTTTTGAACGTTCATTTATTTTCCTCCTTCATATCAACCAGCTAATGAATTTCCTTTACATGGTTGAAGGGTAAACGTTAAGATGAAACAAAACATTTATCTTGAAAATCAAGATAAATTTAAGTGTAAAAGGGGTGGCATTTTATGTCAAGCGATAATGGGGTGAATGCAGCTCTGTTAGAGAGTTTAACACAAAGATTGCAACGGTATGGTATGAGGTCCGTTTTATTTCAACAAAACATGGCCCAGAAAATAGGGGTATCCCATACGGACTTAAAGAGTGCTGAAATATTGAATGAAACAGGACCGATTACCGCTGGTGAATTATCCAAAATTACAGGATTGAGTACGGGATCGGTTACGGCACTGATCAATCGCCTTGAGAACTCCGGTTATGTTAAAAGAGAACGAGATCAATTGGATGGAAGAAGGGTGATGATTGTGCCCATACCGGAAAGACAGGAACAGATTAAATTGCACTATCAATCGCTCTCTGTGGCCACCAAGGAGTTATGCTCCGCTTATAATGAGCAAGAGCTAATATTGATCAATGAATTCGTTGTGGATATCACGAAAATCATGGACAAAGAAAATGACAAGTTAATGAGTGAGCGTGAAAGGTAGCTGATTTATAGGCTGCCTTTTTTTATTTTTAGCCATCTGGTGGCTTATCATCCGAAAGGAAAAGGAATAGAGTTTTTGGAAGAGAATGCACAATGTCATGTTTCCATTAAAATATATATTGATAATGAATTTCATTATCTGCTAATATGAATCTACAAACCATTTCAAAGGGAGAATACAATATGAAGAAAGCAAAAGCGTCATTAGCAGTCTTACTATCAACCAGTCTATTATTTGGCTGTGCGCAGGAAAAGGAAGGAACTAAACCGGCAGATGATAAGGCCAAAGAAGTGAGTGCGAGTCAGCTTGATGGTGTATCTAGCGAGTACCGGGAATATGCCATTGGTGAAATAGAAGAGTTCGTAAACGCAACGGAAGAATTCACTACAGCCGTATCTGCCGGTGATATTGAAAAGGCGAAGGAATTATACGCACCAGCACGGATGCATTATGAGAGAGCGGAACCCATCGCAGAAGTTTTTGGCGATCTTGATCCCAAAATCGATGCGCGTAAAGGGGATGTCAAAGATGAAGAATGGAGCGGTTACCATAAGATTGAAATGGGATTATGGGAAGAAAATACAACAAAGGGATACGAAAAGTATGCAGAGCAATTAATGAGTGATGTTAATTTGCTTCGTGCTAAAGTTGAAACGGTTGAGGTAACACCCGATTTGTTGATCACGGGTGCGGTGGATTTATTGAATGAAGTTTCCACGAGTAAAGTGACAGGAGAAGAGGACCGATACTCCCATACCGATTTATATGATTTCGTGGCAAATGTTGAAGGTGCAGAGAAGATCTATGAACTGCTTACTCCAGCTTTAAAAGAAAAGGATGCGCAGCTTGCTGCGGAAATCCAAAAACGTTTTGACGATGTATACGGCTTGCTTGAAAAGCATAAGGAAGGGAATGGCTACATCTCATATACGGATTTAAAGGAATCTGAAGTCAAAGAGCTAAGTCAAGCAATTGATGCATTAGCTGAACCACTTTCGCAAATAGGGATTGTAACGGAGGAATCTTAATTGAAAGAACATACACCGAAAGATGAAACCGGGCTTTTTACAAAAAAGGTGAGTCGTCGAAATATGTTGAAAACGGCAGGAGTCGGTGGAATCGGAGTCGTGATAGGGGCATCCGGGTTTGGCGGGCTGCTGACACTTTCTGAACAAAAGGCGAAGGGACAAACTAAGGATATTGTTCCTTTTTATGGAGCGCACCAAGCTGGTATCACCACTGAAGCGCAAGATAACCTTTACTTCGCATCATTGGAAGTAACCACGGATAAAAGGTCAGACTTAATTCAGTTATTTAAGGATTGGACAGAGGCTGCGGCTCAGATGACAGCGGGGAATTTGATTGGTGATACATCACTTAATACGAATATGCCCCCAAAGGATACGGGGGAAGCGAAAGAATTATCACCTTCCAATTTAACGATCACTTTTGGCGTGGGTCCGACCCTGTTTTCGAAGGATGGCAAAGATCGATTTGGTTTGAAATCAAAAAGACCTGCTGAATTAAAGGACCTGCCCCAATTCCCTTTAGATGCTTTAGAAGAAGAATGGAGCGGTGGGGATATTTGTATTCAAGCATGTGCAGATGATCTTCAAGTGGCTTTCCATGCCGTCCGGAACTTAGTGAGGATCGGCAGAGGGAAAGCGATCATTCATTGGGCACAAACAGGATTTCAACGGACAAAGCAAGCCGATTCACAAAAAACGACACCGCGGAACTTATTCGGATTTAAGGATGGGACTGTCAATCCGGATACAAATGATAATAATGAAATGAATGAGCATGTTTGGGTGAAGGGTGAGGACGGTCCTGACTGGCTTGTTGGAGGCAGTTATATGGTGGTGCGCCGAATCCAGATGTACATTGAAGTTTGGGACCGGACTATATTGAAAGAACAAGAAAATACGTTTGGCCGTCATCGCGACAGCGGAGCCCCACTAGGAATGAAGAACGAGTTCGATACCGTGGATCTCGAAGCTAAAGACCCAAATGGAAATCGGGTCATTCCAGAAAATTCGCATATGAGTCTTTCCAGGGGGGACGGAAAAGCAAAGATATTGCGGCGTCCCTATTCATATGCAGATGGAATGGATCCTAAAACGGGGAGCTTCAATGCCGGCTTGTTATTCATTTGTTTTCAGCGAAACCCAAGTAAACAATTCATACCCATACAAGAACGACTGGCCAAAAGTGATAAGCTCAACGAATATATCGTTCACAGGGGCAGTGCCATGTTCGCTTGTTTACCAGGTGTGAAAAAGGGTGGCTATATCGGGGATTCCCTTTTTGGGTAAATATAATTTCAAAAAATGAGGACGTGAAAATCGCCAGCATGGATATTATCCAGTTGGCGATTTTAGTTCATGAATAAGGAGTGACCACTATGAAGGTTTCTAGATGGAAGAGTGGGATATTGGTTTTAGTCGTCAGCCTTTTATTTCTTTCGACTGATATAAAGATGGTTTCGGCGGGTGAAAACCATGATCAGCTTTTTGTTTATATTGGCGATAGTTTAATGAAGGTAAAATCCGGCGACCTTGAGGGAGTATCGAAGAATATCGATCTATTCGAGCAAGATTGGAAAACGATAAAAACGGACAGCGAGAGTGCGAGGAAAGTCGACGAGAAGCTATCCGCTGTAAAAAGTGCTGTGAGCGACCAAGCCTCCACAGATGAAATCAAAAAGCGATTATCGGCATTATCAAGTACTCTTGTTATTTATGATACAAACGAAAACCCTGTTGACAACACGGACTATAAAGAACGGTTAAAAGCGATACTTCCATTAATAGATAAGTTGGAGGCTTTGATAACTGAAGGTGACTTTGATCAAGCCAAAGTTCAATATAACAATCTCCTGAATCAATGGACCGATGCAGAGGTCATTGTCAGGGAGAAAAGTGTTGCTACATATGGTGAGCTTGAAACGAAAATGGCCTTTGTGCGGATAGCGATTACCCAAGACCCGCCTGATTCGGAAAAAGCCCAAAAAAATTTAACTGAATTGAAGGGTCTAATCGAGGATTTCCTTGCTGGTAAAGTTGAATTGGGAAGCCAGAAAAACACCTATTCACTTGGGGATGTAACAGAACTTTTACAAGGAAGTGCAACGGATATCGAAAAGGATGACATCGATTCTGCCGTTGATAAGCTAAATGAAATCTTAACAATTTGGCCCAATGTAGAAGGGGAGGTTTCCACAAGGGACAGCAAGCTTTACAGCGATATGGAAACGAAAGTCCCGACCGCAATCAGCCTATTGCAATCGAAAAAGGTAAAGGCGGATGAAGCAAAGGGAATCGTATCTGATTTAAACACAAGGTTACTCCCTTTAATTGAGGATACGGGTTATACAACCTGGGATGCAGCTCTGATCCTTTTACGGGAAGGGTTGGAAGCACTCTTGATTGTAGCTACATTACTGTCTTTCCTAAAGAAAATCGGGCAAGCGGACAAACAAAAATGGATTTGGACAGGGGTTGGTGCGGGTTTAGTTGCCAGTTCCATTTTGGCGGTCATAATCAATATCGTTTTCTCTCAGATCACGGCTGCTTCAAGCCGGGAATATATTGAGGGAATCACTGGTATTATGGCAGTATTGATGATGTTGACAATTGGTCTTTGGCTTCATAGTAAATCGAATGTCCATGCATGGAACCAGTATATCGGCAAGCAAATGAACCAGGCCATTGCGACGGGGAGCATCATCTCATTCGCTTTAATCAGTTTTCTATCCATATTCCGTGAAGGTGCCGAGACGATTATCTTTTATGCTGGAATGGCTCCTTATATGGAATTAAAGCAGCTGCTGAGCGGCATTTTCCTTGCCTTCCTCATTTTAGTGTTGATCGGTTTCATCATGCTGCGATACAGTGTGAAATTACCGATGACCCTATTCTTTAAAGTGGCAACGATACTCATATATGCCTTGGCTTTCAAGATTCTTGGAGTCTCCATCCACTCACTTCAGGTTTCTCAAGTGATACAGACAAATACGATCAGCTCTTTCCCATTTGTAGAAACGATAGGTCTTTATCCAACAATGGAAACGCTGGTACCGCAAGGTGTGTTATTATTGCTGATTGCATTGGCCACCATTTGGGTCAAAAAGAGTAATTCCACACGTGCAACCGAATAATAAAATGGGACTGACGAATGTCAGTCCCATTTTATTTGGGGTATTAACGAATAGATCGGCGATAGGAATAATGCTTCCATTGATAAAGGATAAAGCAGCCGATGCAGAATCCAAGAATGGCCATGAAAGAAGCCATTCCGACCATCAAGGTGAATATATAACCGGTAGCATTCCACCCCAGCAAGAAAGAAGTGAATCCAAGTCCTAAGCAAACGACTGCTATGGCCTGGTTGAATCGTTGCTGTGAATGATCTTCAGGAATATAATCGGAGGGTTTCTTTTTCAGAAAGAGCTTGGCCAGACGCATCACTGGATTGAAATTAAAGAGCATACCCAAAAGTCCTGCTGTTAAAGGAATCACTAATATCCACATTTGTCCCGTTAATAAGGCGGTGGCTACGCTTAACAAAATGACCCATTGATTCGTTCGTACTAAGGGACGGGGAATGGAACGGATTTCATTCGTCATACTAATACCAACTTTCCTTATCTGTTTTGTGATATTTTATCTTTATTATAATCCCTTGTGAAGTGAATAGCTAATAAAATAAATTCAAAAATTACCCTTGTTTATAATTATTTTAATTTAGTATTGATTATCATAATAAAAGTAGTATAATATATAACAAGCAATTAAAGTGAGGAGGACAGTATAAATGGTAGCAAAAGTTTGTGAAACATGCGGAACACCAATAAAAAGGCTAAAGCATTCTTCCTTATGCCAGTGCGGTCCTAAGATATTGAGCAATCAATTCTCAGTTAAAACAAAAAAATAAATCCATGGATTAAATGATAAAATTAAACCGATTATTCAATTAATCGGTTTTTGTTTTTCCATTGAAGGGTAAAAGGAGGGTAATAAATATTTTTCATTTCAAATAAAATAATGTATGATTATAGAATAGAATAAAACGTCATGGAGGAAATGACATGCTTCCAGTTTGTCAAACCATCACGTGACGGTTAGGAGGGGTTATGTTGGGAACGAGACTTTAAAAATTGGCGAGTTGGCGGAAATGGCGAACGTTACGAAACGAACCGTAGATTATTATACGAACCTAGGCTTGCTTAAAGCAGAACGTTCCGCCTCTAATTACCGTTATTATTCAGTCGGTGAACTTGAAAGGCTCCGCCGTATCGAAGGATACAAAAGAGAAAACCTTTCATTGGAAGAAATTAAAGAACTACTTAAAAAGGAAATGGAAGCCGCATCAGCAATTGAGGAAAAAGGTCTTCAACTCAAAAATAAAATGGATGGCCTGAACGAGGAACTTCAAGAATTCATCACCTTGATTGAAAAGGATGGAAAAAGTGAGCATCTTCTAAAAAAACAGGTATCCAGTGAAAGCATGGCCTTGATCCAATCATTACTATTGTTGCTGGTATGATTAAAATTTATCTCTATAGTTTTATGTACGAAGGTGCATATTAACGAATATAGGCTAAATGGTTTTGGTTCATGTTATAAGGCAAAAATCTCATTTTGAAACGAAAATAACCATTTATACAGGAGGTGCTTGGGATTAAGCCGTACATGTCTAATTCAAAGGTCAGAAGGATTGGCACTATATGGCGAACCCGCACATATTGGAGATTTTTATAAAGTTATTAGCAGTAGCTGTATTAATAGCATTAACCGCTTTTTTCGTAGCATCGGAATTTGCAATCGTTAAAGTCAGAAGTTCCCGAATCAATCAATTGATTGAAGAAGGGCATAGAAATGCCCTCGCAGCCAAGAAAGTGACAACGCATATCGATGAGTACTTATCTGCCTGTCAATTGGGGATTACAGTAACCGCCTTAGGTTTGGGGGTGTTGGGTGAACCGACGGTGGAGGCGATCTTAAAACCATTGTTCACTAAATGGGGATTAGAGGAATCCATAAGTCACATCATCTCGTTCCTGATCGCTTTCGGTTCCGTAACATTCCTTCATGTTGTAGTCGGTGAACTGGCACCAAAAACGGTTGCAATTCAAAAGGCTGAAGAGGTAACCTTGCTTTTTGCAAAGCCGTTAATTCTCTTTTACCGCATTTTATACCCATTCATTTGGTTATTGAATGGTTCTGCGCGCCTTCTGACAGGCATTTTCGGATTAAAGCCAGCATCTGAGTCAGAAATGGCCCATTCCGAAGAAGAGCTGCGCATCATTTTATCGGAAAGCTATAAAAGCGGTGAGATCAACCAATCGGAATACAAATATGTGAATCAGATATTTGAATTTGATGAGCGTATCGCCAATGAAATCATGGTTCCGCGTACGGAAATGACCGTTATCGAAAAAGGCATGCCATTATTGGAAGTTGTTGAACTTATTCAAGAAGAACAATACACAAGGTATCCAGTCATAGACGGTGATAAAGATAATGTTGTGGGAATGGTCAATATCAAGAAACTTTATACAGCGACGATTACAGAAGATAATGTAACAGCTTTGACGGTGGATTCCTTTGTGACACCCATCATCCGTGTTCTTGAAACGATCGCCATTCATGATTTGCTGCTGAAAATGCAGAAGGAACGGATCCATATGGCAGTTTTGACAGATGAATATGGCGGAACGGCCGGTCTTGTAACGGTTGAAGACATCCTTGAAGAAATCGTCGGGGAAATCCGTGATGAATTTGACCAGGATGAACGTCCGCTCATTCAAAAGATTGATGAAGGGCATTATGTATTCGACGCTAAAACATTAGTTGAAGATGTCAATGATACCCTTGCGATCGATTTGCCGGAGGAAGATATCGATACATTGGGAGGATGGTTCCTGACAGGCAGATTTGAGATTGCTATCGGGGATAAAATCGAATACGCCGGATATGAATTTACTGTAAAGGAAATGGACGGCCACCATGTTTTATATGTTGAAGTGAAGAAGATTAAATAAACAGGATCACAACAAAAGCCAAAAGTGGAAACTTTTGGCTTTTATTAATGCTCATTGGTTCGAACGATGACAATCATAACAATGGTTAAAGCAGACTGTTGTGTAATTGGAAAATAAATTCCATAAAAAATTACACTGTAGGTAACCATTTTAGCTTGGAAAATGTTAAAATTGACTTTGAGCAATGAATCTATCTATATATATATCATTTTAAAGTTTAAAAATTCTTCAAAAGTAGTACTGATGATAATATTAAGATTTATTTTGCAAAGCCGTTTATTTTTGGCTGATATAAATAAGTATCGAAGGTGGGCGGGAAAATGGGTTTTAAGAAGAAGCAAATATTGGGATTTGGTTTAATCTTGCTTTTCTTGGCTATTTTACTTTCTTTCATGATGGTTACACTTAACAATTTAAAGAGCAGCATGACTGAAATAGTTGAAAATCGCTATGAAAAAGTTCAAGATTCGATGGAAATCCGTCAGCTTTTTTCCAGGTCGGACCGTGAGATCCTGTTTGCAGCTAATGATGCAAACAAAGAAGAAAGAGCAGAGAGCCTTGAAATCATCAATGAGAATCATAGTTTGATTGAATCAAAAATTGCTGGGTTATCAGGTAGGTTAAATAAGGCGAAAGCAAAGCAATTACTGAAAGAGTTCGAGACTCAATATGCTTCTTACTCCATAACGGAGGCTGAGATCATCCAAAAGATAAAGTCGGGAAACTCATCGGATTTAACAAGCCTGATGGATGATCAAAGGGAAAAACGTACGAAAGTCATCAGTACGATGGACGAATTTAAAGATTACCAAGAAGACGTCATGAAAGATACATTAAGTAATTCGAAACAAACCTATGAAGATATGATCGGTTTTGTGATTTTTGCGGTTATCCTCAGCATTTTGGTTATTTCCGTAACGGTTGTTTGGATGATTCGCAGTACTTCGAAAGATCTGCAGTCGATTACGAATGTCATCAAAAATATTGATTTTAAAAATTTATCGGTCATACCAAGAATTCCGGTTCGAACTACTGATGAAATTAGTGATATAGCGAGATCGTTCAATGATATGGCGGAATCTCTTGAAGACTATAATCGAAAAGAGAAAGATTTCACTGAAAAGATTAGTGAACAGAACTGGATCCAGACCCGTGTGGCAGATATAGCTACCATGTATCAGCGCATTGTTGATGTGGAAGTTCTGGCTGACCGGTTCATTACAAGACTTGCACCGATGATGGGGGCTTCAATTGGAGCTTTTTACGTGAAACGGGGTGAGGGTGTTGATATGCGTTTTGTGAAGCTTGCCAGCTTTGCTGGAGATGGCGAAGATTCGGGCAGACGTGAATTCCGTCTTGGCGAAGGGCTGATCGGACAATGCGCCCTTGAAAAGAAATCCAAAGTCATTGACGATATTCCTGAAGATTATCAATTGGTTACGACAGGATTAGGGGAAGTCAACCCGAAAAGCATTGTCATTGCGCCAGTCGTTTTTGAGGATGAAGTTGTGGCGATGGTTGAACTGGCGAGTTTGGAGACTTTTACGAAGTTGCAAAAATCTTTCCTGAACCAGGTTCTTGATACTCTAGGCATCACAATTAATAATGTAGAAGGCCGGATGGAAATAGAGCGTTTATTGAAAGAATCACAAGCACAGACCGAAGAGTTACAGGCCCAATCGGAAGAATTGCAGTCACAATCAGAGGAAATGCAAGCTCAATCGGAGGAACTGCAAACACAGGCTGAAGAGCTGAGAATGATCAATGAAAAATTAGAAGAGAGAAATCGTGAAACTGAAGAGAAATCAAAAGAGCTTCAAGTTGCAAAACAAAATCTTGAAAAACAGGCGGAAGAATTAAAGTTAAGTTCAAAATACAAATCGGAGTTCATGGCCAATATGTCCCATGAATTACGGACACCGCTCAATAGTATTCTGATTTTATCTGAAATGCTTTCAGATCCAAATGATAATAAACTAAATGAAGAGCAGCAGGAATTCGCTCGTGTCATTAATTCATCGGGCCAAGACTTATTAATGTTGATCAATGACATTTTGGATTTATCTAAAGTTGAAGTCGGAAAACTTGAAGTGGTCTTTGACGAAATGAATTTGAGTGAACTTCCTGAGTTATTACACCGTAACTTCGATCATGTAGCGAAGAAAAAGAACATTGACTTTATAATAGAAAAAAGTAAAAACGTTCCGGATATTTTCTTTACGGATGAACAGCGCTTCCAGCAAATTTTGAAAAACCTGTTATCCAATGCATTTAAATTCACGGAAAAAGGTTCTGTGTCTGTCCGAATCCAAAAAGCTGATGAAGAAAATGTAGCACAATGGATACAGACAAAAGGAGCTAGCAATTGGGTTGAAATTAAGGTGACGGATACGGGCATCGGAATATCAAAAGAGAAGCAAAAACTTATTTTTGAAGCGTTCCAGCAAGGTGACGGAGCTACGATGAGAAAATATGGCGGAACGGGCCTAGGGCTATCTATTTGCCGGGAATTTGCCAAACTTCTGGGAGGCTGGGTCATTGTAGATAGTGAAGAAGGGCAAGGCAGTACCTTTACTTTCTTTATTCCAAGTATGCCAGAGGGCTTCAAAAATGTCAGTGAAGCAATAGCTGCTTCTCCGGAAGTGGCAGCAGCTAACCACGATGATTCTACCGCGGATTTTGACGGTCAAGGAGAATCGGATGTAGTTATAATTGATGAAGAAAATCGGAATAAGGTTAAACCATTCTGCAATAAAACAGTACTGGTCGTCGATGATGATCACCGTAATATATTTGCTCTGAAAAATGCGCTGAAGCATGAGGGGATGGAAATCCTTACAGCTGAAAACGGCTACGAATGTTTGGAACTCCTTGAAAAAGGAAACGATATAGATGTTATATTGATGGATATCATGATGCCGGGCATGGACGGTTACGAAACGATGACCAGAATTCGCGAGCAAAGTAAGTTCGAGGATCTTCCTATCATCGCGCTAACTGCGAAAGCGATGAAAGGCGATAGGGAAAAATGCCTGAAGGCCGGCGCTTCTGATTATGTCAGCAAGCCGTTGAAGCTGGATCAGTTGCTATCCGTCCTAAGAGTATGGCTGACTAATTGATTGATAGAACGTACGAGTAAGGAAGGTTTTGCATGAAGGATACTTTAACGATTGAAGAAAGAGAAGATTTGGAAATTGAATTATTGTTAGAGGCCATTTATTCCGTTTCTGGCTTTGACTTTCGCAAATATATGCGGTCTTCAATAAAAAGAAGAGTTGAAAATAGAATGAGACTGGACCATGTTCGCAGGATTAGCGGAATGATAGAGATGGTTTTATATGAAAAAGGGTATGTTGAGAAGCTTTTGAGGGATTTTTCAATAAATGTCACTGAAATGTTTCGCGATCCGGAATTTTTTAAAGCCTTTCGTTTAAATATTGTACCGCTCCTGAAAAAACTTCCTGAAATCAGAATTTGGCATGCGGGTTGTTCGACCGGTGAAGAGGCCTTTTCCATGGCGATCATCCTCAAGGAAGAAGGGCTTTATGATAAGGCGAGGATTTATGCCACTGATATGAATGAAGAAGTCCTCCTTCATGCAGAAAAAGGGATATTACCTTTAAATAGAATGCAGTCTTATACGAAAAACTACTTGCAAGCTGGGGGTAACCAGGAATTTTCGGAGTATTATACAACCGATTATCAAAATGCTTATCTTGATTCGGGCCTCCTTAAAAACATTGTGTTTTTCCAGCATAATTTAGTTACTGATGGTTCGTTCAATGAGTTTCATATCATCATGTGCCGGAATGTGATGATTTACTTTACCGGTGAATTACAGACCTATGTTAATCAGTTGTTTTATGACAGTCTTTGTAAAGACGGTTTTCTTGCGGTTGGCAGCAAGGAAACACTGCATACATCATCCTTTTCGGAAGATTATGAGGACTTTGACTCAAGGGAACGAATTTATCGGAAATTGTAAAAGGAAAGAGTCCGCATATAAGCGGACTCTTTCTTTTTAATCCAGTGCATTATTTTTCGTTTTTTTTGCATATCTATGTTTAAGGTATTGGAAGAAGGGGTATATATAATGAGTTGGTCTCCATGTCAAATCGCTAGCGTGGTTTATCATTATTAAATGAGACTGAACTTCGTTATAATATAATCAAACTCCCTTTTTAAGGAGTTTTAGTAAAGTACAGATCCATAAAAAAAGATAAATGTTGCCGCTCGATATAAGCCAAAAGGGGAATGAAAGAATGACGATTTTAATCGTAGATGATAACCAGGTTAACCTTTTCGTTATAGAGAAAATTCTAAAACGAGCTGGCTATACGGATTTTCTATCATTAACTTCAGCTGTTGAGATGTTTGAATATTTACAGGTGGATAGTCCGCAACCTAAAGAGAATTCAGTTGATATCATTCTGCTTGATATCATGATGCCGGAAATCGATGGGATAGAGGCGTGCAGGAGACTTCAAAGTATTCCTCACCTTAGAGATATACCCGTGATTTTTGTGACCGCCCTTGAAGATTCAAACAAGGTGGCCGAGGCACTTGATGTTGGTGGAATTGATTATATAATGAAGCCTATCAATAAAATAGATTTACTTGCGAGGATTCGCGTAGGGTTAAGACTTAAATATGAAAAAGATTGGCATAAAATGCAGGATGAAAAAATCCGCAATGAATTGGATCTTTCCATGCAGGTTCAAAGCAGCTTATTAAGTGAACCCATTATAAATGACCACTTAACTATAAGGGCATCATACTTACCTGCGAATAAATTAGCAGGGGATATGTACTATTGGCACCGCATCGATGAAAATCGGTATGGGATCATCCTGTTGGATATGATGGGGCATGGCATATCCGCCTCACTTGTGTGCATGTTCATTTCCTCCGTATTGAGGGATGCCATCAGGACACATACAGATCCAGTGGCAGTAATAAACGAAATGAATCGCTGGATGAGTACCCTTAATAAAGAAGATAATCAAGTGCATTATTATTTTACCGCGATTTATATGATCATTGATACAGAGCAAAAGACAGTGGAATATGTGAATGCCGGACATCCTCCGGGATTTGCTTTAATGGACGATGGAAAAGTGGCCTCACTTTCAAAGGGGACATGTCCTGTTGGGTTCTTCACTGAAATGAAAATAGAGAAATCCGTCATTCATTATGAAGAGAAGATTCAGCTTATGCTTTTTACGGATGGAGTCATGGAAGCAATAGATCGAGAAGGAACGGAAGGACTCGACCAAATAAAAGAAGCAGTCTCGACGAGGTGGTTTGATTGTAAAGAATCTCCCCCTATCGATTTTTTGATGTCCCCGGAAATGCAGCAAGATCAACCTGATGATATGTGTGTTGTTGTTATACAAGCGAATTGAAGAAGGAAGAGGCGGCAGATTATCTGCCGCCTCTTCTCTATAAAAGGGGGGTCACTTTTATATGAGAGTGGATTCTCTATTCGGTTATTTGCAATTAACGGTCATTTTTCAATTTACTAATGCCATCTTGGAGATTGCCTTTTAATTTATCAACTTTACCATCTGCTTGTAAGTGAGGATCATTTTTCGCGTTTCCGACTTGGTCTTTCGTTTCACCTTTAACTTTATTTACAGTACTTTTTACTTTGTCTGATAAACCGCTCATTATGTTACCTCCTTTTTCTTTATATACTATATATACCCATGAAGTGCATGGGTAAACCTGATTTTTATGGAGAAAGGAGTTTAAGAGGCGACTATTGCCCTTTTGCTTAACCTCTGGATGAAATGATATGACCGATCAATGATTTGATCTTTATCATGATCCAACGAGGCCACATGATATGAGTTTTCAAGGGGGGCCATCTCCTTATCACCGGACATGACATTATCGTAAATCTGATAGGAACACGAGTCTGGTACAACGTGATCTTCTGGAGAATGGAAGATAAGTATCGGGCACGAAACGTCTACTAGTTTTTGACTGGCATGTTCCATTATATCGAGCAATTGATTAATAGCTTTTGCCGGAACTTGGTCATATGTGATTTCTTTAGTTGTATCGTCTTTTATGTCAGGCTTGCCTTCAGGAATGAAGCGCGGAACCGATTGGTTGCGATATTTTTCATATTCAGGAACTTGGAGAGCAGCATTGATGGTGAGAATTCCATCACAAACAACTTTTGTAGCTAAATCGAGAACAAGGGCGCCCCCCATTGATTGTCCGATGGCAAATACATGGGTGCAGGTTCGTTTTAATTTTGCATAAGCCATTTCAACATCCTGTATCCATTCCTGATAATGACTCGTTTCCATTTCATATTCATCCGTTCCGTGGCCCGCCAGTCGAGGAGCGAAGACAGTAAAGCCTTTGGCGGCAAATTTTTCACCTAAATACCTTACGCTTTGTGGCGTTCCGTTAAAACCATGGCAAATAAGAATGCCGATAGAATTGCCGGGTAAGAAAAAAGATTCTGCACCTGGTATTACCATTGCTGCTGTCATATTCCCATCTCCTTTAAATTAGCTAAGTTTTATTGATAGAAAGTTTATAAATAAAATTAACTATTCCGATTATTTTACTTGGTTATATAATAGCATAATGAAAATTGTGAAGTCAACTTGGTTATAATCCGATTTCATTATCATTAAGTAGCATTAAAAAAGGATATAAGATACTTATTAGGTCCATTCCATATATCGTTGCCAATCTTTCTACTATATAAGGATTGTCTTGTAATTGTTGATAAACTGAAGAAGCTAATAACCGGTGAAAGATAAAAATAAAAGAAATGAAAAAAAGGCGTTGACATTAATGTGAAATGGGATTAATATAAATAAGCACCAACTAAGAGAAACGAAAAATTTCATCACTTTCGGCAGATTGCTGAAAGAAATAACTATTGACTTCTTACTATGAAAATGATAAGATGAAATGGTCGCTGAAAAACACAGCGATTTAAAATAAGTTAAAAACTTCGCAGAAGTTGACAACTAATCAATAAAGTGTTATGATGAATAAACAGCCGTTCGAAAGAACGATTGTGAGATTGCTCTTTGAAAACTGAACAAAACAAAGCGCCAACGTTAAATTTTTAAGTGAGCACACACTATCAAAAAAGCGAATGAGCAAGTCAAACATTTCTTCGGAGAGTTTGATCCTGGCTCAGGACGAACGCTGGCGGCGTGCCTAATACATGCAAGTCGAGCGAATCGACG